>CALHVV010000001.1 GCA_938036915.1 uncultured Candidatus Saccharibacteria bacterium
TGAGGTCGCTGGTTCAAATCCAGTCACCCCGACCATATTTTGCTCCGGCAAAGAATGGTCGCCCGTGTGATATAAAGCGTATCGGGGTGTGGCGCAGTTGATAGCGCGCGCGGTTTGGGACCGCGAGGTCGCTGGTTTGAGTCCAGTCACCCCGACCATTTTTGCTTTAAGTCTTACTCTCACGCTATGGATGTTTCGGACGTAAGGCTTTTTTATTTGCTTTGCTCTAGTCATCACTCACTATAATGCAAAATACTTGCATGAATATTACATAGATTGGTTGACTGTTTTATAATGGCAACCATTATGAGCGAAAAAAGCACCCTCGAAAACAAAGCAGATGAAATGATGTTAACGCAGAGTGAAGTTCAACAGCAGGATGACACTTGGTTTCTGAGGGCTATCGCGAAAATAGGGATAGGCGAACTTAGGAGTGCGCCGGTAACTATTCCGAAAACGAAGAAAAGGCCGATTGCTACAAGCCAAACGAGTACTTAGCTTGATAAAGCGCGTATCGGCTGCTGGAATGAAGACTAATCTTACGACTAATGGCTTCTGGGCAATAACACCAGAACGTGCGGCCAGAATGATAGGCGACCTTGAATCTGCGGGATTATCTCATCTAACCATAAGTTATGACAACTTTCACGCACCATATGTTAAACCAGAACGCATACGTAATGCGCTGGACGCTGCATCAAATAGCAGAATTCCAACAATACTCAACATGTGCGTCAGCAGAAGCCATGACTCTTTAGATCTTCTGAAGGAGCTTGGAGATTCCGCTCTATGCGTGAAGGTAACTCGATTCCCTGTACAGCAATGCGGAGCTGGGCTCTCGATCCCCAACGAAGATCTCATAGTGAAACCGTTGGACAAATTAAAGCTGAGATGCCCTGGATTTGAATTGATATACCATCATGATGGCAAGGTTTATCCGTGTTGCTCTCCACCTATATTCGACACAGATATGACCCTTGGAGATGCGGGGGCGCTTACTCATGAAGAATTCATAAAGAGAGGAGAAAGAAACGCGTTACTTGCAGTTATTAGATCGAGGGGAATAAAGTGGCTTTTAGATAGAGTCCGCGAGGCTAGCCCGCTCGCCCCTGCTGCACAGATGACTGAAGCAGTCTCGGTTTGTGACGTGTGTGTCGCCATCATGAAAGACAAGGACGCTTTAAATAAGCTTCGCCCTAAGATTCTGGAAGAAGCTCGGAAAGTTCATGAGTGACCTTGAGGAGCACTACCGTGTATACAATGACGACTATTATGAGGTGGCCATCACCAGCAAAAATGCTGTGATACATGATAAATCATCAAATAAGTACTATGGTACACGATCAACTAATGTTCCGACAGAAATCGCTCGATTGTCGCAAGAGCGCTCATCGGTATTTTCGGTCAAAATTTCATTGTTTGGCACCGCGTCCATGGTGGTGCTACTCATTATTAATATGATATTTAGTATGCGGTCCAGCACGGTAGTCACTCCTCATTTCTTCCTTTGGTTTGTGCCGTATATGATTTTCAGTGTGACCCTCCATGAGGGGCCCATGTCATGGCACTCCGCATCTGCGGTCGGAAGCCTGACAAAATTGGCTTTAAAATGAACTATCTGATTTTTCCTGCATTTTACGTCAGGATGAACCAGATATTACTTCTTCCAGCCTCAGATAAGGTTCTTGTGCATATCGCCGGAATTTGGGTTAATCTCGCAATAAATTTGCTCCTTTTTGCACTCAACGCGCTGTGGGTTCACAGTTCAGATTTAGGTCATTCGCTAGCATTCGCGGTTGTAACGCTATCCGTAAACGCGCTGCCTGTACTGAACTCAGACGGCTATCGATGCTTGCTTGCATGGACTGATGTCAACGAACATATCGATAATCGACGGAACCCTCGATGGGTGTTTGGATTGAGAATCCTTAGTTGGATCATTGTAGTAGCCTACATTGCTCGATTTTTACTGAATTATGTGGTATGGTGAATATATGAATACGTTACTTGAACTAGAAGATCTGGTCGTTTCCAGGGGGAGGAGGTTCTCCCTCGCTCCGCTGACTATTCATTTCGATAGCCCAGATATTGTAGGACTATTTGGTCACAACGGAGCTGGAAAGACGACACTACTGAAAGCATTGGCCGGATTGTTGCCCATTCAATCTGGCTCTGTGAAGCTCCGTGATGCGACGATCCCGACCCTACTTCCAGACGTACCATTCATTTATAAGTTCTTGAAGGTGGGATCGGTTCCCAATGTCCTAGCAGACTATTTCGAAGACTTTGATCTTGAGCGTGGCCACTCTATTATTAATGATCTATCGCTGGACAAATCGAAGAAGGTGAGTGACTTATCGAAAGGAATGGAAGAACAGTTGAATCTTGGCATGACCCTGGCTCGCCGATCGTCAGTCTATCTCTTTGACGAGCCACTAGCTGCTGTGGATCCTGTAACACGAGATCGCATGCTCGACCTTATTAAGCTACACAAGCCCGACGATGCGTTACTCATCATTAGCACTCATCTTATCGCCGGCCTCGAATCACTCTTCGACGAATGTGTTGTGCTCCATAATGGGAGAATGCTACTTCGGTTGCGGGCTTCAGATATTTCTCCGGGGCAGAGCCTGGAGATTAAGATCAAGGAGGCAATGCTTAATGCGTGATATTTACACCGAAGCGCGCAAACACTTTGGTTTCTTCTTAGTGTGTGCATCAATTCTTTTTGGTATTTTTGTCTTGAGGGAACTTGTAGACTCATACAAATCCGTGCTCGACGTGATCTGGGCTTTCGCTGTCGTGCTAGTGTCGTCCGGTGCCACTTTTTATGTCGCTGCGCAGATCTTTATGTTTCTAGTGCTTAAACGCGACACACTCCTTCATCTTTCTACCCACTCGACACTGCGTAAGTTCTTTGTCAAAACGACCTCGCTCTCCTTCGGTTTTATAACGGTAGGTCTCGTGTCGCTTCTGGCAAGCACAACGATGTGGCCGAAAGATGACAGGTTAACGAAAGTGGTTGCTTACGCAGTTTGTGCTAAATTGGTGTCGAGCATTACCTTGGTGTTTATGGCGTGGGTTCTTGGGGCAGTTACCGCCCACTTTAAGGGATTCTATTCGCGACTTCTTACCTATGCGGGTGGATTTGCTGTGCTAATTGGTTCACAGATTGCCGTATTGTGGCGTGTGGCAGATCTGGGCGGAACTACGTGGATGATCGGAGGCTCTACCTCATTTGCTGGTTATCCTGTATATTGTGGGCCGTTAGCGATCTCGATCGGAACTCCATTTTCCTTTAAATTAACGGAACCTTACGTTCTTGGTCTTGGCTTAAATCTGATTTGGATCGTGTTGGGCCTGTTTGTCATTCTGCTACAATCTCGTCGACACCGCGCGAGCCTTCGAGCCAGGTGAGTTAATCGTATCCCATGATTGGGACTTAACCTCTGTTGCTTGGACACCTTCCCGGTAGCCACACAGCAGTCCTCGGAATTCATGTTCATATACATTCTATGGATGTGTCTTAAGGGCTCACGCTGAGTCATACGCTGCGTCTGACCTCATCTCACTCACCCCGCACCACCTTCCGCACCGCATCCTTGCTGACGCCCAACTTTTGGGCGGTGTGCTTGACCGTCCCGAGTTCGGCATAGGCCTCCCGCACCCGCTCTTGGAAGGCAGGGTCGGCTGGGTTGGTGCGCAGCGTCTCCCCTGCCTGCTTGAGGTGCCGCGCCACCGTGGTGCGGTGGAAGCCGAAGCGTGCGGCAATCTGCGCCACCGTCTGCCCCGCCTGGTGCAGCGCCACCATCTCTTCCACCAGCTGCGCACGCAGGTAGCGCTTGATCCGCCGTGGCGGGGTGACGGGAGACGCGGTAGCTGGCACGGGTGTCCGCACTGCCGGCCACGTCTAGCGAGCTGCCAGGATCCTCCGCCAGTGAAGAGCCTCGCCCCGTCGGCGCTACTGCAAGGTCAACGACACCCATTACATACCGCCAACACGCCTCCCATTGTTTTGAGTGAGGTAGGGAGAGGGCGACCATGTTTGTGAATTATTTGATCTGGCTTGTGTAGCCAGATCATTTTTTGATAGGTGCACGATGCTTAGTGTGAGCAAGCGGCGTGTGTTGGGCTATCTTGACTAAACTAAGATTATATATAATTGATTTTTATATATGGAAACACGAAGACAACCGACACCAAACCAACAAGAGCAGTGTGAAGAGAAGACTGGGGTGAGCGAGTATGATGTGCTCGATTTTGCAGCTAGAACTCTTAAATATGATTACCCTGCCACACAACACAGAACGCGGCATCCCGATACAGTTACTCCAGCTGAAATAGCAGCAATGGATCCGTATGAATTTTCAGATTTTGCAACTGCACAAAGTGTGATTGATGATTTTCACACTATTCCTCCCGCTTGTCGAAGGCCCGATTGATCTAAGTCGCTTTTTCATCTGCTTTACTAAAGATGAACTTTATAACTATAACAACAGCAATCAGTGTCGGTTAGAACAGTGGTAAAATTGCACACCATAGCATCGGTTTGTGCTGTCGTGTATAATGGCTAGTAATTATGGTAGCGCAGTCTTCTCAGCCAGCAAAGTCGAAGGAGCAGCCCAAGCAGCCACAGCCACGGCGGTTTGCGCTTTTGGTGACGCATTGCTGCGCATCGGTGGGGTATCTCTTTTGCTTGCTGCTGTGGGTGTGGTGTGCCATGCAATTGCTCTACCCATATATCACGCGAGATAAGGCGCTTTGGGTTATACCGGAGCCGCACGACCAGCCAGAGATCACGCTTCCACAGGGCATACCCTCGGGAGCAGATTTGCCCCAGCCAGTAGCGATTGCACTGGTGGCGATCATCACCATCGTTATGATTGGGTGCGGTCTCTATATGTTGGTCATGCTGCCGCGCAATATAGCTAAAACAGGCGAGCGCGTAGTAAAAAAGACAACGAAAGCAGTTGCACCCTTGGCAGCAAAAACCCACCAGCCAGTGAGTAAAAAGCAGCACATCATTCTCAATGCGCGCATTGCGGCAGGCATTAAGGCGCTGGCTTGTGTGGTGCCGGTGATTGTCCTAATGATCTGGCCGGGTGCGGCACCATTGTCACAGCATGTGGTACGGATCGTTGCAGTGTTCTGCGCTGGCGTAGCATCCTTGAGTTTTTTACTCCAGTATGCGCTGGCGCGGATGCTTGGTGTGCCTGATACGCTCCTCAAGTAATTATTATATTATTCTGACATAACAATACCTCTGCCAAGAGCAGAGGTGTTGTGAGGATGAGTGCTATCCTTGCGGTGGGAAGGGATCCTTCTTGGGTGGGACGGTATCGGCATCGCGATACTGGGCGCTACCGTCGGCACGCTGGATCCTGAGCTCACCACCACCGTGTTGGCGCATGTAGCGCCTGGTTTGGTCGATGACTTCCTCCTGGGTGGCGCCCACAAAGTGGACGCGGCCAGTGCCGTCGGCGACTGCTTGGTAGCCTTTGAGTTTGTTACCGCTAATCGTAAAATTTTGTGCCATGGAGTGCTCCTCGTGCGGCTTTAACGATATTGGTATGCAAGGTGCCAACCCTGCCTCTTTCTAGCCTAATACAAGATTGCTGATGAGGCAAATTGGTGCTACGAGAGAATAACGAATCGAAGTTATTTAAAGTAGGGAAATAATGGCTTGATATATCATGGTTAGGATTAATGGTGATATCTGAGTACCTCTATGTAGTCGAAGTATAGCGCATAACATTAGTGGCTCATACCGATAGGTAAAATCGCTATGACATATATGCGATATAGCTAAAGTGTGCTATAAATATAAACATAAGAGTATTTCGGAGGGGAAATAATGAAACGATGGGGATTAAGCGTCGTGCTGCTATGCGGTGCACTCTATGGGCTCGCGATAGCTCCGCCAGTGCGGGCGAATACGTCGCTGTGTGGTACAAATGATCAGATATTCAGAGCGGTGCGTCGGCCACTAGCGACTGACGCAGCACCAGCAGCGCGTGCGATGGTATGGCTTAAACAGATGATGGAGCCAAAGCATAGCCCAGGTGATGGTAGTACCATCACGCCAGCACAAGCCTATGGCTTTGACTACCAAGCAAAGGTGAGCGGGCGCTTTACGCTTGCACATTCGCGACAAACCGAAAGTGCGACGCCACTGACGGTTCCTCATACTGCGCACGCTGCCGAAGGCTACCGCGGCACAGTGAAGGGAACGGCGCCAACTGGGGCAAACCCACGCGAAGTGCGGGCGTACCTCTACAGTGATGCTGAATATGAGCAGCCAGCTGCTATACCCGCAGCAGTGCAGCCTGATGGTACATGGACGCTTGACCTCTCACCTGTTAATCCGGCGTTTGCGGGGTCATGGCACTTCCGATTATACGACAAAGTGACGGGGCAGCAGATTGGTGAGAGCTGGCCGCGGCCTGTGACGTATAAGAATCTAGAGGTGCAGCTCTACGCGGTATCTGATAAAGAATATCTCCAAGCCACGCAGCCAGCTCAGGCAGATAATACCTTTAGCTTCGATGCAGTGGGCAAGGGGCACAAGCTGATTCGCCTCTATGATACAGCAACTAAAACTATCATTGCCGAGTATTTCAAGCCAGAGCTAGTGGGGCTCATTCGCTCGTATGAGTATGCACCGGGCCAAGACGGCTATGGTACACCGCGTGAGTCGTATAGCTATGTGTATGATCAGTCGCTGGCGCTACTTGTGGCGATTGGTGCGGACGATCGGGCAATGGCAGATAAGCTCGTGCATGGCCTAAGCGCAATCCAAGTCAAGACGGGCGAGCAGAAGGGGGCGTTTCCGGCGAGTGCGCACCAGCTTGATTATACAGGGATCCAGCAGCCGATTTATTATACTGGCGGTATCGCCTTTGTGCAGTATGCGCTCATCCGCTATATGGAAAAATATGGTGACCAGCAAGGGGTGCGCCAGATGATTCTCGATACCTTCCGTTGGCTTGAGACAATGAAGACGACGACTGGCGATGCTGCCGGGTTATTCCGTGGCGGGGTGAAGATTGATAATGGCGTCAAGAAGGATATTGCATGGCATGCCACCGAGCACAACACTGACATGTGGCATGTGTACGAGCGAGCAGCCCGCGTGCTGGGTGATAAGCAGTATGCCCAGAAGGCAGACGAACTTGCCAAAGTGACAGTAGCGAAACTATGGAATACCTCTGAAGGGCGCTTTAACCAAGGGTATAACGACAGTAGTAAGGCGCTCGATACAACAAGCTGGGGTGCGATTTTCCTCAATGCGATTGGTGAATACGACAAAGCTAAGCAAGCACTCGCTCATACTGCCATCTACAAAACAACCGATGGTGCGGCAAAAGGCTACACGCCGTATTTGACAGGTAATTACGTGCCAACCGTATGGTTTGAAGGGACGTACGGCGTAGCGCAGGCGCATACTATCGCTGGGGACACGGCTACAGCGCGGGCAATCTTGGCAGACACCTATCCAGCGCAGCGGCCCAATGGCGCATGGCAGTACGCCTCCAAGGCAGATCTGCCAAATGAGCTAACCAATGCAAACTCGGTGGCATCGACAGCGTGGTATGTGTTGGCGGCTAGCTACCCGGAAGCGATTTGGTCGGAGTGCCGCGCGGCACTGGCGACAAATCCACTCGATCCAAATGCACCCAACCAGCCCACTCAGCGAGCCGAACCAAGTCAATTCCACGGTCTCTTGGCCGACACAGGTGTATCGCTCTGGCAGTTTGTCCTTGCGACAGCAGTGTTGCTCACCGGTGGAATGCTACTGGCGCGCTACGTGCGACGCGCATAACAGTCACTACTTCAATCCCCGAAAAGTACTTGATTTGACGTTATCATGCATCGCGTTGTCTCTAAGAAGTTTCTTTATCGTCTTTACATCGTCGGGTTGGCCAGCCAAGAGATACTGAGCTTTCTTGCCATGTCTATCAATCGCCTGCTTGAAGTGTTCTTGGCTTTGAGAAAGGCTAGCATTGGTCTCATAAGTCATATTGGCTGTTTTGTTTGCTAGCTCTGAGAGTTCCTTGTC
>CALHVV010000002.1 GCA_938036915.1 uncultured Candidatus Saccharibacteria bacterium
TGACGGGTTTTGATGCCACAACGTTGAATACGCTGTGGGTTGATAAAAACTTGCGGATGCATGGGCTGATTCAGGCGTATTCGCGGACGAATCGTATCCTTAATTCGATCAAAACATATGGCAATATCGTGACATTTCGCAATTTGGAGAAGGCGACTAACGAGGCGTTGGCACTGTTTGGTGACAAAGAGGCGAAAGGTGTTGTATTGCTGCGTCCTTTCCGGGATTATTATGAGGGTTATGAGGCTGCTGGCAAGGAAACGCCGGGTTATGTTGATTTGATTGCGGAGCTAAAAGATAAATTTCCAGTGGGCGAGATGATTACTGGTGAGCAAGAACAAAAGGAATTTGTAAAGCTGTATGGTGCAATTCTGAGGCTAAAGAATATTCTGTCTAGCTTCGACGAGTTTATTGGCCAAGAGATTTTGAGTCAGCGAGATGTGCAAGATTATCACAGCATGTACATTGATCTCTACAATGAACTGCGGCCGAAATCTGATGAGAGCAAGGAGAATATCAATGACGATGTGATATTTGAAATGGAGCTTATCAAGCAGGTTGAAATAAATATTGATTACATCCTGGAATTGATTCGGCAGTATCACGATAGCCATTT
Source organism: uncultured Candidatus Saccharibacteria bacterium (assembly GCA_938036915.1). Taxonomy (GTDB): domain Bacteria; phylum Patescibacteriota; class Saccharimonadia; order Saccharimonadales; family Saccharimonadaceae; genus Saccharimonas. The sequence goes on from CALHVV010000002.1 coordinate 617, forward strand.
GAACAATAAAGAGATTTTAGTCGATATTAATAAAGCCGTTAACTCATCTATAGAGTTGCGTAATAAAAAGGATTTGATCGAGCAATTTATCACCTCGCTTACCGTTGATAGTTCGGTTGACGGTGATTGGCAGGAGTTTGTAAAATCAAGGAAAATCAAAGAACTAGACCAGATTATTGATGATGAAAAATTAGATAAAAAAGCGACATATAGGTTTGTTGAAAATGCTTTTCGCGACGGATACATACAATCAACCGGCACAGGTCTATCGCGGATACTGCCACCAATGTCGCGTTTTTCGCCTAGTGGAGAGCGTAGCAAAAAACGTGAAACAGTGCTGGAAAAATTGAGATATTTCTTTGATCGATTCTTTGATGTTTCGAATGAGAGCTTATAGAGTGCGGAAAGTAGAGGGCTTGGCTCCATGAAAATCCCCGTCACAATCAAACCCAACTCCCGCCACCGCGAAGAAGTCGTGGTGGGTAGCGACGGCGTGTATATCATCTACACTAAAGCGCCGGCGATTGAAGGCCGAGCGAATGAGGCGGCCATTAAGTTATTAGCCAAATATTTTGGCGTGCCGCAGTCTGGGGTAAGGCTGGTGCGCGGGGCGGCGTCAAAGCATAAGGTATTTAATATCGATAGTGCAGTTCTATAAAACACACAACTGGCCTGGTACAGAGTACCCAGCAAAAATGACAATGTAGCTTTTTGCAAAATATACTAAGGTTTAGTGTATATCAGAAAAGTGAGGCGCGATAAAATGCTGGAACGTAAATTACCGAATATCTACGCCTTCCTTCCGCAAGAGCTTGCCTCGTCTTATCTTATTAGATAAAGTGATGACACCCATAATTAATCCGGTAGGTTTTCATTACAGTGCATTAATCTGCTTTTGCAATGCCGACGTGCACAAGCCGTAAGAAAGAAGGGCAAGACACTCAAAGAATCGTAATATTCAGGTGTATATTCCTACGGATAGTTGACACCTGGTGCAGTCTTGCCCAGTAGCGTCTGCACGGTGACGAAGCGATAGCCTTGCTGCTTGAGCGTGCTGAGGATACAGGGCACAGCATTCACAGAGGTGGGGTGGATGTCGTGCATGAGGATGATAGCGCCTGGCCGCGCACCAGCAACGGCACGGTTGCAGACGATGGTGCTATTGCGATCGGCCCAGTCGCGTGTATCGACCGACCACAAGATAGAGGCCATACCGCGCTGGCGCAGTTGCTCGAGGACGACACTATTCACCGCGCCATATGGTGGGCGCATGATAGTCGGTGCAACGCCTGTTGCTTGGGTGATGGCGCTGTTGGTTCGGTCGATCTCGCTACCGATTGCTTCTGCACTATACTGCGGCAAAACCGGATGGCTCCACGAGTGATTACCGAGCTGGTGGCCACTGGTATGGATGCGGCGCGCGACGTCAGCACGAGCTGCAACTTTGCTGCCAATCATGAAGAATGTGCCTTTTGCGCCGTATTGGTCTAGGGTATCAAGCAGCTCGTTGGTGTATGGTCCAGGCCCGTCGTCGAAGGTGAGGGCGATGCAGGCTTGGGCGCAAGATCCAGAAGGTGCTGGTGCGGCTGGTGCAGGGGTAGCAATTGGCTTGGGCTGCGGCTTGGGCAGGGCAGGAATGGTGGCAATTTGCCGCGCCTGGGTGGTTTGCAATGCAGCGAGGATACTGGTGAAGGGGAGAGAGATCGTCATTGTGCCATACGATGACGGCACGAGCGCAGCTTGGCTAAAGGGCCAGGCAAGTGTATTGTCATTGGTGATAATGAAGTTGGTGAGTGCGTCCTCTGTGACCATTTCGCCAAGATCGACGGCTGGCTGCTGGCGCTCGGCAATCGTGGCAGCGACGGAGCGCTGCGCAGCGTCAATGACGGTGCGGAGGTATGTGGTATTACCACCAACAAGGTCGCGCAGGGTGATGGCCGTGCCCGTCTGCTTGTTGAATGTCCAAAATCGGGTGAAGCTGGCGGGGTGAGCGCCATGGGTGTCTTGGTTAGCTTGGATAATAACGGATAGGGCAGTATTGGTATTGTGGGTAATTTGGTAACTGATTGCCTCAGTCATTGGTCGATGGAAGGTGCGGCCGGCCGCGACGCTTTGGCGAAACTCATGGTCAAGCTGATCGATGGCGCTCGCGATAGTAGTGTCGATCGTGTTATTGCCTGTCAGTGGATATTCAAGCGAAACCTTTTCTTTAGTAGAAGTGCGGCTGACCAGCTTCGAGCGGATACCTTGGTAGTGCGAATCGACGAAGGAGTATTTCTCGTCTGTTTTGTCGGTTGCGCGTGCGGCTGGTGGGGAAGGCTGTGGTGCAGCAGGGCGCACCACGTGAACGATAATAAGGGTGACAACGAGGCCACATAATGCACAGGCAAGTAGTGCAAGCAAGATAACCATGCGCCGCCGCGCTTGCGTGCAGCGCTGTTGGTGCCGCTGCAAGCGTGATGCTGGTGAGGGAGATTGATGCTCCATACCGCTAGTATAGCAAAATAATGAGCATAAGCGCCATAGATATGATGATTATGCTCACACCTATTGCACCAGCGCAGCCTATGGTATAATTTAGGCAGAATATGGGACCACAACAGCCGCGATTCAATAGTTTTCCTGAGCAGCCTCGGGCAAACAACCAGAATATCTACCGTTCGCCAGCGCCTCAGGCGCACGAGCGGCTTCCTGCGCTGATGCCCGAGCGTCGGAGTGAGCAACAACCCGCCGATGCGCACGAGATGATGTCAATGATCCCGCAGCAGAGCCTCACGCTGCCAGCTCTTCCTACCACAGTTATTGCTGCGCCACAGCCCGACCCAGATACGACTGTCACAGCTGCTCCAGCAACCGCTGCAGACGAAGATCTGATCGAGAAAGACTGGGTTATCAAGCTCAAGCAGATCATTAAGGACACCCAAGATGACCCCTACCAGCGCGAGCAGCAGGTCAGTGCTCTGCAGCGCGACTATATCTACAAACGCTATGGGCGCAAAATTGGCGCAACGGAGAACTAGATGAATACCGTCACCACTTTCATTATTGTTTTTGGCTCGGCTGGCCTTATTCTTATCATCTTGTTTGTTGCCTTTATCGTTTATCGCAATAGCATGCGCGAGGCCAAGAACTACGAGCGCGGTCTCAAGGTGGTGCCGATTCTCATCCACTTGCCGCCCGCTAGTGATGATATCGACGGTGGTGGGCGCGACAAGCGTGACCTCACAGAAGAGGTGCTATCGCAGGCCCAAGTGATGTACAACATCATTGCGAGTACCAGCACTAAGGGTTTTATGAGCCGGATCTATGGGCAGCGCCATGTGTCATTTGAAATTGTGGCGCGTGAGGGTCTGGTGTATTACTATGCAGTGGTGCCAACAGTGCTGACGGACACAGTGCGCCAGGCAATTGCTGCAGCCTACCCATCGGCACGGCTCGAGGAGGTGTCGGAACACTCGGTGTTTAGTAAGGTGGGCAAGGCGAGTGGGACGATTGGTGGTGAGTTTACTCTGCGCAAAGAGTTTATTTATCCCATCTCCACCTATATGGAATCTAAGCGCGATGCGTCGCGGGCGCTGCTTAATGCAGTGTCTTCGGCTGGGCGTGAAGATGGGGTGGGAATCCAATTTTTGATCCGCCCGGCGTATGAGAAATGGACAAAGCGCTCTATCTCGGCTGCTGAGCAGATTGTCAAGAACAAGGGTGAGAAAAAGAGTAGTGGCGGTAGTGGCCTCTCGGCGCGTGATGTTATGCAGGCACTATGGAAGCCGCCTGAGGCAAGTGACAAGAAGGAATTCCAAGCCGAGAAGCCGCTCAGTGCGGTGGAGCAGGCTAAAGTTGATGCTATCCAAGAGAAAATTCGCTACCCCGGCTATGAGGTAATGATCCGCGTGGTGGTGTCGTCCAACACGGCGGCGCGCTCACAGGTGCTGCTCAAGAATATTGTGGCGGCGTTTGCACTGTTTGATTCGCCGAGTTTTAACGGCTTTAAGTTTAATCTTACTAAGAACGTCGATGAGCTCGCGACAGCCTTCATCTTCCGATTCTTCCCGCAGGCAAATAGTCGCGATATTCTCAACTCGGTGGAGCTTGCCACCCTCTTTCACTTGCCAGACCAAAATAGCATTCCTACCTCGCAAGTCAAGCGCCAGATGAGCAAGCAAGTCGATGGCCCGACAGAGGTGATGGAGACGGGGCTGTTGCTTGGCTACAATGAGTTCCGCGGTGTGCGTAAGCCAATCCGCCTGGCCGATAAAGACCGTCGGCGTCATATCCATATCATTGGTCAGACGGGTGTGGGTAAGTCGGTCTTGCAAGAGAACTTGGCCTACCAGGATATGCTGGCGGGGCGAGGCTTTGCCTTGGTCGATCCACACGGCGACTTAGCTGAGGCACTGCTTGCCAAGGTACCGCGCGATCGGGTGGAGGATATTGTCTACTTCGACCCAGGTGATATGAGCAACCCAATTGGTCTTAATATGTTTGAGTTCGACCACCCCGATCAAAAGGACTTCCTGGTGCAGGAGGCGATTAACATGCTGTATGGCTTGTACGACCCAGGCCACACTGGTATCGTTGGGCCACGCCTCGAGCACATCTTCCGTAACTGTGCCTTGCTGCTGATGGCCGACCCTGCAGGCGGGACGTTTGTCGACGTACCAAAGCTGCTGGTGGATGAGCAATTCCGCAATGCTAAGCTCAAATACGTGACGGATCGGCAGGGGCTGGACTTTTGGACCAAGGAGTTCCCAGCCTCGCAGCGCTCTAATGAAGCTGGTGACTTGATTAGCTGGGTGATCTCCAAGTTTGGTCCATTTATTAGCAACGATGCGATGCGCAACATCATTGGCCAGACCAAGAGCGGATTTAACTTCCCCGAGATTATGAATAATAACAAGATTTTGCTTGTTAACCTCTCCAAAGGTAAGATGGGTGATCTCAACTCGAAGTTGCTTGGTATTATCTTCGTCATGAAATTTCAGGCAGCTGCGATGGCTCGGGCAAATATCCCTGAGCACGAGCGCAAGGACTTTACACTCTACGTTGACGAGTTCCAGAACTTTGCCACCGATAGCTTTGAGACGATCCTCAGTGAGGCACGTAAGTATCGCTTGAGTTTGGTCTTGGCCAACCAGTTTATGACACAGCTCAAGGAAGAACTGCGCGAGGCTATCCTTGGTAACGTTGGTACAACCATTACCGGCCGAATTGGTACGACTGATGCAGAGATCATGGTCAAGCGCTACACGCCTGTCTTTACTGCTGAGGACTTGACCAAACTGCCAAACTTTGAGTCCGTCTGTGTGGCACAGATTAATGGCACACCATCGGCACCATTTAGCATGGCGTGGATTCCGCCAATGGGCGAGCCAAACCAGCAATTGAGCGGTGCTCTCAAGAAACTCTCGGCCGCGAAGTACGGCCGGCCGCGCGACCAAGTTGAGCGCGATATAGCTGCCCGCATTAGTGTGCAGCAGCCCAGCCAGCCAGCAGCCGGAGCAGGGCGCCCAGGGGGTGCAGCTGGAGCTGGCGGTGGGTCATCCTTCCTCGATGAATGGCTTGCCAAGCGTAAACAGATGAATGCAAAGAAACCGCAATCAGCGGCAGCACCATCAGGCGCGCAGGCCTCACGGCCTGGTAGCCCAGCTGCTCAACCACCACGGCCACAAACCACACCAGCTTCCTCAGCTCAGCCATTGCGTGCTCAGCCAGCCGTGCCATCGGCTTCTTCGCTCTCCCAAGCACCACGGCCACAGCCAGCTAGCGCTCCCCGCACTATGCCAAATCCAAGCGCGTCATCTCCATTGTCGGCTGCTCAGCCTACTCCACCACCGTCACCCGCTCCCAAGCCACCTATGCCAACGCCAGAAGAGCTGGAGCGCGAAGCCCTGCGCCGTCAAGGCACTCTCAACACGCATGGCGACCTGAGTGGTGAGCCACAGGAAGTGTCGATCAAGCTGCACTGATAAGCACTTAATACAGGTGATAGAGAACACAAGCGGCAAGCATAATATTTTGACGTTCGTTATTGTTCGTATTATACTAAGTCTATGAAAACCCATTATGTTTTACAAAAGTTGTTTCAGGGGCGACGGTATGTCGGCGACGATTGGGAACTGGATTCTGATAATACAACCTACCGAAACAAGCTCACATCTGCGACGACAACATTCGGTGCTGACGACACATGCCCCTGGTGTATTGAACTTGGAGTTGGGTTCACTCTACAAAAATATGTCGAAATCGGCGACCCGTATCTTATAGAAGGTGATCGTTACGTGATCACCGTTTGTTCACCCTCGTTCGTTGATGATCCACGTGGCAGGTGGTACTTTGAGGACGATAATGTGGCAAAGCCCCTGATTATGAATACGCTTGATTATGATGTCATCTCTGAGTTCATTCAAACGAAATTAAAAGAGTATGTATTTACGCCAACACCTGACCGTCCGTATGGAGATGATATAGAATTTCACAATGTCACGAAGCACTGGCTCTTTGATGTAGATTGGGAGGATTATTATCGATAGTTCTTTTGTCAAAGATACTCCTTAGATATTTGAGCTATTCGTTAGAGACTCTGACAGTGATATCGTTCGCTCATGACATACGTAACAACCGTCGCTTAAGTACTTCTCTCTAGTCCGAGCGACTCCCTTAGAACATTGACATTTTATCAATAGAGCACTATTCACACGAGAAGTGCACATTATTAGTAATTGAATTATGTTGTTGAGCGAGCAGTGATTTACAGAAGTAAGCTACACATTGCGCCGACCGAGCATCATTATGCGCACAAAGTCAAAGGCGAGGCCGCAGAGCCAGCCGAGGGCGAAGGCAGCGATGGATTCGGCACCGGAGAGTGGGTAGCCATTGAAGCGGGCGATGAGGTAGATGGCTAGGGTGAGCACGAAGGCGGCAATGGCACCAGAAAGCAGCGCGTTGGGTCGGGCAACGGTGCTACCAGTGACTTCGCTTGCTTTCTCGATGGCTGGGTTGTGGATGACTTTGCTAAAGGCGCGGCTCGAGGGCGAGAGCTGAGACTGGACGGCTGCCATGGTTTTGTCGAAGCGTTCTTGCTGGGCGGCCGGGCTGGTTTGGTGTTGGCGCTCGGCGCGCTGTTGTTCGCGGGTTTCGCGCTGGCGGCGTTCAGCTTCGGCAGTGGCTCGTTCTTGCTCGGCAGCTTGCTCGTAGACTTGCTCGGCTTCGTGGCGAGCGGCCCTAAGGGTTTCGCGTCGCTGACGCGTTTCGCCCTGGAGGCTGGGGTGTTCAAGCTGGCGGTGTTCGCCAGATTGGCGCAGGGCAGTCAGCTGTTCGGCACGTGATTGCTCGATGGTTTGCTCGGTGCGGCGCTCAGGCTGGCGTTTGGTAGTAAATCGTTCTGCCATTGGTTTCTCCTTGGTTAGATTGTGGTGTCTGGCGGATTCGCGGTCATGGA
>CALHVV010000003.1 GCA_938036915.1 uncultured Candidatus Saccharibacteria bacterium
TATTTCGGAGTATAATACATACGCCATATATTGCTTCTTCGTGCAAAAAATGACCTCTGGCAAATCGATGTGTATGATCAAAATAGACTATCTCGCTTGCAAAAAATATGGATAAAGTTATTGTCTTGTGTTTGGCAAAGCAGAGTAGCTGTGATTAAATAAGAACAGCTAACGAACATAAGGAGGGGATATGTTGGCAACACGAGCAACAAAACAAGCAAAAGCTGGCTTGACGCTTGGGCTTACCATGGCATGCGCTGTGATGGGTACGAGCTTTGCCATGGCGCAGCCAGCATCGGCAGTCGATCATCTGCCACGTGATGTACAAGCGCATTATAAAAAAGTGTGGGGTGATGAATTTGACGGTAATAAGCTCGACACAACCAAATGGGCTGTACCGACCGGTTGCTTTGACCTTGCATCAGGTATGGATGGGCGCTTCCGGACAGACATGGTGCGCCAGTACGATGGCAAACTCCATCTCCTCGCGCAGTATGATAAAAATGCCAAACCATGCCAGGCTGGTCATGCTGCCTTCTCGACAGGGATGGTCAACTCGCACTACCTCAGCGACTGGGAGGACAAAAGCGTCGCTCATGCCTGGGACCCCGGCACCTACTACGAAGCGTCTATCAAACTGCCAGAGGGCAACAAGAACGGTGGTGCTCGAGCAAGCTGGGCGTCATTTTGGCTCACAAGCACAACATTCAACTGGCCAGCCAGTGGTGAGCTCGATGTCTTCGAGTCGCGTGGCTACGACCCAAGCTGGCTGCAAGCCAATATTCATACGCAGCCACGCCAGGGTAATAAAGAGCGTTCGCACCAGCACCAGCACGTTCTCGATCGGAATATTGTCGGCAATACACAAACTGCCTTCCATACCTACGGCGTCTTAAACAAGAAGGATGGGACGATTGAATTCTACTATGATGGGCGCATAGTACACCGCGTGGCGCCAGATGATGCAAACTGGCCGTTTGCCAAGGCAGCCAACAAACTCTTTATCCGCTTGAATCACCAGGTTGGCGGCCTCAATGAGCCGTACAAGAAGGCCAGCCCCAAGGATTATGAAGTCGCGAAAGATATGCAGATCGATTATGTGCGGGTCTACCAAGAAAAGACTGCTGCTGATAAGCCACAGGATGCGGTGGTGAGTGTGCCCGATTGGCGTCTCCGCAACAAGCTCAACCAAGCCATCGCCCAAGTGACCCACACAAAGCGCGGTGATGCACAGCCCATGCTTGCCTCAGATCTGGAAAAGCTAACCACCCTCGACCTCAGCGCGCGTGATGGCGCAGAGTCGTGGGAGAAAATAAAGAACCTCGAAGGCATTCAACATGCAAAGAATCTCACCTTTGTTTCTCTTAAAAACACCGAAGTGAAGGATCTTACACCACTCAACAGCCTGAAAAAGCTGAAGAGTGTCGAGCTGAGTTGGCCGTTGACGATTAATCGATAGATTGGCGTGTTCCATAGAAAATACAGGGCAAATGCCTTGTATTTTCTATGAGAAAGGTCTATCTCTTGAATGCAATTTTTTTGCGGGTATAAATAATAATAACCATCGATCGAATCTTCGCTGTTTGTCCAAGCCTCGGTGATGGGCATTGTATACAGACGAGTTGGTGCTACGCCCGTGCAGTCTGTAGGAGTAAGCTGAAATTGCTGAGCTTTACTGTTATAGATGGCGATTGCTTCAGTGAGCTCGCTATCTGCTAGTTGATGAGCAACACCGCGACAGTATAAGCCAACGCCGTGACCTTCTGGGGCGGTTGAGTTGTAAATTGTCATAAATACACGGTGGTTGTGTTCGATATTTTGTGAGTGCTGAGCAGCTATTGGTGACCACCAATATACTGCGCCATCTGCATACGCAAAAAACACTGGTGTATTCCACGGCTGGCCATCCGGAGAGACAGTCGCAAGATTTGCGTAGGTGTTGCTATATAAGAGTGCTTGTGTCGAATGGTTCATAAATAAAGTATAGTTAACTATCACTTAATAGCTCGTTGAATTTTTGTACGTTGGTGAATATAAGCATGAGGGAGGATATGCTCTATTGCCTGCGGGCCGTTTGTAGTCAAGACAGTAATACCTGGCGCATAATCGTGAAAGATCTGACGGCATTTGCCACACATGTCGACGATTTCGATCTTTCCCGTGTCGTCATTTTTACGCACAGCGACGATCGAATCGAAATCGTAAACGCCTCGATTGATAGCGATTGCCAGTGCAGCTGTCTCGGCGCAGACGAAGCCAAGAAAATGGTCGATGTTGACTGCAGAGATCACCTCGCCAGATTTGCAACGCAAAGCAGCTGCCACAGTGTGAACTGGTGGTGTGTGTCGCTGCTCGAGGAGCGCCTGGGCGATGGCAAAAAGCTCAGTATCATGATGCATATGGTAAACCTTGATTATAAAACGAATAGATGAGGCTAAAACTGCCGCAAAAAGTCCAACTTTCCGCTCTCGAAATGCCGCACGTCCTCGATGCCGTATTTCATCATCACTAGGCGGTCGATGCCGCAGCCAAAG
>CALHVV010000004.1 GCA_938036915.1 uncultured Candidatus Saccharibacteria bacterium
AGTACCTAGTAGGACATCGATGGCTAAACAGACAGAGAGGACCTGTAGTGGCCACAGCAAGCCATAAACAGCTGATAGCCCGTAGAAAATACATGCAGAAGCCCAAAAGATTCGAGAATCTATCGCCAAAGCGAACTGGGTTGAGACAAAGCCGATGGTGAATAGGATCAAATGGATACTCGTTGCATAAAAAATTATGAAGGCAAAAGGGCCGGTCAAGATGAGTCCGACGAAGCCCAAGCCATAATAAGTAAGACCGAGCCATTTTGGAAGAGCAAAGAGATAAGAATAAAGAGACGATGCATTTCCTTCAGTGGTTAATTCACCGTTAACAGGCTCTCTAGAGGTCTCAAGTGACTGCTGGCTATTGTTTTATCTTGCTCAACCGTCATATCCAGGATATCGCTAATCGTCTTACCTTTGTAGGTGATCTCAAGCGCCTCACGATTATAGCGCTTGCCATGGCACTCAGGGCATTGAATATAGACATCGGGCAAGAAGTGCATCTCAATCTTAATAACGCCATCGCCCTGGCAGTGCTCGCAGCGCCCGCCTTTAACATTGAAGCTAAAGCGCCCTGGCTTGTAGCCGCGGATATTTGCCTCGGGTGTGCCCGCAAAAAGCTCGCGAATCTGTGTAAAGACACCGGTATAGGTAGCAGGGTTGGAGCGCGGGGTGCGGCCAATTGCCGACTGATCTATGACAATTGCTTTATCGAGCTGCTCCACTCCATCGATTGCATCGTGTGCACCTGGCACCGCTTGGGCACGGTGCAAGCGAGCAGTAAGTTCATTGGCAAGAATGCTATTGACGAGCGTCGACTTGCCACTACCACTCACCCCCGTCACCAGCGTAAGGACGCCAAGCGGGATGGTAACGTCGATATTCTTGAGATTATTCTCGCGTGCCCCGCGGATTATCAGTGCACGGCCTTGCTCAATCGGACGACGCTGAGCTGGCACTGGGATCTTCTCCGCACCAGACAGATACCGACCAGTAATGCTCTGCGGCATGCGCGCTACCTCTGCTGGCGTACCATGCGCCACGATCTCCCCACCGTGCACGCCGGCACCTGGCCCAACATCCACCAGATAGTCAGCCGCCGCAATCGTATCTTCGTCGTGCTCTACCACCAGCACGGTATTACCTAGGTCGCGCAGGTTCTTGAGCGTCTGAATAAGGCGATCGTTGTCACGCTGGTGTAGGCCAATTGATGGCTCATCCAGCACATATAACACCCCCTGCAGGCCACTACCAATCTGCGTCGCGAGGCGAATACGCTGCGCCTCACCACCGCTGAGCGTGTTCGCTGCTCGCCCCAGCTCGAGGTAATTTAGCCCGACATTGTTCATAAAGCCCAGCCGCGCCATGATTTCTTTGACAACAAGCTTAACGATGTGCTGCTGTTCTGTACTAAATTCCAGCTGGCCTATCATATCCAGCGCATTGGCGACGTCCAGATTGCAAATATCCATAATGGAGAGGCCATTGACTGTCACTGCGAGCACCACTGGTTTGAGCCGCGCACCCTTGCAGGCCGTACACTTACGCTCCCGCATGAAGCGCTCGATATCTTTGCGCATAAACTCACTATCGGTCTCGCGATGGCGACGCTCGAGATTAGGGATGACCCCCTCGTACGTTGAGTCGTAATAGCGATTACCACTGAGGTGAATGCGATACTTTTGCTTACCTGTGCCATAGAGCACCTTCTGTACAACATCATCACTTAGCTCCTTGACGGGTACGTGCAAGCTAAAGCCATGCTCGTCAGCTACCGCAGCCAGGCGCTTCATGTACCACGCCTCGGCATTAAAGCGGTTGAAGGGGCGGATCGCTCCCTCGGCAATCGTCAGATTGGGGTTAAGGATGAGCTCCGGGTCAACCTCCAGACGTGTACCGAGGCCCGTGCAAACCGGACACGCCCCCTGCGGCGCGTTGAAACTAAAGAGCCGCGGCTCGAGCTCGGGGATATCCTCGCCTGGGTGATCCATACAGGCATAGCGCTGACTATACGTCGTGATCTCGCCACTCGTGGCGTCCAACACCTGCACCACACCACTGGCGAGCTCCAGCGCTTGCTCAACCGACTGCGAGATGCGGCTCACCATCGTTGGCGCCATCACAAAACGATCAACCACCAGCTCAATGTCATGTTTGTAGCTCTTCTGCAGCTCCGGGAATTCATCGAGCGCATACACCACGCCATCCACCCTGGCTCGCGCAAAGCCACTGCGCATGTACTGCTCGGGGATGTGGGCAAATTCCCCTTTCTTTTGGCTCACGATCGGCGCCAGTAACATGAGCTTGCTCCCCTCAGGAAGTTTCATAATTTCGTCGATAATAGACTGAGCTGTCCGGCGCTGGACAGGCTTGCCACAGCGCGTGCCATCGGGCATAAGAGCTGGGCAATGCGGCACCCCCACCCGAGCAAAGAGCAGGCGCAAATAATCGTAGATCTCCGTTACTGTAGCGACAGTGGAGCGCGGGTTGCGGCTCGTCGACTTCTGGTCGATGCTAATACTGGGGCTCAGGCCATCAATGGAGTCGACGTCGGGCTTATCCATAATGCCAAGGAACTGCCGTGCATAGCTGCTCAAGCTCTCCACATAGCGGCGCTGCCCCTCAGCGTAGATCGTGTCAAAGACGAGGCTCGACTTACCACTACCACTGAGGCCTGTCACCACCACAAACTGATCACGTGGAATGGTCACGCTGACATCTTTGAGGTTATTCTGGCGCGCCCCAACAATCCGTATCTGCTCCGACATATCGTCTTATTGTAGCATGTATACTGGTGAGATACTAGATTTGTGCAAGAGGCCAACTGAGCCTCCCCGCATCTTTTAGGGTGCTACACTCGCGATGTAAGCCGCTCCTTCTTTGGTCGGCTTGCCGCAACATAAGAGGCGAGACCACACCAATACAATGGCATAATACTATAGATAATCCATGCTTCAGATGCTTTACCAAAGAGCTGCAGCGCAAGGGCCGACTCCGAGGCAGCAAGTATTGTCCCATTACAACTGCCCACGCTCCACCGTAGCCGATAGTCTGTCAGAGCTGCCGCTGTCCCGCTCGTCGTCAGCACCATAAGTACAGCAGCATACACTTTTATTGCTCCAGCAAGGAGCGGGCTTCCTATACGCGGTAGCACGCTGTGTAGTATCGAATATACCATTATTGCATTGCCCATGAAGGTAGCTAGCAGCAATCCCCAATTTATGCGCCTGGCGGCCCCCTTCGCAAGGGCAAAGATGAGGCGCCACAAATTTATAACACAGAGCACCAGATACGCCAGCAAAGACACCCCCAGCCCAACGATGAGATGCGAGAAGGGCAAGAACGCCACCAGCGAGTCGGCCACAGCAAACAGCACAAGTGCTACGAGAAGGAGCCACGTCGTTGGCTGCTGCCGATCGCTATAGCGCCAAACTGCAAGAAAAATCATCATCGTTGTGAGTGGGCTCATTGCTTTTTGCAGCCACCACCACTGATCTGCTGGGGCAAACTGCAGCAGCTGCCACACCACCGCGCAGAGTAGTACTGGCCAGAGAACTCTCAAGAGTCTCGTTAGTTTCATCGTTAGATTCATAGAAAATATAGTAGCCCACCCTACATACAGATTGCAAGCCAATCAGTGTATTATCCAGAGCCAGATGTTTCTCACTCAAATTTACCGAGCGAAATACCGAGCAATGGCCTCTTCCGCCTCCGCCCAGGTGCGGCACTCAATAGCGCGCGGATCGTCGATCGTAGCGCCGGGATGCCATGGCCGTTCGCCAAATAAAATTGCCAAGCCAAGCGGTGCATCATCTCCTGCGAGGCCACGCTCAAGATGATGTGGCGAGTCATCAATTGCAACCTCCATATTATGCTGCCGGTATGTTTCTGTCTTTGAGTTAGTCATTATCTTAATGCCGTCCTCGGTTTCGACTGGCCGCTGCGTCAAAATAACCTCTTCGAAGACATCAGGCAGATACTTTTCGATGCTCTGCTGTGTCACATCTGCCAGGCCATAGTGCCGAGCCGAAACTGCATAGAGTCGATACGTGGCCGCTAGTCTTCGCAACGCCTCAATCGTCTCTCTGTCTGGGACTTGCATCTCCTCAAACCAACCAGGCTTCACCATACCTGGCGTCGTCCCCAGTTGCAGTCCATTAAATCGCTCCTGCACTTCTTCTTGTGGTACGTCCCAGGTCGATTGTGGCATATTAGGCTGAAAGTTGGTACCGTAATGCTCGTTATATGCCGCCACTAGCCCTTCAGCACAAGGGAAAACAACGTCATCAAGATCAACGGCAATGGCAGGTCTGTTGATTTTTACGTATTCCATAATAGATTCCTTTATCATTCACCGGTTATAGCAGCTCTGGTCGTTCCTGCTGGGCGTAGTGCCGCAATGAGCTGATATAGTGCACAGCCGCCGCAAAGGGATAGTCAGTCCGTGGCGTGATAGGCTGCTGCATAAACTCATCTGGTGTGAGCCATTGGTAGCTACTGTGCTCCCAACTGAGGGTAATTTCTGGCGCATCGCCATCAACGCGTGCCGCATAGCACATATAGCTTAGTCGCTGGCCATCGGGGTGCGGCAGTACGTGCTCGAAGGCCACACTCAGCTGGCTCGGTGCAAAGCCAAGGCCAGTCTCTTCTTCTATCTCCCGCCGTGCTGCCTCAAGTGGTGTCTCGCCAGGCTCGACTATGCCACCAGGCAGGTCGGCACCGTGCGGAAAGAGCGGATGTGTATTACTGCGCTCAAGAACGAGAACTTTGCCAGTCGCATCAACAATGAGTGCTTTGGCTAAGAAATGGGGGTGGTCATTCTCTGGTTGGATTGCCCGAGTAAAATATATGTTTGTCATGGCGTCTATTATACACAAAAGAATGGAGGCTGATTGCTGCTATATCCTTTTTGATCTCACAGAAGGTTAGTCGCTGAAACATCAATGCCTTATATTGCTCTTATGAGTATACGCACTTGACGCTAAGAAAACAGTGCTGAGCAAATCACGTGCACCTATCAAAACTCGCGTTAGTTAGCACTCTTGCACCGAGAGTGCTAATTTGCTACTATACCAATAGGCCACGCGGCTGATACCCAGCGCGATCGGCCACCCGTTTTTAAGCAACTAATCGGGCGTTCTGTTGCCCGCACTATATAACTACAATGATAACTACAAGGAGGAATATATGCCACCAAACATGAACCAACAAGATAACAAAAAGCCTCTCGAGCAATTTGGCACCGACCTCACCGCTCTGGCGCGTGAGGGCAAGCTCGACCCAGTGATCGGCCGGGATGAAGAGATTCGCCGCACCATGCAGATCCTCAGCCGGCGCACCAAGAATAACCCCGTACTGATCGGTGAACCCGGCGTCGGTAAAACCGCCATCGTCGAGGCCTTGGCGCAGCGCATCGTTAAGGGGAACGTGCCGGCCTCGCTGCAGGATAAACGGCTCATTAGTCTGGAAATCTCCAGCTTACTAGCAGGCGCCAGCTTCCGTGGTCAGTTTGAAGAGCGCCTCAAGGGTGTACTCAAAGAGGTAGAGGAAGCGGCTGGCGAGATCATTCTCTTCGTCGATGAAATCCACACCATGGTCGGCGCCGGCAAAGGCGAAGGCAGTATGGACGCCGGCAATATGCTCAAACCTGCCCTGGCCCGCGGCAAGCTCCACATGATTGGTGCCACCACGCTGGCCGAGTACCGCCAGCATGTCGAGAAGGACGCGGCGCTGGAGCGGCGCTTTCAGCCAGTTTACGTCGGCGAGCCGAGTTTTGACGACACCATCGCTATCTTGCGTGGCCTCAAGGAAAAGTACGAAGTCCACCACGGTGTCAAGATTGCTGATGATGCGATTGTGGCGGCAGCGCGGCTGTCTACCCGCTACTTGCCTGACCGCTTTTTGCCCGACAAGGCGGTTGACCTGCTGGACGAAGCAACCAGCGCGCTCAAGATGCAGCTAGAGAGCGTGCCGATTAGCCTGGATCGGCTCAATAACCGCCGCTTGCAACTAGAGATTGAAGAGGCCGCACTGAAAAAAGATAAATCCGACCACGCCAAGGCCCGCAAAGCAGAAATCAAGCAGCAGATCGCTGACCTCCGGGCTCAGGCTAAAGCGATTGACAGCAAATGGCAGCACGAAAAGGATATCCTCCAGACCGTCAACACCGCTGCCGAAAAAATGGATAGTCTGCGCTCTCGTCTTGAAATCGCTGAACGCGACGCCGATCTGGCTACTGCCAGCCGTATCAAATACGGCGATATGCCAGAGCTAGAGAAAAAGCTGGCCGCCGCCCGCCAGGAACTAGCGGCCATCCCACCGGCCGACCGCCTGCTGCGTGAAGAAGTCACGCCCGACGATATCGCTAGTGTGGTGGCGCGCTGGACGGGCATACCGGTAGAGCGGCTGATGGAAAGCGAATCGAGTAAATTAACCAAGCTTGAAGACTCGATCGGCCGCCAAGTTATCGGTCAAGACCGCGCCGTGGCTGCCGTGGCGAGCGCTATTCGCCGTTCACGCGCTGGCCTCGCCGATACCAACCGGCCGATTGGTTCCTTCCTCTTCCTTGGCCCAACTGGGGTTGGCAAAACAGAGGTAGCCCGCAGCCTGTGCCGCGAATTATTCGACGACGAGCACGCCATGATCCGCATCGATATGAGCGAATATATGGAGCGTCACGCCGTAGCCCGCCTGATTGGCTCGCCACCAGGTTACGTTGGTTACGACCAAGGCGGGCAACTGACCGAAGCAGTACGCCGCCGCCCCTACAGCGTGGTACTGTTTGATGAAATCGAGAAGGCCCACCCCGACGTCTTTAACGTGCTCTTACAGGTATTAGACGACGGCCGTCTAACTGATGGCCAAGGCCGGACGATCGACTTCAGTAACACCATTATCATCATGACCAGCAATGTTGGCTCGCAGATGATTATGGACTTTAGTGGCGATGACCTGTCTGTGCTGGACAATAAAATGCTCGAGGTGCTGCGTCAGCATTTCCGCCCAGAATTCCTCAACCGTATCGACGATATCGTGATCTTCGACCGTATTCACGAGCAAGCCATGCGAGCCATCGTTGACGTGCAGCTCGAGCGTGTTGCCCGCCAAGTCAAAGACAGCCGTGATATCACACTGGCGTTTGACGAGAGCGTCCGCGACATGCTAGCGCGCGACGGCTACGACCCGAGCTTCGGTGCCCGGCCACTCAAGCGCTTGGTGCAAAAGCGCATCCTTGACCCGCTGGCGCTGGAGCTGATCGATGGGCGAATTCACGAAGGTATGACGGTGGTAGCCAAGGTAGCTGATGGGCGAGTCACCTTTAGCCCGCAGGCGTCCTAGTAGCTTTTACTCACCAAAGATGCTATAGTAGCACGATAACCATTAATAAGGAGACAACGACACTATGACTATACTTGTATGGCTTATCATCGGTGGTGTGGCCGGCTGGCTGGCATCTAAGGTGGTAAACCAAGGTAAGGGCTCAGGCCCGCTCACCAACATCATCGTTGGTATCATCGGCGCAATGCTGGGTGGCTGGCTGGTCAGCCTGATGGGCGGCAGTGCCGATGTGCTGACCGGCTTTAACTTCGCTAGCCTGCTGACCGCCTTCTTTGGCGCAGTTGTGCTGCTGGTTATCCTCAAGCTTATCAAAAAATAAGCTCAGGCCAAGCCAACTTCAACACAAAACACCCCAGGGGATGGCTGGGGTGTTTTATATGGGATGAGTTAGGCTGCACAAAAGTCTTTGTAAGGCTTACTCAAGAGAAGCAGCTGCTTGTTGCCACCGCTGTGCATACTCTGGATGCTGCGCCGAAAGGAGCTGGCCGCGGCGCAGTACCGCCTGGCATTGCTCACTAGTCACATCTTTTGCTGCCAGCGCCGCACGCAGCACCGCGCTGACAAATTCTGGCTTTTCCTCTGCCCTGCCTTCATCAAAGGTAAGATGCTCGAGCGCCATAAACCCTTCACACAGCAGCCGAGCTGGCTGCGCAACCGTTATGCGCTGTTGCATAGCTGGATCGATCATATCGGTCAGGTGGTAGTAGTTCCAGCCGAGCGTTGCACCATAGCGCCGCTGCCAATAAGCACGCTTTTCGTCGTCATGCGCAATCGCCTCAGGGTGTGTTTGCAGCTCACTCAGCCCGGCTAGGCGAAACGCCAGATAGTGCTCTAGAGCTTGGCGCTTGATATTATCCGGAATATCATCAGACTGGCGCCAAAAGGCAATTTCGTATCCTTCATCTGCTTCGCAATCAGTGATTAACTCACCGTGCACGGGGCTAATCGGTGCGGGGTATTGCTGGACTCGCTGCTCGATAATCGCAATGCGGTCGGCCAGCGACAGCTCACGCACCGAAGCAACGATGTCTTTCTTCGTCCCTTGCACCGTTATCGCCTCCTGGCAGGCAAACGCTTGCATTGTTGTCGCTACATGCTGCGGCATATGCCCACCAAATATCACATTGATACGCGGCACACCTTCTGGCTCAGGTTGCTCATTCCACTCATCACCCACGAGATCGAAGCGCTTGCCTGCTGCCACACCCTTAGCCCGCAGGAGTGGCGCGCTCGAGTCTTGGGTGAGTGGCATAAGGAGCTCGCGCAGCTGTGCGGAGGTAACATCACCGCGCAAAGCAAATGATTGTGCACTTACATTGTGGTCGTGATCGCAATGGCTATGGCTGTGATGGTGATGATGATCATGACAGTGGCTGCCGCACACCTGGGCAACTGCTCGCTGGCCAAGGTGGAGTTGCCGCTCTACGCCGCGCAACCTCGCCAGCACCTCTGCATAGTCTGTACTACCTGGGCGAATGAGCTCAACAGCTACCTCGGGTGGCAAGGCAGGTAATTGCTCGAGTACAGAATCGATCACTGTGAGTGCTGCTCTATCATTTGGAGTGTGCGTTATACCAACAATGTCTGCCACCGCCAATTGGCTCGGCAGCACTTGATAATGCATGTCGCGTGAGGCTGTTCGTGCGTTAACCAAGGCAAGGGCCGAGAAATCATAGCCACTTGAGCCTACCACCTCAGCGATCTCCGTCCCTGGCGCAATCCCGGTTGGCTCAATAAAGAGCATGTCTACCCCAGCATCGCGCACACGGTCGAGCGCCGCCTGGAACTGCGTTGCATCCGAGCAGCCAATACAGCCTGCCGTGAGCGGAATAATCTGCTCGCTACGATTAGCTGGGTGCTGAGCAATCCGCCTCGCATCCACATTGTCCTGACCGACATCATTTACCACGACTGCGTAGCTTGTATCGAGCGGTATACGTTCGATCAACTGGTTGAGCGTTGTCGTCTTACCTGCACCGAGCGGCCCAAGCACCCCGAGCACTTCAAGCGAATGATCATTCGATGGTGTCTGTTTATATTTTTCCATTGTTTCTCCTTATGATTATTCTTATTATGTGTTAGTAACCCCCGCAACACGACTCTTTATAATGCTGTACCACGAGTATTGCAGGTTTATTACAGAGCAAAGGGCGCAAAGCCACACGTATGGCCAACTACGCGCCAAGATGTGGGAACTGTCCATACGGCAAGAGGGCTATCTCGCGCACATTGCACTGTGCAGTGACGACATACTTCACTGCATCACCGATTTGCTCAGCTGTAAAGAGTGGATACGTCTCTGGCGTTTTGTCATAGCCAAGGTCGCGCGTGACGCGGATCGCCTCATCCATCGTGTAGTCGTTGTCAAAAAATCCAGTATCGGTGCTACCCGGCATAATCTCAGTGATAAAGATATTCTCTGGCGTAAGATCGAGGGCTATTGAGCGCAGCAAGCCATGGCCAGCCGCTTTCTGGGCTACATCCAGGCCAAGATGAGCCTTGGCGCGCACTGCTGCCGCAGCCGTGATGCTCATAACCTTGGTATATGGCTGGCGGGCAAATACCCCGTGCTGACGCAGTGCTTGCAACAGTTTGACTAATGTGACGCAATTATTTTCTACCAAATCAGGGATAGCCGCCGCCTCCATATCCCAAGTATGGGCAAGGAGACTATTGTGCGGCAATGCCGCCTTGGTATCTGATGCCCCGCCATAATGTACAACGTAGAGTGGTACATCCAGCTCTTGCTGGAGAGCTGCTGCCTGGCTCGCGGTCCGCTCGATGTCAGCTGCGCGGCGCAGGTCAGCTGGGATAAAACGGTCGGTTGGTAGGCCGCACGTCTCGGCAAAGATTGCCGCATCATCTGGTTGATATCCTACGACCAAAAGCTCATACTGCCCAGCAAGCTGCTTCACAACGCCAGCGGCAGCGTTCATTTTATAGTGCTGCCCTTGATAGGTCAGATACTCGATTTGTCCAAACTGCGAGGTAAAGTGCCGTTTGGCTGGCGTCACTTTTGCGCCAGTGATCATAATAAGTGGTTGTTGTGTCATGGATCGTATGATACGAGAGGTATGTAATTTATTGCAAATTTGTTGCAATAAGTGTTACACTATTGCTCGTATGAATGATTCGCTCGAGCTATTTTCCACTATCTTGCGCCAGCGTCATTACCGCGTAACTACTGTGCGGCGGGCAGTATTTTGTGCTCTCTATCAACACGGGCCATGCACGATGCGCCAGCTTGCCGAGTACACTGCCGTGGCCGACCGCGTGAGTGTGTACCGCTGTGTAGAGCTGTTTGAGCAGCTTGGCATTGCCCAGCGACTACCGATTGGCTGGAAGTACCAGCTCGAGCTGACCGATGTCTTTATTCGTCATCATCACCATGCGACGTGCCGCCGCTGTGGGCGGGTGATTGATATTGCCGAGAATGAGGAGATCGAACGGTTAATCGCGGCAATCGCCCGGGCTCATCACCTCGCCGAGCCCTCGCACACGTTCGAGATTCAAGGGATTTGCCCACGCTGCCAGCGCCCTCGACAGGCTAACTAATATCTACGCTCTCGCAATTAAGCGTCTTAAAATTTATCGTTATATAACGCTTCTTCTATTGAATCCACAAAGAGCTGCCTACCAATTTTCGTAGCTCTCTTCCCCGCCGCTTTCTCCTCAAGAATATTACAAGAGTCGGCATTCACTGACGAATGACTGCTCAGGTTCAAAGCTAAAAGCTTGTTATGATAACCAAGCTTCTTACCTACTCGAATGAAATGGTAGAGAACTAATGGAAAGAAAAGAGATTCTTAACACTTGGGCTTTTCTACTCACCCACTGGCATCACTGCCTCAAGCCACAGCTGCAGCTCCTGCATGATAAATTCATCTGCTGTGCCTGCCTTGGCCAGACGCTGCAATGATGCCATAAAGCTCGGCAACTGCGCCTGCAGGTGGGTGCTCCGCCATTGCTCCCACTGGGCTTGCTCATCATCACTGAGGCTCTGTGGGAAGCTACGCGCCTTGTAGTGGAGTAGCAGCTCAGGCAAGCGCTCATCGCGAAAGGCTGGGTGGAAGTCTGCCAGTGCCCTGGCATCGGCACTGCGCACTGCAGCAATGTGTGTCTTGTCTGCGTCCGAGACGAAGCTGTCGTAGAGCTGCCCTTCGGGGTCGGTTGATTTTTTGTACTCACGCTTTTTTTCGTAGAGTGTGCGGAGCTTCTCAGCAAAGTCGGGATGGCGAAGAAGGATATCGCGGTGGCGCGCCACAGTTGCCGCCTCGAGATGGATCTTACTCCAGCCATCGCCTTGCTCTAGCACACCAAGTGGTGCAACGGCTGGGCAACGATTGTATTGCAATGGTTTGACAGGTAGCGCCACAAAGCCATCGGCTTGGCGCTCCTCCCAGGTGGCAAAGATTTTCTTGGCAAGTTCCTGCTGGCTTAGGTTCACAAACGGTGTTGGGTCGTAGCGCAGGTCATAGACCAAGACATTGCTATTGGGGGCTGGCGCTAGCGGAAAGGCGACGGTCGTCTTGGCGTGTTGCTTGTCGTAGCGGCCACTAGTATAGACGAAGGGCTGCTTGGTCTCGAGATTGACCAGCCGCTGCACCGCCCTCTTGTCGCGCATGGCAAGGAGGTAGTCAAAGAGCTGAGGCTGAGCGCGCTGCACTAGCTTTGTTACTTCTATCAGAGCTGCTACATCGGCGAAGGCGTCGTGTGCATTGTCGTGTGCAATGCCATTAGCTTTAGTAATGAGCTCCAGACGGTTAGTAGGCTGACCATTCGCATCCACCGGCCACTCAATGCCATCTGGCCGCAACGCCCGCGTCAGCCGCACCACATCGAGCATATCACAGCGGCTCCGCTCATCCTTCCAGCTCCACTCATATGGATCATAAAAGTTCCGCCACAGCAAATGGCGGATAAACTCATCGTCAAAGCGCACATTGTTGAATCCCACAGCAATCGTCCCCGGCGTGAAGATCTCCTCACTCACCATCCGCGCACATGCTGCCTCACTATAGCCCTCCTCTAGCGTCTTCTGCGGCGTGATACCAGTCACCATCAGGGCATCGGGGCTTGGCAGGGTGTCGTCATTGAGAGTGATGAGGAAGTTATACGGCTCGCCAATCGGCTGCAAATCCATATCCGTCCGCTGCCCCGCAAACTGCATAATCCGATCCGTCTGTGCCCGGAAGCCACTCGTCTCAAGGTCGTAGAAAAAGAATGTTTGTGCCACCATACACTACTGCCAGCCGTGATTTACAACTTCTATAGCGTGTCTCGCCAGAAACTTCTTAGACGCTTTTGTACCAGCACTTTTTTCATAATGCTCTAGCTCATAGACACCTTGCTTCACTTTATTCATAATATCTGCCACGGTATCCCATTTCCACTCGAAAACACTCTGATTTAATTTAACGTCATCAACTGGTGTCTCAGCATCAAGATCGACTACACTAAGAACTTCTCTCGGTATATCAATCTTACCCTTTTCCCAATTTGGCATGATATACTTCAAAGCTTCCAATTGCCGAATATACTTTCCAAAGTCGTCACCTTCTATATAATAATCCAACACACTTCTCGTGCGGAGGTTCGTCCCTGCGAGAACCAACTGCACATCCATTTCTCTGCCCTCTTTACTATAGATAGCGTCCAGCTCTGATGCACTGAGGACTCTCCGTTCCTTTGTTCTTTTACGATTATCGATCGTTGCTTCAAGCCAGTCACCAAAATACCGATTTGCACTTTCATTAGGAAGTTGCTTCTTCTCCAATTGAGCTAATACATACTGCGTTAGCTTACCTACACTCGTATCGAGGAGTGGCTCAACATCATTTTCGCGGACTCCTTTAAGTAATTGTTCAGTGTACTCTTCAGGGTTAGCCTTCAAAAGGTGATCACTGAGCGATGGCTCTTTGTCAGCGAGCGCGCAAGCGATATCGTATCTAACATTAAGAAACGCTTCTTGTTGAAAGCTATTAGGGCCCAAATACCGTCGATCAAACAAGGGCTTCAGTGAGGTCTGTACTAGCGTCATTCCTACAGCACCAATCGCTCCAGCAACTCCACTACTACCCTCGTGGCTCAAGTTATATGTGCTTCTTAGGTCCAAGGCCGCAACTTCCAGAGTACTTGGCACTTCTTTTTCTCTATTGCTCATACTGCCTCCTGACTATATTAACCTGTCTACTATTATACCATAAAACAACCTCTGTTGAGACAGCAGGCTTTATATATTATTTATTGCTCCACCAGCGGGAACGGTTGGCTATTGCCAATCTGTACGATGCTATCGCCCTCCGCTCCTTGACGGATGAGCTCGTGCGTGACACCGAGGCGCTTCATAATATCGCGCAGGCGATTAACTGCCTCAAACTGGGCAAAGTTCGTGCGACGAGCGAATTTCTCGAGCTTTTGGCCAGACACAGCAAAGACACGCGGTATCTCGCCATCCTCTCGCGGGTTAGTGAGGCCGCTCTCTACCGCCGCCTCAGCACACTGCTGCGCCGCATACCCCTGCAATTGCTGCACTGCCCAGGCATCAGCCTCAGCTTGGCTACCGAGCGTAATGGTCGCAAGCTCCTCGCCATCAGCAAAATCATCATCCTCTTCGGCTGCCGCCTCGGCCGCCCGTGCCGCTATTACTATTTGGCGCAAAGCTCGCAGCACATCAACGACCCCCTGATGTGCAATCGAGGAAATTGCAAAAATAGGCGTTACTTTGTCAACTACCTGTCGCAAGCTATCTATCTGCATCTGAATGATATCGTCATCGAGCCCATCACACTTCGTTAGCACGACGACCTCTGGTCGCTGAGCTAGCTCGGTGCTATATTGCTGCAGCTCGTGACGAATCGCTTGATAGCGCTCGGCTACATCATTGCTATATACATCAACAAGATGGAGGAGTACAACCGTCCGCTCGACGTGCCGCAAGAAGGCATCGCCCAGGCCTTTACCTTCACTCGCTCCCTCAATCAGGCCAGGAATGTCGGCAATCAGGACTGAACCATCATCAATATCAGCCACACCCAGGTTAGGTGTGAGTGTGGTAAATTCGTAATTCGCAATCTCCGGGCGAGCATTACTCACCACGCTAAGGAAGGTTGATTTCCCAGCATTAGGAAAACCTACCAAACCAACGTCGGCCAGCAACTTCAGCTCTAGCTCTGCCTCAAAACTCTCCCCTGCTTCGCCCAGCTCAGCCATACGCGGCGTTTGGCGCACACTAGATTTAAAATGCGCATTACCAAAGCCACCATCCCCACCCTTGGCAATGACGGCCTCTTGCCCTGCCTCAGCAAGGTCGGCGATTACTACATCACCTCGCTTCACTAATGTCCCTACCGGCACTTTGACGACGAGTGGCTTGCCAGACCGGCCCGCCATCTTTTTCTTACCACCCGCAACGCCGGGTTCTGCCTTGAGCTCTGGTTTGTAGCGAAACTTGAGCAAGGTATTGAGCTGCTCTGTTGCAACAAATACAACATCACCACCACGACCGCCATCTCCGCCATCAGGCCCACCTTTATCCACATATATTTCATGTCGAAAGCTCACCGCACCATCGCCACCACGACCCGCTACTACTGTTACCTTTGCTGTATCTACAAACATATACTATTAAGTATACCAAAAACACCTCTGCAGCAACAGAGGTGTTTACAAGGCTTAGTATATCGAATTAATAGATGTACTGGTAGCGACCACCGACTGCTTCGTTCCATGGGATGTTACCAAAGCCAACGCGGTTGAATCCACCACCCCAGCGGAAGCCGTTCATCTCGCTAATGGTGACCGAAACACCAGGGTTAACACTCTCGACGATAGCAACGTGGCCATACCCACCACCATTTTGCATCACTGCACCAACGGCTGGCGTTGTGCCGACACCGTAGCCAGATGCGCGGGCGAAGCTAGCCCAGGTAGCAGCATTACCCCACTGGCGGCCGATTGGCCGGCCAAGCTCAAGACGGCGCTCGTAGGCATAAAAAGTACAGTTACCCCAGGCATAGCCACCACCGTCGCCGCCGCCTGTCCAGGCATGAGCTGTACCAGCAGCACCGCCGTAGGCACTAGTGCCATTGTAGCTGTTTGTGCCAGTTGTTGCGCTGGCTGCGCGAGCAGCAGCACCCGAGCGTGGCGCTACGTAGCCTGGCTGCTCCTCTGTTGGCAACGAGCCATCAGGGATGATAAGCTGCGAACCCTTAGCAGGGGTAGAAGTCAGCTCAAGGTCGTTGTAGAGGGTGAGCTGGCTCTTATCTGCTTTGTATTTAGCAGCAATGCTATCAAGCGTATCACCATCCTTAACAGTATAGAGGATGCCATTAACTGGCAAGATCGTCAGCTCTTTGCCTGGCTCAAGCGCATCACTGGTGAGCTTGTTAACCCATTTGATGGTCTGTGTGCTAATTTTGAACTTATCAGCAAGGCTTGGCACGCTATCGCCAGCAACTGTCGTGTATTTCTTAATAGTGCGGTTGTCGGCTGTTGGCTGAACAATCTGCGGCTTGTTAATTGTCGTGGCGCTCGTTTGGGTAAATGAGTTCTCTGCAGCAATTGACTGCGAGAGGTTGGCGACATTGTTGGTGACAGGCAGATTTGTGCTCTCAGCAATCGATGTAGCAACATTGGTTGCAACGAGCTGATCTACCCCATCTGCTGATGGCGTCGCTGCCGTCTGGCGCGTTGCACTGACGGGCGCAGCGCTAGCTAGAGCGGTGTTTTCTGCCAAAATTGGCTGATAGCTCATGGCGACGAGTGAAAGTACTAGGACAAAAACCCCCACATAGGCCGATGTCCGTACCGGCGATAATGACTTATACAGTGGTCGCGGGCGCCGACTCCGCACGGTAATAGGCGAAAGTTCGAGTTGTGAAGCCTGCTCGGCTGCTTGTTGTTGACGAATGATCGTTCTCCTGCGCATCTATTACTAGCGCGCTGCTACCTCACTCTGTCTTTCTTCTCTTATACAAGAGAACGGAGCACGCATGTCGACCGATTTTATTATGATATTAAAAAAATTGATTTCGGTGCTCGTACGACATTTAAAGGCAGGCCATTGGTAGAGCAATTTCCCTCTCTTGCATTCCCCGTATTATCACTCCCCGACTGGCTACCTTTCATTCTACTACGCGGTTGTAGTTTAGTCAATGGTTTACAACAGTGGTGGGAGATGATATTTTGTGAAAATTGCAACAGTTTTGGCCTCGCGACGTTTATGTGTGGCATATTACCGTCAGGGCACGAAACGTAGCTCAATATCGCTAAGGAATATGCGAGAACAGGTGTAACCTACAGCTGGGATCTATAGCTCAGAACAGAGCTTCTTACAGTGCTGCTTGATGTTAGCCTGGTGCTCGGCATCGGTATTGGCAAAGTAGACATTACCATCATCACCAGCGAGGAAGAACTCATAGCTACCAGGTGCTGGGTCGGCCACTGCTTTGAGTGCACCGAGGCCAGGCGTGGCAATTGGCCCAGGTGGCAAGCCTGGCTTGATGCGTGTATTGTATGGCGAATCGAGATTGACATTGGGGCTAACGCCGGCGATATCCGCCCCATAGATGAAGGTCACGTCCGAGCCCAGCACCTTATTCTCGCGCAACCGCTTGTAAAAGACCTGGGCAATCTGCCGCTGGATCTGATAGCAATCTTGGCTCGCGCCGCCACACCCCATCTCGCGCTGGATGATGGAGGCAAGAGTGATAGCTTGGTAAAGGTTGAGCTTTTGAGCTGCGAATTTGTCGATCAAACCATTGTTCTGAATCTGCTCATACATATGAGCAAAAGATGCCTTGAGAGCCGCCTCTGGCCCTTGGTTGGCCGGCACAGAGTATGTATCACCAAAGATATAGCCCTCGAGCGAGGTGCCAGCTGGCTTGTTGGCAAAGAGTGGGCTGTCGTACGTCTTGGCTAGTGCAGCTTTGATCGACTCCTCGCTGTAGCCAGCCCGCTTGAGCGCCGTGGTGGCATCTTGACCTTGCGGCTTATAGCGCGAATCGACAACAGTGCCACCTGGCAAGAATGTGACAACACGATTATCATGACACCCCTGCGAGAGCTTGGTCGCGATCTCGGGCAACGACTGTGCAGGGCTAAACTGACATACGCCAGTATGGAGTTGATTGCGCGAGCCCGACAGGCGGGTGTAGATATCAAAGGCGCGAACATCACGAATCAGCCCCTGCTCTTTCAGTGTAGCAGCAATAGTCTTGAACGTGTCGCCCTCACCAATCGTTATCGTCTTGGTCGTGGTGTCGGTCTGGTCGACCGGCTGCAGGTTTTGATGATACCACCAGTATGCTACTGCAAGGATGAGTAACATTAGCAATCCAATACCACTGAGCCACCACAGCCAGCGGCGACGCCCGTGGCGTGGCCGCTCAGTATTGTAGCGTGGAGATTTTTTCTGAGAGCCAATCGTCCGACCTTTTGGCGCATCATCTGCAAAAAGTGGCGAAACACCGTCATTGTCAAGTAGACTCCCTCGCTGCGGCTCCGGTGCGGGCTGCGGCGGCTGGTCGTCATCAAAGCCATAGAAGCTATCATCATCAAGCCCAGAAGGCAGCGTATCATCAGCAAAATCATCAACTGGAGTGGTCGCCGGTTGAGGTTGCTGAGGTGCTGGTTGCTGGACTGGCACTGCGTACGTGTCACGAGACGGTGCTGATGCGCGGTAGGGCTGTGGCTGAGGTGCTGGTTGCGATTGTGGTTGCGGCCTACTCACCCACGCGTAGGGGTCATACGCCTGCTGCGGCGCAGAGGATGGTGCTGGCTGTGGCTGGATAGATTGTGTCGATTGTGATTGTGGTTGTTGTTGCCCCACCATTGGGCGATGTGGCTCTGAGCGGCGCATATATGGTGACGCAGATCGCCCTGAAGCACCTACTGCAGCAGCTGAGCGTCCCGAGCGTGGCGTAATGCGTTCTGCTGGTGGCGGCGACAGTGGTGGGTTTGGATTCCCTACCTGGAAGCCTCTGCCTGGCTGGCGGCGAAAATCAGTCATAGTGCGTCTCCAAATAGTCTTGCAAAATAATACTGGCAGCGACGGCATCGATAGCACCCTTGCTATACGGCTTGCCTTGAGCACGAAGATACTCCTCAGCCTGTACGCTGGTGAGCGACTCATCTTGAAATGCCAAGCGCGGCGCGATATCCGTCAATTGGGTCGCAAACCGCTCGACATAAGCAGTCTGAGCGGTGGGCTCGCCCGATTGATTACGCGGGTAGCCGACGACGACCACCCCAACACGCTCACTCATAATCAGCTGAGTGATCTGCTCAAGTTCACTACCATCCACTTCAATCGTATCATATGCGACGGCAATTCGCACGGATGGATCGGCAATTGCAACACCAATCCGCCGTTCGCCGACGTCAAGTGCTAAGTATGTTCGTTTATTGTTCATTGAGGTCAAATACCACCTTTATCCGATTCGTGTCATTTGGTGCTGATTGCACCCAGAATGGTGAGAACGAGACATCAGCCGAGCTCACCCCCTCGATCTTCTCAACATGCGAACGAATCTCGGCATAGCGCTTGCCCTTAGCGTAGTCTTTGAGCTCAGACTCGTCGACTTTGGGACCGATTTTACCATTGGTCGTGATAGTCGCATTGTAGGCATTACCATTAGCCGAAACATTAGTCACCGAGAGCTTATTGACGCCATTGCTATGGACCTGCTGGTTGGCCTTGCCGTCAATCTGTTGCTTGAAGTATGCATCAAGGAAGATGCCTGCCTCGCGCTTCTCAATCGCCGAGAGGGAGTACTCCACCGCACCAGTCAGCTGAGCTTTGCCGTCAGTTGCTTCACCACCCACCTTGACGTTCGGCTGGATGTCGCTGTCGTTTTGCTTGAAGGTATCATTCAGGATGATATAGCTGTCGCCATTAAACTGTGAGGCAAGCTCGCGCTTAGCACCATTGCTATCGAGTGAGCTATGGAGTCTATTCCTCGCCTGCTCAATGTCACTGCGCTGCACTGTGGTAATCGTCTTGTCTGTGCCACCAGAAGTATCACGCGTAAAGGAGACGGAGAAGCCAGAAGGCCCCTTGGCCGAGCCCGATGCACCATTGTACTTCGTGCCACTCTCTACCGCGGTGACCTCTGTTGTGCGGCCACGCATGAGGTCGCCACCCGACGCGTTAGAGTCGAATACCACCGACGATGTCGTCTTATACTGCATACCATTCTCGGACGTGATAGTCGTCCCAGCGTCGATCGTCGCTCCATTACGCAAGACGTCAAACGAAGCCGGCGTAAAACGCACCGTTCCCGTTGCCTTCGCGCCAACATCTTCTTTGCCAGTGGCAGTAAAGTCGACTGAGATAGTCTTGCGCGTTGTCTTGGTCGTCGTTTTGATCGTCCCTTCTTGCAAATTTGAGCCAAGCGAATCGCCAATCGTGACGCGGGTACTGAGCGGCAGATCAGAAGTACGCGCCTTGATAGTGATGGTCGCATGTGGCGCGAAGAAAATCGCCCACACCAAGAAAACAATCAGGACAACGAGTGCCGCACCACCGATCAAGAGCTTCTTGCGCATTTTGTTGAAGTCTGGTACCTTCACCTTCTTCTTGAGATCTGAGGCAGCCGAAGCATCTGCCGCTTTGTCATCATCTGATGCAGTACGAGCAGCTGGGCGTGTAGTAGGACGAGCCGGTACAGAAGTATCAGGCGTTACTGGCTCAGGGTCATCTGGCTCGAGCTCACTACCATCAATGACATCTTCGTCATCGACCTCCAGTGCTGGGATCTCAGCCATCTCTGGCCGGCTTTGCAATGTCCGCGCCGTGGGGATACTTGCCGAAGCCGCTAGAGTCGAGAGCGCTTGGTTGCCAGTGATAATGACGAGCCGTTTACCTGCTTGCTCAGCAGCACGCTGGACGAGCTTGAGGTTGACAGCGCTCTGCATGGCACCAATCCGCTTGGGTGGCACAAGTGCGACGATTTTTTGCGAGGAATCCTTCACCTTGCCAATGATGGCGGTAATGTCGTCCTCAGTATCGATATAAATGACATCTTTTTGCATTTAGATCCTCAAAATTTTATTCAATTTATTGCGTAGTGTTTCTGTTTCGCTTGCCCCAATCATCGTATCGTAACCCACGCGCAGGAGGCCCATCGCGGTGATAAATGAGTGGTCGCTGACCTTGTTCGTCAGGTCGACCACGCCGGAGACGTCACTGGGCTTAATATGCTGCACCACTGGCCGGCGTGTAAAGGGGAGGTCGGTATACCAATCGCGCGTCTCGAGAGCCTTGACTAGTGGCTTGAGACTCGCCCCACCACCGCAGAGCAAGATACGATTGGGCAGGTGATCGACCGAGCTAAATTCGCTAAGAGCAAGGTCAACTCCTGCTAGCCAGACATCGAGGGTTTTATCAATTGCGGTATCAAAATGCTGCTTGAGCTCTTGTTTCATCTGCTCGTGATTAGTCGCGACCTTGAGCTTCTCGGCCTCGTTGTAGCTAATGGCGCACTCGTTGGCGATCGTATTGGTAAAGCTGCGCCCACCAATGCCAAACATCCGCGTCCCTTCCACACCGCCATCATTTACCACCGCAATGTCTGTCGTGCCGCCACCAACGTCGGCAAGAATAGCCGTAAACGAGCTATTCGCATCTGTACCCAGTACGCTCCGGCTCACCGCAAAGGGCTCGGCCGCCACCGCCACGAGGTCGAGCGCCAACTCATCAGCCACGCGCTCGAGCGCACCAATGTGCACCATGGGAGCAAACGCTGTGTAGATCTGCACCGCTACGTCCTTACCTTGAAAACTAATCGGATTGCTGACCTTGTAGCCATCAATGTGAATACTGACGAGTGCGGAGTTGACGAGCTTTACCTCTACGTCTTGGTTGCCCGTCTCGAGAGCAATCTGCCGCTGCGCCTTGATAGCAGCGCGGTCTTGCACCTTCTCGATGATGAATTCCATTTCGGTCTCGTCTAGTGGACGATCGGGCTGCGGACGACGGTAGCGAATGGTATTTGTCACACCCTTCACAAGCTCGCCAGCAATACCAATCACTGCACGGCGCGCCTGTATGCCAGCCTCAGACTCGGCTTGGGCCAGAGCATCTTCGCAGTTGCGCACCACTGCGGCAATGTCGGCAATCGCACCCGAGTGCATATCGCTGCGGTCTTGGTGCTTGCGCCCCACACCAATGATCTCAATCTCCTCACCATTCACCCGGGCAAGCAGCGCCTTGACGTACTCTGTCCCAATATCAAGGCCAACGAGGCATTCGCTAGCGCTGTTATCTGCTCGGGTAAGAAATCGATCGAAAACCATAATCATCTCTATTATATACCATATACAGGCCTGCCTGCTAGCCCTAAACGGTGATTATTGGCGAATTTATGATGAAATGGTTCATTTTGTACCGAGCACTGCAAGTGTCGTTATTGAGAAACATCATACAGTGGTAGCACCTCCTTGACAAAACAGAGGTAACCACTGTACAATACGCTCACTATGACCAATCGCGAGCCAGTCGATGCCGTACCTATCGGCATCTTTCCGCTTGAGAACTACGAGCCAACCGAACTCACCCTGCTTGGCCGCCACCTGTACGAAACGGTTGCGGCGCTCGAGGCATACCATGCCATGCCCGACGAAACAACGATAGCCTACCAAGCTCCCTTTGGGCGATATAACGAAGGTGGTGCATTAGCCGTTGACCTCACAGCTGATGCCACTGGCCTAACCGCTGGCCAGCTCGCCTTTGCCGACCCTGATAAGCATCATTCTTTTGCACTAACACTGGCGGATAATCGGCACTGCTGGTATAGCCGGACCAACCCTAGCCACAAGATGCCTATCACTCACAACCACGTGGCACGCCTGCTTGACCGCTCGCGCCCGCCTGGCGATTCGGAGTTATTTAGATGGTATGCAACCAACCGCGGCACAACTGCTGCCGACCTTCAGACTCTTCTTGACGAAGCAGTTCTCCCTACGGCTAATCCTGAGCAAGTTCGCCGCGATGCGACCTACTGCTATAATGATATTATTCTCAAAGGCGAACAGTGGTCTGGTGTGCGTCTTGCACTGACAATACGTCGGCTTGGCCAGCTTGCTATGGGCACTACAGCAAACCTAGAAATACCCTACAACTGTGATGAGCTCGACGCACCAGTGACTTGCCGTATTACCAGTGACGACTTAGAATATACCACACTTGCCTGCTTTTATGATCATAACGAAACAACCTCGCAGCGTCGCCGTACATATGTTGAGCCAGACATCGCAGAGCTAAGCAACACTATCGCCCAGCTAACGAAGGATATGATTACTGAGCGCTGCGCTCTCCAGTAGGGCCGCGCCCTCTCTTTTGTGCCCTTGTAGGTATTATTGACGCTAACAAATACAACACCAGCACATATGTTGCTGGTGTTGTATTGTTTATTCCTGGTTATCTGCTAGCGCTACCGCAACACCGCTTTGATCCGACGGATACCAGCTGAGCTCGACTCTTCCTTAGTAATCTTGAAGCGCATACCATCTTCGGCCAAGACGCCAGTGTGCTCGACATGTGGGCCCCCGCACACTTCGAAGCTCACGCGCTGATCACCTTCGCCGATAGAATAGACCTTGACGGTATCGCCGTAACGTTCGCCAAAGGCACCGATTGCACCGAGCTTCAGTGCTTCATCGGTTGGGTACACGGCAAAGCTCACGGGCAAGTCTGCCTCGATCCAGGCATTGACTTGGTCTTCCACTGCTTGCTTCTCCTCTGGGGTGAGCTTATCGTGGTTGAAGTCGAAGCGCAGGCGTTGAGCGGTGATGTTGCTGCCATGCTGCTGCAAATCTGGTGCTTTCAATACCGTGCGCAGCGCCGCCCCGAGCAGGTGCGTTGCCGTGTGATACTTAAGATGAATTGGGTCGTGACCCTCTAGCCCACCGCTAAATTGCCCCTTGCGTGCCGTCTTGGAGCGCTGGCGCTGCTCGGCCATTTTGGCGTCAAATTCTGCTCGCCAGTCCTCAGAGAGTGGGATCCCCTGCTTGTATGCCTCCTCTGTACTGAGCTCTACCGGGAAGCCAAAGGTATCATATAGCGTAAATAACTCTGCGCCAGTCAGGCCATCTGCGACATACTGCTGCATCTGCTTAAGCCCCTTACGGAGCGTCTGCCGGAAGGCTTTTTCTTCCTTGGCGAGCACGGCGATGATCTGTTCGCGCGCTGCTTTGACCTCTGGGAAGTCTGCCTCGTATAGGTCGGCAATCACCGGTACCACTGCTTCAAGAAAGTTCTGCTCGATGCCAAGGTCGAAGCTGTAGCGGATAGCCCGTCGTAAGAGGCGGCGCATCACATAGCCTTGCTCCTTGTTGCTTGGGACGCAGCCATCGACCGCCATGAAGCTGGCTGCTCGCAGGTGATCGGCAATCACGCGCATACTCTCGGTGTGCGAGGTGTAGCTCTTGCCACTAAGCTGCTCAAGCTTGCTGATAATGGGCCACATCAGGCTAATCTTAAAGACATCAGGGTCGTTATTGGCCGCAGCCGCAATGCGCTCCAGGCCAGAGCCGTGATCAATATTTGGCTTATCCAGCGGGACAAACTGCCCCTCGGCTACCTTCTTGTACGCCATAAAGACGTTGTTGCCAATCTCCATAAAGCGTCCGCAGTCACAGTTAGGGTGGCAGTGCTCACCAAACTTCGGGTCGTGCTCAATGAAATCAAACTCATAAAACATCTCGCTGTCGGGCCCGCATGGGTCACCGACTGGTGTCGTCTCGGGCCCACCGTTGCGGCTCCACCAGTTTTTGCTACCGTCGTAGTAAAAGATACGCTCACCCGGCTGGATGCCACGGGCTGCGCCGCGCTCTTCGCTGCCGATATCGGCACTCTCAGCTTCAATCCCCTTTTCGGCAAATTTCTGCCGCCACAGCTCGGCTGCTTCGGTGTCTTTGGCAATATTATACTCAGGCGCACCAATGAAACACGTTACATACAGGCGATTCGGGTCAAGCCCTACTTCCTCGGTGAGAAATGTCCACATCCAAGTAATCTGCTCTTTCTTGAAGTAGTCGCCCAGGCTCCAGTTACCGAGCATCTCGAAGAAGGTGGTATGGCGATTATCGCCAATATCGTCAATGTCTTGAGCACGCAAGCACGTCTGCGAGTCGGCAATGCGTTTGCCCTGTGGGTGTGTCTCGCCCAGTAGGTATGGGATCATCGGCTGCATGCCTGCACCGGTAAAGAGTGTCGTTGGGTCGTCGGTTAGGATGAGCGGGGCCCGCTTGATAATGGCGTGCTGCTGCTTGGCATAAAATTCGAGGTATTTGTTGCGGATATCTTGAGCATTCATAGGGGGTATTATAGCACGGACGCACTGCCCCGTGCATCTTTGGTGGTGTGATTATAAAAGCTCTCCATAGCGAAGTGTGATGCTACTTGAAACACTACTATACAAAAATCGACTCATCCGAGCCGATTTTTGCGGCGTTATACTACTGCTAACGCTTGAACAGCTTGTTGCGATAACGCCACAGGCCAACCGCCCCGCCAACAAGAGCAACACCCGCTCCACCAAGGAGCCAGAGGTTGGCACCAGTGTCGGCAAGTGCAGCTGCTACAGGATGCGCCTGCTCGGGTGTGTGGGCTACTGTCTTGGGTGCGGCGGCAGCTTGCTGTGGTTGTTGTGGTTGCAGCGCAGTCCGAACTGCATCAACTCGCCGCTGCAGTGCCGCCTTGGCTGCATTATCTTTGACAGTATCGACCACTGCTTGGGTCGTTGCAAGCAGTGCAAGATCCGGCTTAGCTTCGAGCGCATCAACGGCTTGCGTGGCTGTCTTTTGGCGTGCTTGATCTTCCTGGGTGGCCGTGGCTATAGCAGCGGTGAGCGCCTTGGTTGCTTTGGCAAGCTCTGGCGTTGTGGTTGCTTTGAGATTCGCCAGGCGATCTGCCTCTGTCGCTGCTGCAGCAACGTCCTTGTCTGCTGCAACGTAGGCTGGCGCAGCAGCAAGCTCTTGCTTGGCTTTGTCGTAGTCGGTGTGGTCGACACGGAGGTCATCGATTGCTTGCTGAAGCTCTTGCAATGCTTTGTCGATCACAGCCTGAGGAGATGTCTCATCAGCCACCACGGCACGAGCAATAACCTGCTTGGATATTGCCTCCGCCCTCGTGTGTGGGCTGTAGCCATCCAGTACCATTGGCTCAGCTAGCTTCGCTTCGAGCTTTTCAGTGGTTGTGATCTCTACCTCGCGCGTTACCTCTGCTTTATTGTTGGCATTATCGACCGCACGGTAAGTGATTGTATATGTGCCTGGTTTTGGGTTTGCAAGGTCAAGGTTTTTTGCGTCGATAACCACGCCATCGCTATTAACACCTGTTCCGTCCGCCCCATCATTCGCTGCCACAGTACGCACAGCATCGACAATAGAGCGGCCTGCTCGCGCCACGAGCTTCTCTGGCTTGGCTGGCGTAAAGACTGGTGCGGTAGTGTCAGCATCAGCATACGCCTGATGCGCCACAAGCTGCGGCCCCACAAGCCCAATGCCACCAACGACGACTGCCGCCGCAGCAATAACTCTCATCCGAGAGTGAGTGTGTTTTACCCTCATAATAATCCCCCTTATGGTTGTCTATAAGTGTCAGTATACGAAACTGCCGTTTGGGTTGTCAACAGAGTTAACTCCTGGATGGTCGTGCGACATATTTCCTGATACTTAAAGGGAGAATGCATGTCTTGCAGAATAGCCTCTCTGTTTTCACTCATTATTAAGGTAATAAAGCAGCTATAAAGCCACGGAATCGACGACAATCCCTCCGCCAAGACACTCTGTCCCGCGGTAGATCACGGCTGACTGGCCAGCTGCCACGGCCCGCTCAGGGTCACTGAGGTGGAGAGTGGCTTGAGCCTGGGCTGAGTCATACTGCAACGTGCATGGCCTCAGCTGGCCACGGTGGCGCAGGCGGACGGTCAGCTGGTCGCTCGCCGCTGGTGCACCCAGCCGTCGGTCAGCCAGATGAGCATGTCGAACACGTGGC
>CALHVV010000005.1 GCA_938036915.1 uncultured Candidatus Saccharibacteria bacterium
TATAGAGAGGAGCGAGAAAAAGAGGAAGAAGCTCGTTATCTAGGAAAGGGAGTAGAGGAGTCTGTATAGATTCAGCTGGTAACTCCTGACGCTGTGCTTCTAAGATAATCTTATGCCGCTTCCTTGCATGACTTTACAGCAAGAGCAATACTTTTTCGTTTACTCTCATTGGTCTGGTAAAGAGATATAGCTAACAAGAGATAGTGATATGCAGGTCTCTATAAGTAAGTCGTATGAGATGATTTATAAAGCATACGAGAAAGACTGAAGAACGTTACAAAAGACATGAAATGTCACATCTTCAGTAAGAGAAATAAGATAGTTGTTACTCCGCCCAACTCAGCTCCTCCCAATCAGCCCTTACCAGTGTATACACCCTCCATTTCACTGCCTCGCCCGCAACTTCACCTTGCTCGATTCCTGTGTACCGATAGCCAAGCCTCTCGAGCGCATTCCAGCTGCGGACGTTTTGCATGTAGGCCTTTGCCTCAATTATTGCAAAACCACCTTCAGAAAACGCCCAATTGCAGACTGCTTGCTTGGCAGAGCTCCCAAGGCCTTGACTCCAGTTTTTCGGATCGCCAATCAGCGTACAGAATGCCCCCGCTGTGACGCCATATTTGTGGCTAAGTTTTCTTATCTCGTTAATTTCAATATTGCCAACGATTTCGCCATCACGCTCAATCATCCAGCTATACCGATCGTCATCGTCAAGCATATTCTGGAGATGTGCTACTTCGTCTTCCTCAGTCATCTGCGAAAAATCCGCACCTAAATACTGCGTCACCTCTGGCCGGCGAATCCACGCCATAGTAATCGGCGCATAAGCCGGGCTTGGCGCTACCAAGCGCAGCGTCTGGGTTTGGCTAGGGGATGGTATGGCGATGGTGCGGGTGTACATACTAGTAATATCTTATCACCTATCGATGATAGTAAGGTTGAAAGATGACTGTATGAAGGCAAGCTCACTCTTATACATTATTCATCTTGCGGTAGTAGACATATAGTACCAGTTTTCCGCATCATGCTATTGATTCGGATGCAAGACTACCTTGAGGGTGTGTTTCTTACCAACACGTAAAATGTCACCGTTAGTAAGTGGTGTATCTTCGCTGGAAATTTTGGAGTCATTGATCTTCACGGCATTTTGCTTGATGAGCCGTCTGGCCTCGCCGCGACTTTTTGTGATGCCCAGGCGGACGATGATATCGATAATTGACTCATGGGCATCTACCTGAATGACGTCAATATCCTTGGCAAGATTCTTCTGACTCACCTCAGAGACCCATTGCTGCTCGGCATCAACGGCGGCGCTCGCTCCGTGGTACATTGACACTATCTCTCGAGCAAGATCCTTTTTGATATCGCGTGGGTTTTCTCCGTCGTTGAGTCGATTTTTAATTACAGCAATCTCACTCATAGGCAGGCGCGTACAATCCACAAAACACTGGTAAATACCCGCATCCGCCAGCTGCATGATTTTGAAGAACATATCTTTGGCATTCAGATCGAGACCCACACCGGTGCCAAGGCTTTTGCTCATTAATTTTTCGCCGGTTTCTGGGTTTTCGAGCAGTGTGGTTGTAATGACAAACTTTTCTTTCTGCTTGTAGCGCTTGAGCAATGTACGGCCAGCCAGCATATTGAATGTTTGGTCGGTGCCACCAATCTCTACATCAACATCCATTGCCACAGAATCGTAGCCCTGCATCAGCGGATAGAAGAACTCATGGACGAAGAGTGGCTTCTCGGCAGCGACTCGCTTTTTGAATGCATCGCGCTCTAGCATCTGCTGCACGGTAAAGTTGGAGGCAAGCTCCACAGAATCTTCAAATGTTAGCTTGGAGAGCCACTCCGAATTGAACTGGAATTCTATCGGGTTGTCGATATCGCTAAAGTCTAGAATCTTGCCAATTTGTGCCTTAAATGTCTGCAGGTTCTCCAGCACTTGTTCGCGTGTTAGCTGCACACGCATCGAAGTTTTATCGCTCGGATCACCGATCATGGCGGTAAAGTCGCCAATTAGCACAATAATCCGGTGGCCAAGAGCGTGGAACCGTTCGAGTATCAGATAATTTGTTGAGTGCCCAAGATGAACATAGTTCGCAGTTGGGTCAATACCAAGATAGAATGTGAGGCGGCGGCCACTTTGTAGCTCCTTTTTGAGACTATCTTTGCTCGGAAGAATTTCGGCAACTGAGCGAGATAGCGCCTCATCAATCAAGTGTTCGTCGGTAATAACGTGGTGCGCTTGAGTATTCATGTATAGTATTTTACTACATACGAGAAGAGATAAAAACTAACACGTCTTGAGCTCACTTGTTATGTGCCGCTGGAGTCCTATGATGTACGGTGTATCACAATTTGAAAGGGAACTGCGAGTGTGTAAATGTCTTGTTTATACATAGATATATGACACCCACCGCTTATACTACTTATGCTACAGTTGATGGTAGTGCTAGATCTGAAGATACACTACAATAATACTATGAATCAAGAATGGAACGTTATAAGTCAAAAGAAGTTAGTCGACTCACCGTGGTACAAGCTAAATATTGAAACCGTCAGACTCCCGTCAGGCAAAGTCCTCGATGATTATTACATCCGAGAAGGAATGAATGCCGTTTTGATCGTTCCACGCACTCATGAAGGCAAATTTTTACTGGTGCGTCAGTACAAACACGGAGCGCAGCAAAGTGTTATAGAATTTCCTGCGGGTAAGATTGATGCGGGTGAATCTGCTTTAATTGCTGCAAAAAGGGAATTATATGAAGAGACTGGAGGCACCTCCAGTCTTTTTGTAGAGGGACCTACATTTTTTGAGGACCCTACGAATAGCCGTGTCAAGATAGCGATCGTCTTTGCTGATAATGTCACTATAAAGCATAGGCAACACCTTGATGATACTGAGGATATTGAGGTAATGCATGTAACACCTGACGAGCTACGAACTATGCTCATGAATGGTGAGCTATCTGTGGCAGCATCCGTAGCAGCAGGTTGGATAGCCTTAGAAGGGAGACGATAACATGAAGAAACATAAGTCCGGGACAGTAAACCAGGTATTGAAAAAAGCAAACTGATGGTTGAGGTGATTGATAAGGAATAAGGAGTAG
Organism: uncultured Candidatus Saccharibacteria bacterium; assembly: GCA_938036915.1. Taxonomy (GTDB): domain Bacteria; phylum Patescibacteriota; class Saccharimonadia; order Saccharimonadales; family Saccharimonadaceae; genus Saccharimonas. The sequence continues at coordinate 3,117 of CALHVV010000005.1, forward strand.
GATGGAGACTGTTTATCGATGTGGCATCTAGACTGATATAGCGCATAAAAGGGGAAATCAGAAGTTCTATATTCGTGCTAGAATAGTCACAGAGCACAAAGTAGGGGGCGAGGGTAGAAAATATGCGCAAAAAGAAACTAAGTGACAACGGCACACTAAGCCTTCGCACCATCATCTTCCGTGGTATCCTCTATGTCATCATTATTCCAACAGCCATCATGCTTCTCGTTGTTGGCGGATTCTATCTCAAATTGTGTGCTGAAGCTAGCCAAGCTCAAGCAGCAATGAAAACATATCTACATAGTAAATATGGTGAAGAATTTATCGTCGAACGACCAGAAAAGAATGGAAGTGGGCTTGGTGTAGAAGGGTGGTTTGAAGCAACAGCCTACCCAAAGAATCACACAGACATCCGCTTCATTGTTATGCTGTCATCCTCAGGGAAGCATGATGGCTATGCTGGTGCTGTATGGTCAAAAGAAGAGACTGATCGACTCAAACCTATTATTCAGCGTATCTTTAGCAAAGATGTAGTGTATAGTGTAATCATCCAATCGTCTATGACGCTACAAACGAAAGATATACAAGTTGATGGTGTGATACCACGTTTTGCACAAGCGGCAGCACAATATAAACAGCAAATTCCATATAATATCACTATTCAAAAAACGTACCAAACACGGGAATATCAAGAAAAAATGCACATCGTCGATAATCTTAAAGAGCTTGCAAAAGATCTGCCAGACACTGTTGATACTACTATTCGCTACCAAGCACAAACAGCTGGAGGTAAGAAGTTTGATTTAGATATAACAATCATGGCATTAAAATCTACACCACAAGAAACATTAGTCACAATGTTTCAAGAAAAGGAGAGTCTATAAATATGAGCATAACAATAGAGCAATATCTTGCACTAAGTGCACTTGCCTATAAAATACAACCTTCAAAAGAATAACTAGAAAGTTCTATGATTATGCTATTAATAGTCGCGTAGCTAAAATAGGGATCCCTGAGAACAGAAAATATGCACAAGCAAAAACCAAACGATAACACCAAACTAAGCTTCCGCACCATTCTTTTTCGTGGTATCCTCCGCGTTATCATTATTCCGACATGTGTCTTACTTCTATTAACTGGTGTATTAATTGGTATATTTCATATTAAGTATCTTGTAGAGGCTCATCAAGCTCAGACTGAAATGCGCGCCTATCTAGAGAAAAAATATCATCAGCACTTTATTATCAAGAACTATCGAATTGAAGGAGGAGGATTTGCAAGAAGAGGCGGCAAAGTTGCAGATGCACATAGAGAGGGTAGCTCTTATACCTTTCGTGTTTTAGAGAAAGATCACCGGCTCTACCGCGATAACTACCTCTCGGCACTTTACAATGAGCAGGAAGAAAAGGATCTTACCAAGATGGTTAAAAAATTGTCTATACCTGCAGTAAAATATATACCAGATATTACAATTGCTCCTGACGTAGCTGATGAGATACAGGGCACGCCAGCTTTTGCTGAGACGTTGCGAAAGTATGGGGACCATATTATATATGAAGTATCTATTGTTGTAGTAGGGGACCAGGTAAAAGAAGAAGATGTCCAAAACGTAAGAAAACTTATGGAGTATGTCCAATCAAAAAACCCGAGAAGTTATGCTGTGAGATATGTTGTAAATAGCAGAACTGAAGATGCACGATATATTTGTCAGGAGTATGGAGGTATAAGCGAGAAAACAGCGCAAGAAACTTCCAAGGATTGCTTTAAAAAGAGTAAGGGAAGGATATAGTCAATAAATCTTTAAAAGAAATCATGAAGGAAGTACCTAAAAACCAATCGCCTTGAGCGTAAACCTCTCTCATACCTTGACAGCTCATCAAAGCTACAGCTTGCAGAATAAGAAGAATAACTCAATAGTTCTGCATTTGTGCTATAATAGTCGCGTAGCCAAAAATAGGGATCCTGAGAGCAGAAAATATGCACAAGCAAAAACCAAACGATAACAGTAAACTAAGCTTTCCCACTATCGTCTTCCGTGGTGTCCTCTATGTCATCATTATTCCAACAACTATTATGCTTCTCCTCGTTAGTGGATTTTATCTTAAGTTAGATATCGAGGCTGGCCAAGCTCAAGCGACAATGAAGACGTATTTACGTAACAAGTATAAAGAAGAATTTGTTGTCGAGAAACCAATACGAAACGGAAGTGGGTTCGCGGTGCGGGGGTGGTTTGAGGCGGTAGCTTATCCTGTGGCGAACAAAAAACTTCCCTTTAAGGTGATGATGTCACTTTCAGACCCATGGGATGATTATGTAGATACACTATGGGGCATGCAAGAAATGGCAAGAATAAAACCGATGGTCGATAAAATAATGACTGGATCGTACGTGTTTACTGTGGATATAGCAACAGGCGAAATTGGCAATGCTGTTACAGACACTAAGGCTTTGCCGTTATTTCAAGAGGTAGCACATAAGCATAGCCAAAGTATACTCTATAAGCTAGAAGTAACCGCGCAAAACGATGCTTCTTCGTTGATGCACTATGAGCGAGTCAAGCAGTTGTTGCAGATTATTAAGGATGTTCCTGCTAAGACTAAACTGATATACCGATGGTACGAAAATGGTACTAAACACGTCATAGTGCTCTTAGAAGATGAAATAGCAAAAATACTTCACGAAAACCAGGATATTCGTATATATGATAAAGAAATAATTAAGGAGAAAAAATGAATTTGAAAGTTGAGCAGTATCTTGCCTTGTCATCGCTTGCTTATCAAGTAATACCAAATAGTTTGTTAGATGATGCATCAAAACAAACCCTTGAAGAGATTGTCTCTCACTTGACCGCGAGAACTAACTTGCTTGAACTTAAACCTCTCTCCTCCCTCGCATCCTGGCACCTCATTAACGCCACAACCACTTCATCTGGTATGTCGGCTATTGCTGTGCAAGATCCAGCCACCAAGGACATTGTCTTTGCCTATCGCGGAACGGATATTGATAAGAATATCTGGGAGGCGATGAAAGATATTGAGTCGGATATTGCGATTGCATCGAGTGGAAATGTTTTTGTGCAGGATGGGCTGAACCAATTCCACGATGCTTACACCTTCTATACCGAGACGATCAAGAAAGTTGGTGGCGGTGCTCATGTAGGCACCAAGAGCTTCACTGGCCATTCACTCGGTGGTAGGCTAGATGGTTTGGGCTACTTTCTCAATATTGGTGCTTAGGTGCATACTAGCTTTCATAATTTCCTAGAGGATGGATAAGACAGCGAGAAATAATAAATGGGCTGATACGAGCACGTCGCCTCAACAGGAGTCTCTTTAAGCTAGCTTTCATCTCTCTCCTGCACAATACCACACATGAAAACAGCAACCATGACCCAATCAGCCGCAGCGGTGGAGACGCCTGCTGTGCCGGTGCTGCGAGCGCTTAATCCGCGAACGCTCAGCATCGATATTGTATTGCCGGTGCTTAATGAGGCGCATGTTATTGCGCGCTCGGTGAGCACGCTGCACGCGTATTTATCACAACATGTGTCTCATCGCTGGCGCATTATCATTGCCGACAATGGCAGTACAGACGGCACAGCAGAAGCGGCGCGCCAATTGGCGGTGCGTTACTCCGAGGTACAGCTCACTCAGCTTGCCGAGAAAGGCTGTGGCCAGGCTCTCAAGCAAGCGTGGCTACAGAGCTCGGCCGATATTCTGGCCTATATGGATATCGACCTATCCACCAATTTAGACAGCTTCGTGCCTATGATCACTCCACTGATTATGGGTGAGGCAGCTGTGGTGACGGGCTCGCGCCTAATGAAGCAATCGCGCACAATCCGCGGCTTCAAGCGTGACACTATCTCGCGTTGTTACAACTGGATTATTCGCCGGACAATGAAGACAAAATTTGTCGATGCTCAGCGCGGTTTCAAGGCGATTCGGCGCGATGCGGCACGCAAGATTCTGCCTCGCATCAAGGATACTGGCTGGTTCTTCGACACCGAGCTACTCGTCAAGGCAGAGTACGCTGGTTATACCATCCACGAGGAGCCAGTTGAGTGGGTCGAAGACACCGATTCGCGCGTTCATATTATCAAGACCGCAACAGATGATCTCAAGGGTCTCTCGCGGGTGCGGCGCGAATATGGCAAGGCGGGCTTTGGTGAGCTAGCAGCTGTGGCTGGACTTTTGCTGCTAACGAGTGTGCTCTATCTCTGGAACTTGACTATCAATGGCATGGCCAATAGCTATTATGCTGCCGCTGCTCAGGCAGCGAGTACCGGCTGGACGGCCTGGCTGTTTGGCAGCCTTGATGCAGCGAACTTCGCTAGTGTCGATAAGCCGCCCATCAGCATGATGATTATGGGGCTGAGTGGTCGGCTCTTTGGTTTCTCGTCGTGGAGTATGCTCATGCCGCACGCGCTTGCGGGGGTCGCGACAGTTATGCTTGTCTATGCAGCGGTCAGGCGGTGGTATGGTGCCAAGGCAGGGCTCATCGCCGGTGCAGTGATGGCGCTGATGCCAGCAGCTGCCTTGATGTTTCGCTTTAATAACCCCGATAGTTTCTTGACACTCTTCTTGACGGCCAGTGCCTATACCTTCCTCCGCGCCTTTGAGAATAAGAAACCAGTGCTGTGGCTGAGCCTCGCAGGGCTCTTTACTGGCCTGGCCTTTAATACAAAGATGTTGCAGGGTCTGCTGGTGCTACCAGTGATGGCACTGCTTTATCTAGTGTGCGCCCGGCCAAAGCTTGTGACACACCTCTGGCATCTTGGTGTGGCTGGCGTGGTAACGGTTGTCTCGACCTTTTGGTGGAGCGTGCTTGTGTGGCTTACTCCAGCGGCTCATCGCCCGTGGGTGGGCAGTACCAATGATAATAACATTTGGAGCTTGATCTTTGGTTACAATGGCTTTGGGCGCTTGCTGGGTAGTGGCGGTGGCCCTGGCAAAACGCCAGGTGGTGGGGCAGCGCAGATGGGCCAAGCGGCGGCAACCGCAATCCAATCTGCCGCGCAGCCAGCTAGCCATACAGCGACGCAGGCAGCATCCATGACACCACCAGCCGGCGGTGGTATGGGTGGCCACAGTGGTGGCCCAGGAGGTGTTGGTTTTGGTGGCGAGACAGGGGTGCTGCGTATCTTTAACGAAAGTTTTGGCCCTAATATTGCCTGGTTGCTTGTGGCGGCCGTGATCGGTGGCGGGCTCGTACTATGGCTGCTGCGCCGCGCACGGCACAACAAAGAGCGTGTTGGTGTACTGCTGTGGCTGGGCTGGCTGCTCGTTCATATCATTATCTTTAGTATGACGAGCGGGACGATCCATCCATACTACGTCGTGGCGATGGCACCGAGTGTTGCTGCCCTGGTAGGGATTGGCGCGCCGTATCTGTGGCAAGCTTACACGCGGCGCACGAAGCTAGCCTGGCTTGTGCCACTGATAATACTGCTCACGACGATCATTGGTGTCATTATGCTTGGCTATAGCAATACCTGGCCGTGGCTCACCTGGCTTGTCATTATCACTGGTGGAGCAGCGGCTGTGATGACGCTTGTGCCATTGGTAACACTCCCTCGGTGGTATGTGCGGACGGCTCTTGCTATGGCTGTGCTGGCTGGCATGGCTCCACCAGTAGCCTTTAGCTTGAGCACAATAGCGACGGCGCATAGTGGAAGCATTCCTACAGCGGGGCCGGGTGCGACGGCAATGAGCGGCACGAATAACGAATCAGCCCAGGCAGAAGCCGCTCTTGTCTCGTACCTTGTGTCACACCAGCAGAATGCAACATGGCTTGCGGCAGTCAACAGCGCCAATGAATCGGCACCAATCCAGCTCTCCACAGGCAAGGCGGTGATGGCAGTCGGTGGCTTTAACGGCAGCGACAGCACGCTCACGCTCGAGCAGTTCAAGCAGCTGGTGCGCCAGGGTAGTGTGCGCTACTATGTGGTGGGCCAGCATGGGCCAGGTGGGCATGGCGGGCAGCAGTCGACGCAGGCAGGAACGAATTCGTCGGCTCCATCGACTGCACAATCCTCATCAACCCAAACACAAACCACCCATCATCATGGTGGGCCAGGTGGCAACTCTGCTATCGCTACCTGGGCGGCGAGTGCTGGCACCAAGGTTGACTACGGTGGCACGCAATACACCGTGTATGATCTCTCGCAGGCAGTTTAAATCGTATCGTAACAGAGATAAAGAGCCAGTTTTTTGGGCTGGCTCTTTATTATTTCTTCAATTAACGCAAAGCCTACTTGTGGCGCATTGCCAGGCCAGCGCGGAGCGTCTCATGATAAAACGGTAGCAGCGGAAGAGCATCGATCTCGGTGAGTGGATACCATGCTGCTGCGCTATTTTCGGCATTAAGCCGAGGCGTTATGCGCTGCGCACACTCAACAAGCACCGGATACACATACCACTGGCGGCTATGCGCTGCATCGATCTGCATCAGGGGCTGCTGCGCCACCACGATAGTCGTATCTCGCGGGTCAATGCCTAGCTCCTCGGCCAATTCTTGCCCAGCTAGTACCGTAATGCTCGTATCGGTTCGGTCGATGAAGCCAGAGACGCCATTGAGCATACGCGGTTGCTCCACCTCTTGCTGGCTACGCCGTGCCAGTAAAATCTCATCACCATAGCACACCACACAGTTGAAGACAAAGCAGATGGGTTGGCCAGTGTAGTCGATCCTTCCATCGGGCAGACGCGGATAATCTTTGGTCTGGTAGGCAATCATCGCAAGCGGATTCATATGATTAGTATAGCATAAGAGGAATGAACAGAGGTAGAAAATACTAATACGTAAGTCATAATATACCCTGATATATTTGCCTTTTTGTCTATACAAACCCTTGAGGAATGGCGTAATGAAGTAAAAAATCGAATTTTTAAGACTGCCCTAAGCCACGTCGTGCATACTACAGATACAACCATAAACAAGGAGTATACGACAATGGCACAACAACCAACTCTCACCACAGATGAAGCTCTCGTTTTGCAGCAGATCAACGAGCATGGCGAAGATGATGTGATTGGCCTAGAGCAGAGCCTGCGCATGAGCCGCCCAAAGCTTATGGCGCAACTCACTCACCTCAAGAACAAAGGGCTTATTACGGTCAAGATGACGACTGGTGATTGGTGGATCACCGTCAGCCGCCGCGGCCAACAGATGATGCGCCGTCTATGGCCCGAAGCAGCACTGGGCTACTAGCTCGCAATACGAAGGATAAGCATCGCCACTATGACGCTAAAAAAGTGAGATAATGTGACTGACACGACTTACGCAATATGTAATGATAAACTTGAACATTCTTGGGAAATATTCATTTTAGCACGCCATCGGATACCTGAAAAGAGAAGTCTAGGGCGGTGCAATAAAGATTCATAATGATGAATAACACGGTATAATTAAGGATATGAAACTACTAGTCGTTGATGATGAGCGGCGCATTGCCGAGTCGATAAAACAGGGGTTAGAGCAAGAAGGTTACGCCGTCGATGTCGCCTTTGATGGCGAGGATGGTTACAATGCTGCATGGGCTGATGAGTATGATGCGATTATCCTTGATGTAATGATGCCAGTGATGAATGGCTTCGAAGTAGTGCAGAAGCTTCGCAGCATGGGCAACCACACGCCAGTGTTGATGCTCACCGCCAAGGACCAGACGCAGGATATTGTGGCGGGGCTCGACCACGGCGCAGATGACTATTTACCCAAGCCTTTTTCCTTTGATGTATTAGCAGCACGTGTGCGTGCTCTGTTGCGACGTCCTCAAGAGGCGCTCGGAACCGTATTGTACGTAGCTGATATTGAGCTCGATACGGTCAAGCAGACCGTGACGCGAGCTGGCCAGCCTATCGCGCTCTCGGCCAAAGAATTTGCCATCTTCGAGCACCTCCTGCGCAACAAGAATCAAATCCTCAGCAAAAATAACATTATGACTCACGTTTGGGACTTCGATGCTGATATATTGCCAAATAATGTCGAGGTTTTTATCAACTATCTCCGGGGCAAACTCGAAAAGCCATTCCCAGACAGCCGCCCAATTATCGAGACAGTGCGGGGCTTTGGCTACATCATCAAGGACGACCCAGCATGAGGCAGCGCCAATGAGCTTTCGCACCACAACACTCCGGCTGGCTGGTACCTACCTTGCAATTATCATGGTAATGAGCCTCGGGTTTAGCCTGGTGTTTTATCAGACGTCGGCTGCGCAATTGGAGCGGCAGCGCCCACCGAGTGAGATAGGCAGGGAGCAAGAATTTCATTTTACTGACCATGCTGTCAATCGCTTCCTTGAGCGGCGAGCGGCTGAGGCGCGGCAAGAGCTGATCGCTCAGCTGGTGCTCGTGAATCTCGCGGCGCTGGCAATTGGCAGTGTGGTGAGCTATCTCCTCGCGGAGCACACCCTGCGGCCGATCCGCGCCAACATGCGCGCTCAGACGCAGTTCGTTAGTGATGCCAGTCATGAGCTGCGCACGCCGCTGACCGCGCTGCGTACTGCAAACGAAGTAGCGCTGCGCAACCCCAAGCTCGCCCTTGCTGAGGCTCGCACTGTCATAGAAGCGAATGTGACCGATGCGACGCGGCTGCAAACGCTAGCCAATACAATGCTTGGCTTGCTTCGGCACGACCACTCGGCGGTGCAGCTGCAGCCAGTTGCTTTACAAACTGTGGTGAGCGAAGCGATGAACTTGGTGGTGGCACCTGCCCAAGCAAAGTCGATTGCCATTGATGACACCACGCCACCTTTGATGGTGCGGGCTCATCAGCAGCGTCTTGTTCAGCTCCTTACCATTTTGCTCGACAATGCCATCAAGTACAGCCCGGAGCATACCACCATCACCATCACCGCTGGGAGTACCAATCGCTGGGCTAGGGTGCAGATCATTGACCGAGGCATCGGGATGGACGCCGCCACGCAGCGTCAGATATTCCAGCGCTTCTACCGAGCCGACCAAGCTCGCACTGGTGGCCTAGGCCAGGGCTATGGCCTTGGGCTTGCGATTGCCCAGCAGATCATCACCGAGCATGGCGGCAAAATTACTGTCGACAGTACGCCTGGTAGTGGCACGACCTTTACGGTGAGCTTGCGCCTTGTGGGCAGGCAGAGTACGTAGTAGATAACGTTCTGTAGAAATAAAGAGCGGATGCTTGATAAATAAGCAAAGGCGCGTATCAAACGGGGCTTGGATTAGCTGGTAGTAAGGGTATATGAGTTGTATTACTTTTTGAGATCAGCTAAAAATTCTTCGGCAGAGTTAAACGGCTTACTCAAGTTATTATCAGTTGCTAGCGATGGCTCAATTTCAGTAAGCAGTGCTTTGAGTTGCGGCGTCGTTAGCTCAGGGGTATACGGCTCAATATGGCGAGTTGCAACGATTTGCGTGAGGTAGCTGTTAATTAACGCGCTCAACGTTAGGCCAGCACTTTTTGCAACTTCCTGGGCTTGGCGCTTGATATTTTCATCTAATTTTATACGCGTTGTCACCATACTCATACCACTGATTATGTACGAAGTAATATACTGCGTCAAGAACAGTGTTCTTTTCTTGTATCCTATTAGATAGCACACTCGAACGAAGCTTATGCAAAAAATAGTGTGAACTGAGCACGAGAAAAGCGCGCGGCAATGCGATGGGTCTGCAAGATTTCACTTTAAGCTTCTTTTAACGCCCATTCCCTATACTCGAACCATAATAACGAAAGGAGTATGTATGAAAATAGAAGATGGCTTTGCAACGGAGAAGCGTAGTACGTCGCCAACATCCCCATCGTCCACGCAAGTGCAGGTCAAAGGTGCGGCTAACCCTGGTTTGATCGCAGCGGTGATCGGCGGTGTGATCGTGGCGGCGGCGCTCGGATTTCTTGGCGGTATGCAGGTCAATAGCCGCAGCACATCGAGCCAAAGTGGACCTGGTGGCCATGGTATGATGGGTAGTCAAACCAGCCAGGGGAATATGTCGCCACCAGGCCAAGCAGGGCAGTCGGCGGGCAGCGGCAACCAGCCAAGCGCACCGTCAAATGGAGCAAATACCACTACGCAAACCCAGCAAGGTACCACCCAACAAACCACGCAAGATACGACCAAGAATACCTAATACTAATAATAAAACCACCTCTGATATGAGGTGGTTTTTGGCTTACTGGAGCAAGGATTATTGTGGTAAGGAGATGCCCTTTTCTTTGAGGGCTGGCTCGATGACGAGCTTGCCAAAGGCGTCGGCATCGGCCCACACTTGGCGCGCATCTGAGCTGCCTGAGGTGGTGAGTTTGCCGTCCTTGACGTATTGATTGGTTACATTCTTGCCATTGACAAGAATAGCTGGTGTGGCGCTGGCGGCATTTTGAGCGCCAGCCAGCGATTTATCGAAGGCGATCTTTTTCTTGATCCGAGCACCTGAGCGGTCGGCCTCGGCGAGGTCGGTCTTGAAGCGGTTGACATCAAGGCCAAGCCCCTGTGCAGTGGTGGCGAAGTAGTTGGTACGTTCTGTGCCATCGAGTGACTGCCACGAATTTTGTTCGGTGTAGAGCTTATCGTGCATTTCCCAATATTTGCCTTGGAAGCCAGCTGATTCGGCTGCTGCTGCTGCTGCGAGTGCGTTGGGGTGGATGGACGAGAGAGGGTTGTTGCGGAAGATGAGCTGCACGTGATCCTTGTATTTCTCAGTGACTGTCTTGAGGGTGGGTGAAGCCTGCGAACAGCCAGGGCACTGGAAGTCTCCATATTCGATGATTGTTACCTTGGGTGATTTACTCCCGTGGGTGTGGTCGGCGATGTCGCCATTTTGGCTACTGGCGCTTTGTACCTGCAACGGGTCGACACCCGACAGATTGATCGACTCACCCTGGCGCGATAGCCACACGAGCCCACCTAGGATTGCGAGGCAGAGCACTGCAAAGACCAGCCATGATTTTTTTGTCATAAACGAAACATTCCTCCTTATTCTTGCATATTATATCGTGCTCGAGTGGCCGAATCAAGCTGACAGAGGTGCTGTGCAGGGCCAAAGCATTGAGCCGATCAGGGGAGTGCGCTACAATGATGGCATGGAAACGCTCATGATCATCATCTTTGCTATTTTTGTGATTGCCCTCATCCTAGCTGGTAGTGCATGGCCTGATATACCGCCGGTGAGCCAATACGAGCTCGAGCGGCGTCGCCAGCAGAATAATCGCACAGCGATTCACCAGTTGCGGCGCATTGCTGTCTACGATGATCTTGTTTCGCTTCAGCGCTGCGTGGTGGCGCTATTGCTGGTGCTGATGGTGATGGCAAGCATTGGTGCATTTGACTTTGGTGGTGGTGTGCTGGTTGCGCTCGCGGTGGCGCTGCTCTATGGTGGTGTGGGGCGGATTGGCTGGGTGCATGCGATTGCTCAGCGCCTCTATAATGCAGTTGAGCCGAGCTTCGTGAGCTTTGCCGGGCGGTTCCCGCGAGTGGTGCGCATTGTCCGTTCGTTTGTGCCGCCAGTGGAGACGAACCTTCACCTGGGGTCGCGGGCTGAGCTTGAACATCTGGTGCGTCATGCTCGGCCATCAGTCTTGCCACCAGTCGAGCGTGAGCAAGCGCTGGGGAGCTTGACCTTTGCGCGCAAGACGGTCGAGACAGTCATGGTGCCGCGCAATGCTATCAAAACAGTTGAGCAAGACGCCATGGTGGGGCCGCTGTTGCTCGATGAATTGCACCGCACCGGGCATAGTCGCTTCCCAGTGGTGGATGGCGACATTGATCATATTATTGGCGTGCTACACACCCGCGACTTTATGTCGCTTAAGGAGGCAGTGTCGGCTCAGGTGCAAACGGTGATGGACCCAAACGTGTACTACATCGATGGGGCACAGTCGCTCGAGCAAGCCTTAGGTGCGTTTATTAAGACGCGCCAACAGGTCTTCATTGTCGTCAATACGTATCGTGAGACGGTGGGGATGGTGACGCTGGACGATTGTATTGAAGCCTTGCTTGGTCATGCTCCCACAGCGGATGATGACGAGGTATATAGCCAGCCAGTAGCATTGCCCGAACCCACGCAGCCGCGCGCCCTCCCCATGGGCGAGCAGAATGATGCCTGAAATTGTGGTATAATCTAACAGATATGACACAACGAATACTTGCCAACCAAACGCCGGATTACACCGGCCAAACCATCACTGTGGCCGGCTGGGTACATGCACGGCGCGACCATGGTGGCCTGATTTTCATCGACCTACGCGACCATACTGGCCTGGTGCAGCTGGTCGTCAGCCCTGAGCAAACTACGGCCTTTGCCCTGGCGGAGCACGCCCGCGACGAGTACGTCCTGCGGGCCCGCGGCCAGGTGCGCCAGCGTGGTGAGGGCCTGGCCAACCCCAATATTGCCAGCGGCAGCATCGAGCTAGCCGTAAGTGGGCTAGAGGTGCTGAACAAAGCCGAGACGCTGCCCATCCAGCCCTTTAGCGAGACCAATCAAGCCAGTGAAGACCTGCGCTTTGCCTACCGCTACCTGGACCTGCGCCGCCCCAAGCTGCAAACGATGCTGCGCCGCCGCGCCGATATGTACCGCCGCATGCGCCAGTATATGGATGAGCGCGATTTTATCGAAATCCAAACGCCAATTTTGGCGAATTCCAGCCCCGAAGGTGCGCGCGACTTCCTCATCCCCAGCCGCTTGCAAGAGGGCAAATTCTACGCCCTGCCACAAGCACCGCAGCAGTTTAAGCAGCTGCTGATGGTTGGCGGCGTGCCGCGCTACTACCAGCTGGCTGCGTGCTTCCGCGACGAAGACCCGCGCGCTGATCGCCTGTATGGTGAGTTTTACCAGCTGGATCTAGAGATGAGCTTTGTGGAGGATGGCGAGCAAGTCCGCCAAATGATGGAACCACTGATGCAGCAGCTTGTGACGGACTTTGCTGGCAAAACACTGCTGGACCTCAGCAACCTCCCAGCTGGCGATGGCCAGCCCATCCCGCGCATCCCGTACCAAACCGCCATGGAAACCTACGGTAGCGACAAGCCAGACCTGCGCTTTGGCATGGAGCTGGTTGAGCTAACGGACGTGTTTGCCGACACCGAATTTGGTGTGTTCAAAAACGCTGAGTGCATTAAGGCAATCTGCGTCAAGAATGGCGCGTCGCTCAGCCGCAAGCAGATCGATGGCTTTACTCACATCGCCAAAGCCGAGGGCGCAGGCGGCCTGGCTTACATTACCTACCAAGATGGCGCGGCCAAGAGCCCAATTGCTAAGTTCCTGCGTGAAGAAGAGCTGGCTGCTATCCAAGCCAAGACGGGGGCCAAGGACGGCGATGCAGTCTTCTTTGGGGCTGATACGCGCCCAGTCGTTAATGCAGTGCTCGGGCGGCTGCGTAGTGAGTTTGCCGAGCACTTTGGCCTCAAGGACTCGCAGGTGGTGGCGCTGGCCTGGATTATCGATTTCCCATTCTACGAGTGGGATGAGCATGCGCGTAGGCTCGACTTTGGTCACAATCCCTTTAGCATGCCAAAGGGTGGGCTCAACACTTTGCAAGCCGCCCAGACGGATGACGATAAGTTAGCTATTCTGGCCGACCAGTTCGATATGGTGATGAATGGCTACGAAATCTGCAGCGGCGGTGTGCGTAACCATAACCCGGCCGTACTGTATGAAGTATTTGGATTGCTCGGCTATAGCCGGCAGTATGTGGAAGAGAAGTTTGGCGCTATGCTGCGGGCCTTTACCTACGGTGCGCCGCCACACGCGGGCTGCGCCTTTGGTATTGACCGCATCCTGATGGAGTTAATCGGCGAGCATAACGTCCGCGAAACCCTCGCCTTCCCCAAAAACGGCAGCGGTGTCGACGTCATGATGGACTCACCCGCGCAGGTAGAACCTGGGCAGCTGAAGGAGTTGGGGCTATAAACAAATGAGCGATGGCTCGCTATCGTTACGAATCTGGTGCAAATGAAACAAAAGTGCACAAGGAGACAGTGACCCTATGAGCTGGGATCTCACCGCAATCAAAACAAAACGTCATGTCCAGTCGGTCGACGACCTGACGGAGGAAGACTGCGTGCCGCTCGAGCGCCAGCAGATGATTGCCGAGCTTGAAAAGGCTGCCAAAGCATGCGATGCGCAGCTAGACACGCGCGACCCGTCGTGGCTTGTTATGGAGAAGAAAGAGTGGCTGATCGAATTCAGCCTGAGCAAACACAGGGAGCAACTCATCACTATGGGGCTGCGCGTCCGGGGTAGTAGGGAGCCAACGGAGGTATTTGCGTATCTTATCCAGCAGCTTGGTATGCGGCTGGTGGAGTGGAGCACCGGCGAGTTCCTGGATCTATCAAAGCAGAGCAGCTTCGGCCGCTGGCAGGAGTGGAGCGATCGGGCGCTGCGAGACCTTACAAAGTCACGAAAATCATAAGTGTGTTGCGCGTGTAATAAGAATAAAATAGAGACTAGCTAGCTACGATAGCTCTATCGTTTCTATCCGCTGATACTTCACTCCAGCCTCAGTTGCCGCTGCTGTGCAAAGTGTATCAATCAATCCCTTGCCAGCATCACTCAAGATGGCGTCATGAGCAGGGAAGGCGAGGCGTGGGGCGACAGCCTGCAAGAAACTACGTACCTCGGAGAATTTGAGCCATGGTGCAGCTACAGGCAGAGCGAGGACGTCAATGGGGCGCTGCGGCAAAGCAAAGGAATCGCCAGGGTAGTAGATACGATTGTTGATCAGCGCGGCAAGGTTGTGGAGGTGCGGAATGTCTGGGCTTACTACAGCATGCTCACCGCCAAAAAACTCAAGCGTGAATGGCCCAATCTGGTATGTATCACCAGGCACCGCGGCTATTGCATGACGGACAGAGAGTATGCCTTCTGGTAGAGATATCGTTGTACTATCTACAACGATATCATCAACACTTATAATCTCTGCTTCAGGAAATGCCTGTATAATACGCTTGATGAGCGCAGGGCTACAGTGGTCGGGATGCGCATGGGTAATGAGAACTGCCGCGACTTGCTGCGGCATAGCAAAATCGTCGGTGTATACGCCTGGGTCGACGACCAAGCTTTGGCCGTCAATTGTAATAGTAAAGCAAGAGTGGGCGAATTTCGTCAGCGTTGTCATACATCTAGTATAGCGGAGAAGAGGGTGAAGCGATAGGTTGTTTCTTGCCGTGGTACTGGTTGAGAATATTTGACTGGTGTCAGTAACTAGAGGGCTCCCTATAGTAAAGATACATATGTACGCTCAAAAATCGCTTCCTAGTGCGGGAGCTGAAAAGCATAACTATGGCGTAGTAGCAATTTTTGATATTTCACAGACAAAATAGTAGGCAGGAGGGAGATAGTCCTGAAAGTAAGCTAGGAAACCATTGTGCTACCACCAGAAATGTGGCATCATAGCTGTATGAACAAGACAATTCTCTTTGTGCCGGGCTTCCAAGAAGGGCGCACCGACCGCGATTACGATACACTGATGAGCCGCTGGCGAGCGATGGGCTATGCAGTGGAATTTGTACCAATTCAATGGTATCGCACTATGCAAAAACAGTGGTTGCAGACGCTACAAGAGCGGTATCGGCAGTATGATCCAGCTGAGACCATCCTGGCTGACTTCTCATTTGGGGCGTGTATTGCGTTCTTGGCGGCGTGTGAGCAAGCACCAAGTGAGCTGTGGCTCTTCTCGCTGTCACCATCATTTGCAGAGTGTGCGCAGTATTGGTCTAAGCGCAATTGGCGCACTATTGGTAAGCGACGACTTGAATATGCTAAGCAGGTGAGCTTGGTAGCGGCTGCGCAGCGTATTACGTGCCCTGTGCAGATTTTCGTTGGCTCGGAGGAGTTTATTAAGTGGCCAGAGATGAAACTTGTCTTTGATACTGCTATGGAACACATTCCCACCGTCCATGGCACAGTGGTAGAAGGCGCTGGGCATGCGGTAGATGATCCGCGGTATGTGGCGGCAGTGTGCGACGCAATAGAGCGGTAGCTATGGAACTACGCTAGCCGTTTCCTGGCTAGCGTGAGCTTTAGCTTTATTGTATGTGCTTTGTCTCTACATCCTGCCAGTCGTTGTTGTGCCGGAGTTCAGCGTTGTCACCAGCGAAGACCGCTTTTGCTTCGGTATTGTCGCTCAGCGTCCAGAGGAACCAAGCGGTCATGTAGGCATCGCCATATTCCAGCACGTCTTTGTGACCAACGGTCTTGCGTCGCGCAATGACGCTTGGTTTATCTGTGCTAAGGGCTTGGAAGTTCTGCTGTAAGTCGCCCAGTGGGCTAATGGCAAGGTTGTCGCTTGGGCCAGTGCCAGTCATCATGTAGGTGGCTGTCTTGAGCTTGCTGGTGTCGTAGTGCCAGTTGTTGTCGTTTGCGGTGCCATGGCCAACGGCGCTAGCAGTGTAGAGGGAGGCATAGCGGTTACTATTGCCGTATTTTGTGGCGGCATTGATAGCACTGGCGCCGCCTTGGGAGTGCCCAGCGATACCGATTTTGCTTGTATTGACGAATCCCTTGATAGGGCTATCCTCTGCAGTATTGAGCTCTAGCGCGGTGTCAAGCATGGTCGATGTCGTTGCACCAGTGCCTGTCCAGCCATCCTCATTACCAATGACAACAAAGCCCCAGCTGGCCAAATGCTCGAAGATTGGCGCATAAGTAGATGCAGGTGTGGCGGTTCCATTGACCATCAGTACAAGTGGGAAGGTTTGGCCCGGAGCAGTGCGCTGTGGGGTGTAGATATGATACTCTTTGATGGCTGTGCTATCGCTGCGATGAGTGTGGTGTGCGACGCGGTAGGGGCCTGGCTTAGTATAGCGTTGCTCTAATGTGCCACTGGGGTTCAATTTCGCAGCATAATCCTTCGCCACGCCGTCATTGCCAGTGATACTTTGGTTGAGATAGTTCATATAAAGCACAAGCAACACAAAGCACACGAAGAGTATTGCTATGATGATACCCAGAATTTTCAGAAGCTTTTTCGCCATCGGTATGTCCTTATTCAGTTCAATAATACTAGTAATATTATCTACTATACACCGGGTGTATAGTAATGACAAGGGAGACTGACTTCTTTTTTGCTAGATATATGGTGGCCTTGCTAGTAAGAGATCGAGCGACTTTACCCCTTGGCTATGGCAATGAAGCGCCTAAGCATTGCACTCACAAGAGCCAACGGTATATACTGATGAGCATGTACGAACAAGAACTTCATACCGCGCAGCGGATTGCTCGCGAGGCGGGCGATATTATGCGCCGCTATTTTGATGGCGACCAACAGCGTCAGACCAAGGCGGATGGCACGCCAGTGACGATTGCCGATACAACAATCAACTCGCTAGTGATCCAGCGCCTCCACGAGACCTTCCCAGACGATGGCGTCATTGGCGAAGAGGAGAGCACGACGGGCTATGGCCTCGAGCGGAAGTGGCTGTGCGACCCAGTCGACGGCACAAAGGCCTTTACCTGGGGTGTGCCCACAGCAATGTTTTCGCTTGCACTGGTAGTTGATGGTGTGCCAACCGTCGGTGTTGGCTATGAACCAATGACAGATCGGCTCTACTGGGCAGTGTGTGGCCATGGTGCCTTTTGCAATGGTACGCGGCTGCATGTGAATCACCAGACACTTGCCGAGGGGATCTTTGCGGCGTCGTGCAGCTATGCGAATATCCGCCGCCATAAGTATTATGATAAGCTGATCGAACGCAAGGTGAGCACAGCAAGCATTAGTGGTGCAGTAGCCAAAAGTGTTCGCGTGGCTGAGGGGCGCTTCGTTGGGTATTATGCCGAGAAGGTGAATGCGTATGACATGGCAGCGGTGCACGTTATTGTTGAGGAGGCTGGCGGTAAGGTTACGAGTGTATCAGGCCAGCCGCTTAATTATACGCAACCATTTTGTGGCGCGCTTGTGTCTAATGGTGTCGTGCACGATGAGCTGATGGCAATAGTGCACGATGAGTGCTCATAAATACCGCACGCTACCAAATGGTATTTTGCGCTTCATCTGCGTGGCAATGCCGAGAGTATCGGCTGGCTGGACGGTGTGTGGGCCGTAGAACTGGTTGATCTCGTCGATTGCAGCAGTGAGAGCGTGGCGAGCTGATGGGTCGTCGAAGAGTGCGAGCTGTGCGTCTGTCTCGCTTGTGAGAAGATAACACGACATGCCAATCTCATAGGCGGGAAGCGGCATCGACTGGGTGAGTCGCTTGACGATATGAAAGAGCGTGGTGCCATCACATAGTGGATGCTCGCGACGCTCGTGGTTGTGCCAGCGGCCTGTTTGGTAACTTTTGACATAGAGGCGCACACCACGGGCGCGCACGTATTGCTGCCGGAGCGCAGCCGCGATGTCTTCGCACAGGACGTGGAAGCGGCGCAAGACTTGATCGTAATTGAGGTTTGGCTGATCGAGGACGAACTGTCGCCCGACTGTCTTAAGTGGGCGCTCATCATTATCTACCTCCCAACCGCGCAGCCGCTTGTACCAGTCGCGTCCCGGCTTGCCATGAAACACCATGTGCTCGAGCGTTGCTTCGCTTGCAGCCAGAAAGTCCAGTGGTGTCTGGATACCAACCTGGTGGAGGCGCTTGCTGTAGCCAGTGGCAATACCAGTGAGGTCTTCGAGCGATAGCGTAGCGAGTACTGCGTGGAGATTGTCTGCAGTGATGCAAGTCAGGCCATCGGGTTTATTGATGCCGGCAGCAATCTTAGCTAGCCAGCGGTTGGTGCCAATGCCAACATTGCAGCGCATGTAGTCGCCAACCTCGCTACGGAGGCGCTGCTTGATCTCCTGGCCAATCGTCAGTGCGCCGCGCGCCCGGATGTCAGGCGGGCTTTGGCTGAGGTCGACTACCCCTTCGTCGATGCTTTTCATGGTGGCACTGGGCGAGTAGTCGCTGAGGATGGTTGCAAGTCGGTGGTAGACATAGCGATACTTGGGTGGATCGCTTTCTAGCGGGACGATATTGGGGCAGAGAAGCCGCGCCGCAGGCAAGCGCATGCCAGTACGGACACCACGTGCTTTGGCTTCGTAGCTTGCGGTGACGATAGTCGCATGCTGGTTGCGCCGATTGACGATGACAACTGGCCGGTGGCGGAGCAACGGCCGAGACTGCTGCTCGATCGTGGCAAAGCAGCTATTAAGATCGATATGCATCATCAGTGGTGGGGCGGGATTGATTTGCTATGAGACATGATCGGCCTCGCGGGTGAGCCGCCATACCAGTGTGATGCTGTCAAACTCGAGGCGGTAATCAGCTTGCTCATCTGTCACATCGAAGATATGCACCGTACGTGTACCGCGCTGATGCTCGAAGCCTAGGCCAATTCGCCTGATCGTCACTTCCTGGCCATTGCCGCGCCGAAATTTAACTGGCTGGCATGGCTGGTGCCCACGCCGAAAAATCGCCACTACCTCCACGACTTCATCAAGATATAGTTCGTCATCCATTGTTCTTAGTATAGCGCATGAGCTAGGCATGGTCGACGAGTGAAAACATAGTAACAGAGGTGGAGTGTGCGTATGCTCAAGCGATGTATTGCTATGTTAGTACCCTATGCCACTCTCGCTTTACAAGAAAACACCCTATGGAAGTGAGATAAAACCTAACCTTTTGCATAGGACTAAAGGAAAATGACGCGCAGCTCTTACAACTGTATTGCCCCGCACAAGAGCATAGTGAAGACGAAGAAGGAGAGATTTGACAAAATAGACAATGCCAGCTGTCCTTGGCTCAGTTGTCACGATAAGCTAATGCAATAGAGCGGCGCAGCTTAGAAAATTATTTCTGCTGCTTGCGACTCTCGATAAACATCATAATGAGCCAGATAATGACGACGATTGCTGCGAGCGAGAGCAGTCCGTTGATAACCCATGCGGCTAGCTTTAGTACAACACCAAGTAGCCACGCGGCAATAATGACAATAGCGATTGTGAGAATAAGTCGAGATAGTTTCATCCTTCTAGTATACTATACTTATGGACACAGCACAATTCCAGGCCATGATATGGCACAAAGCCAAGCAGCTCTACCGCCCTATGCCGTGGCGCAGCCAGCCAACGCTGTACTATGTGCTGGTGAGCGAGCTGATGCTGCAGCAGACGCAGGTAGCGCGGGTGCTACCTAAGTTTGCCGAGTTTACTACCCGATTCCCAACTATCGAGGCCCTGGCGGCGGCCCAGCTACCAGCGGTGCTGCAGGCATGGCAGGGCTTGGGGTATAATCGCCGGGCCAAGTACCTCCACAGCGCGGCGCAAGCGATTGCTGCTGGTGCGCCCACCGCCACACAGGCCGACCTTGTGGCGCTGCCTGGTGTTGGTGCCAATACCGCTGGGGCCATCATGAATTACGTGCATCAAACCCCGACCGCCTTTGTAGAGACCAATATCCGCACGGTGTATTTTAATCACTTTTTTGCTGGGCAGGAGCGCGTGGCAGATGGGGATGTGCTGGCGCTGGTGGAGCAGACGATGGATAAAGAGCAGCCCCGCCAGTGGTTCTGGGCGCTGATGGACTACGGCGCTGAGCTGAAGGCAGCGGGCAAGGGCCAGCTCGGTACCAGCCGGCACTACACGCGGCAGTCGCGCTTTGCTGGCAGCCTGCGCCAAATGCGGGGCGAAATTGTGCGGCGCATGGCGCAGGGGCAACCACTGAGTGCCATTACCCAGGAGCTGCACGGCGACCCTCGTTTTGCTGCTGCGCTTAGTGGGCTGCAGAAGGATGGGCTGATATGAGTGAGCTAGCCCTCACGCGAGAAGAAGCCATCACGCTGTGCCAGAATTGGGCGCGGATGCTTCGCCGCGAGTATACGATCGACATGCTGGTAAATGACTACGGCGATGGGGTGCTTATGTCTGACCAGCTAGCCTATCCGCTCGAGATGCAGCCATGGATCACGCCAGAGGCCGAGCCGCTCCTCTCGGCAATTCGCGACCATGCAGTAGACGTCGATATTGACCATACCCGGCGAGCTGATTGGGAGAGGCTACTGGAGCTGATCGATCAGCTACCAAAGAGTGAGTCATAAGATACGTGGAGAGTTAGCGCTAGATAGTGCGTGACAATAGCAGCCTTTCTGACCTATGACCTGTACCGAGCTTCCTATGCAGATAATGAATATCTAATAGGTATATTCATTTTTATGAAAAGCAATGAAGTCATGGTGAGACAATAGCCACATAACGGAGGTTCAAGGTAATAAGGCTCTTGGCCACTCCTACAATTGCACGCCAAGCCACCCAGCGAGCACTGTCCCAGCGCCATAGGCCAGGGCAGCAGCAATAGCACCGAGAGCGAGCGTTTGCAGAGCGGCAACAAATGGATTTTCACCACCAACTTTGCCTTTGACATAGCCGATCGCCACAAAGGTGAGCGCCGTCGCTCCCGAGCTGATATAAAACAGCAGAGGATGAGCCGCGCTCGAGCCGCGTGCCAGCACATGGGCAAGATAGGGGATAACAGGCACACTACCAACAACGACAAAGGCAGCGAAGGTCATGAGGCCGATGATTTTTGGTGAGGCGCGTTTGCTTGTACTCCGCGCCGACTCATCATGCTCAGCACTGGCCGCGAGGTAGGCGCTAGCACCCATCGAGAAGCCATCGGCAATAAGGTTAGCTGCGCCCAGCACCAAGATAATTGCACTCGAGATACCCGCGCCAGCACTGGCTGCCACTACGGCAAAGGTCGTGACAGTGCCATCGACTGCACCATAGACAAATTCAGAAATATAACGTTTGAGGACAGGTTTCATATTCATAACTTGGTTAGTATAGCATAGTGTGGTGCAAATGCAAAAAATTGTGCTATGGGTAGGTGAATGCTTTGGTGTTACAGCCTCCCGTACTATAGATTCTTCATGCTATAAATTGGTGATTACGGGAGATAGCTCCCCTAGGATGAGCGAGAAAATCATCAGCGCAATCATCAAGCAAGACACAAAAAATGAGCGACTGGTGGGGATAAAGTGAATAGCTTACAATGCTAATGTAGAGCACATTACCACTGATATGGATAATGAATAGTTAGAAAATATATTCATAATAATACAATAGGAAAAAAGAAGCCAGCAAGAGGCGAAGCGAGAAACTGCAAGGTTTAGCTGCTCACTCGTTTGGTTGCTTAGGCTTGAGGAGAAGCTGATTGCGCTCGGCAGTGCGCGTCCGCGCCTCATCTAGCAGAGTGATACCTTCTTGCGAGCTGAGGCTAACGATCCGCACATACTCGCTCTTGGTTTTCTTGTCGTAGCCTGAGACAGCGACGAAGCCGAGTTGTTCGTCGGCATAAATGACGTTTTCTTTCTCGCCGCTGTAGTCGATTTTGTTAAATAGGCTTACATCTAGCAGTGCTGTACCGCGGCCATTGTCCCACGTGGCAAAGACGCCAATGCGGCGCTGCACTGCATCTGGATCGGTCGAGTCAAATGGCGTGTCTTTATCGATATACTCGATGATCGGTGCAAAGATCAGTGTATCGGCCTTGGGAAGGATCGTCTTGAGTGCGTGGTCATTTGGTAGCGAGTAGGCCAGGGCAAAACGCTTAGTAAAGTCGTACGAGAGCGGGTAGCGTCCATCGGTCGATGTGGTGCACTCGACTTGGTGACGCGAATCGAGGAAGGTAAGCTCGGCGGGCGAGTAGATTGGTTTATGCTCCTCTGTCGCGGTGACCTCATTCGTTATTTGGCTCACTTTTGTGTCTGAATCGGTGTAGACCATAGAATTACCCATAACAGTGACGGGGGAGGCGTATTCATTCACGGCGTCCGACTTATCGCGCTTGCTGAGGCCGCAGCCCATAGCAAGCAGCTGCTGGATGGTATCGACAGCACAATACTGCGTTATATTGCCCTCGGCATCGGTAATGAGGCAGTCCATCACCATCTCATGCCCCATGCCTTTGCCAAATTGCTTTTCCTTGCTGGGGTCGCCGTTTTTCTCATCTCTCGAGAGTACGTGCCCAATCTCATGGCTGTATACGTTGCCACCAGTCTTGTTGCTCAGCACAAGCACCATCGGGCCGTTGCCGCCCTTGGCTTTATCTTCGTCTGTGCTCTGGAAGGCAAGGCCGAGTACATCATTCTCCACACCTGCTGTATTAACGGCCATCAGCATGAGTGAATGCTCACCATCCTGTACGTCTAGCTGCTCGCGGTATTCTTCGGCGATCTTTTTAATCTGGTCGTTGGAGTAGTAGTACTCAACTGTGCCATCGTCTTTGGTGCGGGTGCTATCTGGCGCAACGTTGCTTGCAAACTCGGTAACATGGAACTCGTACGCGCCACGAGTTGTATGAGTGATGCGGCCAGTGTGGACGCGCACTTCTTCATATATTTCTTCGTTGGTCTTGCCAGGTTCGAAGCCAGCAGCATTGAGCGCTACAACACCAAGCCGGACAACGACCGGCCGAAATGAATCTTTCTCGTGGTCTTGGTGCTGCTCTGTAGAAGGCTGAGGGGTGTCGCCGCTGAGTAGAGCACTCAGTGCCCCTAAGCCAGCCGCTGCTAACGCCTCGCGGCGCGATAGATGTCGTGATGTCTTTTTGACTGAGCCATCCGGCACAGCTTCTGGTTTCGAGCGAGTCATATTAGCAATATTATATCACTAAATATCTAAAAATGTCAAACTTTGCAGACCTGCGCTGCGTGGTTCTAGCCATCTGCAGCTTAAGATTTTTCTTTTGAATGTTAGCTCAATCTCTTATTTTGCTATTTTCTCTTTTGTAAGCATAAATAAAGCTGAGCTACAGAGGTAAAAGCAGATTAGTAGAAAGCTAGAACTCGCTTATTACTTAAGCGAGTTCTAAGTGCGCTGCCAGCGTGAGGTGCTATTACTGCTCGGCCGGTGCTTGTGTTTGTTGCTGATTCTCGGTGTCGCTATTAGTAGAGAATAGCTGGAGGGATTCATCGCTCAGTACGTTAGGGTCAAAGGTACCATCGGCGATCTTGCTGCGGCGCTGTTGATACATCTTTTTGAATTCATCAAGCGATTCTTTCGTAACGCTGCCTTCGGTACTATACGTCTCGGGTGCAGCATCGCGAGCGGCTTGTTTGCGCACCTCCTGGAAGCCAGGCCGACTGAGATCAACCTGCGCTGCACCACTGGTATTGTACATATCCATAGCAACCCACACCATGATGCCCGCAATGGCGATGACTCCGCAGATCATCACCAAAAAACGGTGCTCGCGCATAGTGCTCAGCTGGTGCTCGAAGTCGATCTTATTGGGCTGGTTGGGCTGGCTGCTGGACACTCGGCACCTCCTTTTTGGCAGGGAATTGCTTGCTATAAAATACGTCGAACTGCGAGCCATATTGGCTCAGTAGCTGATTGAGCCGCAAGGCGACATCGGCCACTCGTTTGCGTTGCTCACGCACGGGCTTGATGCGGTAATAGAACTCGACTGGTTGGTCGGTGCAGTCGATGCGTAGCAGCTCAGATAGCTTCTCCTCGTACTGGCGGTATTCGCTGCGGAAAGCGGTAAGCTGAGTATTGTATTCTACCGTCGTCTTGGCAAGCTCTACACCATCGAGTCGGTTGAGAGCGATGCGGCTATTAAGTGGTGCCATCAGCCGGGTAGCAATCACCTCGTACTGCTGCCCTTGGTTGACCCGGACGAGCCCATCATTAGCGTGGATGCGCCGCAGGTTAGACTTGACGCGGACGCAGTTTTGTTTTATTTGAGTGAGTTGATCGTTGCTAAGCGGTGCAGCAGGCTCGGCATAGGCTGGAGAGCCAAGTGCAGCAGTAGCAATCATAACAACAGCAAGAAAAGTGCGCTTCATAGCTCCCCATTATGACGCATCAGAGGAGATTGGTCAAATGATTTATCTTTAAAATAATTACGTAATCACTGCTGCAATAAAAGCGATCAGTACTAACAAGATTGGTATTCCAAGACCCAGAATGAGAGCAATGTTGACACTATTGTTGACAATGATACTGTCGCGCTCGAGGCCATTGACGAGCTTTGCAAAGGGCGCGTAGGCTTGGACGGCGGCCCACCACCAGTCGTAGTCGTTGTTGAGGGCTTGTTCGATGTTGTGGCCATAGAGAGCACCGCCAATGCCAGGTGACACCGCGGCACCAAGGCCGGCCAGCAGCTGAGCGCTCGCTCCAGTAAAGTCGAACTGAATGCGCTGGCCATTAACCCATATAATGATAAAGCTTGCCTCGACTGCCGCTTTGGTAATTTGCTGCGGATCGATGTCGAGCACTACACCAATCATTTGATTTGTTTGGGGGTCAAAATCAACGGCGCGGATGCGATTGGCTGTCGTCCATTCGAGCACACAAGGCACTTGGCTAAAGATAGTGCGATTGCGATAGTGCGAGACGGGCGTTGCCATGACCAGTGGTGTACCGTCGAAAACGCTACTGTAATTGGCATCCATCATTACTGGTGCAGGCTGGGGAGCTGGCTGCATAACGAGAGGGGCGGGCTGCTGAGTGGGTGAGTGCTCAGTTGGCTGTGCTGGTGCTAGCTGCGCGAGGTTGCTCTGCGGCATTGGGGCTGCTGGCTGTGGCGCCGGAGCTGCTACTGGTGGCTGTGGAGCTTGCCACGCCATTGGCTGCTGTGGCTGTGTTTGCACTGGCTGCTGTGGATAATATTGTGTTGGCGGCATGGGCTGAGCCTGAGGCGGAGCTGCCGACTGTGATTGATAAGGATAAGAAGGAAATTGCTGATTCATGAGTGTATTATACTACACCGGTAGAAATACCAGTGTGGTAATCATCAAGGCTATCCGCTCCCTGGCACAGACTATAGCAGTAGTATGTATGCAGTGGCGCAGAGGTTATTTGTGCTTGGCTGGCGAGGCTGCACCGAGCTCGATGTGCTCCTTCTCAAACTCACGCAAGATCCGCCGCCGCATCTCGGCCGTGAGGGCCCACTGGTCGGATGGTTGGGTCTTGCCAGAGACAACAAGGCTAATCGACGACGCATTGAAGTCGCCAAGAATGTCGAAATGTGGTGGCTCGATCACTTTGTGCTGCCATTTTTCCTCACTAGAGATTTCTTCGCCAATCCGATTGATGATATCGCTGGCGGTACTAATGTTGGTATCAGGCGCAACGGTAATGGTGAAGTATACTTTGCTATAGCCCATTGTCTTGTTGATGACATGCTGCACGACACCGTTAGGGAAGAAGTGGACGTTGCCCTCGACGTCGCGGATCACTGTGGAGCGTACACCGATCCGCTCGACTGTCCCGCCAAAGCCATCAATCTCGATAATATCTCCTACCCGATACTGGTTTTCGCTAATAATAAATACCCCGGAGAGAAAATCTTTAACGAGTGACTGCGCGCCAAACCCGAAGGCGACACCAATGATTCCTGCGCTCGCAAACAGCGGCGCAAGAGCTGCGCTATTGAAAAAATGAGTAAAGATAGCATAGCCCGCAATCACCACGACAATAATGCGCCACACATTGGCGAAGAGCCCACCCAGCGTCTTGTGCCGCTTCTCGAGATCCTTCTTGGGTAGTGTTCGCTGATATGTGGTAACGAAGGCATGCCGCGTCAGCCACATCACTACGCGTGGCCCCAGCCAATACAGTGCAATCGCCACGATAATAATAATGATAATCTCTAGTGCAGTGATCTCAGGTGAGGTAATTGGCTTCATAATATGGTAGTATAACAGATGTGAATGATGAATTAAACCAGCTTGTGCTTACCTTGCAGCGTGGTGGCGTGGCAGTACTCCGGACTGATACCCTGTATGGTATTGTTGCCCGGGCAGATGACGAAGCGGCAGTAGCGCAGGTGTATCGTCTTAAGCAGCGTGATAGTAATAAATCACCCATCATCCTCGTGGCCGATGCCAGCCAAACTTATGTCGATGTGCCCACCTTACCGTCGCTTAACACCTCCTGGCCAACAAGTATCTTGCTCGATTCGCCCCATGCCCCGCAGTGGTTACGCCGCGCTAATGATATGCTGGCCTATCGCCAGCCGCAGCTGCCGTGGCTCCAGGCGGTCTTGCGCCAGACTGGCCCGTTGATCGCCCCCAGCGCCAATCTCGAAGGGCAGTCGCCCGCCCGCACTATTGCCGAAGCTCGTGCGTACTTTGGTGATGGTGTCGATTACTATTATGATGGTGGCACTGTGCCGGCTGATACGCCACCATCACGCTTAGTACGAGTGCTATCTGATGGGGTGGTGGAACGACTCAGGTAGGGCATAATAACCTGAGAAAAAGTTAGAAGCTTACCTAGTGATGTAAGTATTACAACATTTTTTAGAGAGATTCTCTTTACTCGAGTGAAAAACATGCTAGACAAATAGTGAGTTCTCATACCTCACCCAAATAACGTGGAGTGTGGGGTCACCCACGAAAGAGGCCATGTGATTCAGGTATAATAGACTTATGACGTATCTTGACCCTCAGCAATTTATCATTACTCGCAAACGCAAGAAATATCGCTTTGCTAAGTTCCATAACGCCACCAACTGCTACGAGTACGACGAATGGTGCCAGGCAGCGCCAGAGGTGCGGCAGAGTGCGACAGTGCTCGAGGTTGGCGCTGGCACCGGGATGTTTAGTGTGGAACTAGCGGCGCAGCACCCGGATGAGGTGTTTGTAGCACTGGATGTTAAGGGCGATCGCTTGCAAAAAGGTGCATACACAGCGCTTGAGCGTGGCATTACTAATGTGCTGTTTGTGCGGGCTCGGGCCGATCAGATTAGCGAGCTCTTTGCTGCTCACTCGCTCAAGCAGTTGTGGGTGACTTTTCCTGATCCATTCCCTAAGCGGCGCAGCGCTGGCCGGCGTCTTACTCACCCAACATTCTTGCGCCAGTACGAGCAGCTGTTGCAGCCTGGTGGCTCGCTTTTGCTCAAGCATGACGATCGTGATTTCTTTTGCTGGAGCCTGGAGCAGCTCGTTGCCTGTCAGTGGTCGATTCGTGAATTATCTTTCGATCTCCACGAGTCGTCACTACCTGATGAATACAAGACGCTCACCGCCTACGAACAGCGCTGGATGAGTGAGGGGAAAGCGATTGGCTGCGTGCGAGCGACGACCGGTAATGGCCAGTAGCACCGCTTCATAGCATCACCTGACTGAGCTCTAGCATGCCGTGTTGCTGGCTCGCTAGTGCGTTATTTTTGTAGCGTTGATCATAACTAATATCTGTGCTGCACCACTCGGGAGGGCAGAATGTTTCAGCACGTAGTGTCGCCTCGGTCTCGCGGCCACGAAACTCAACTTCAGCAGTGACGAGCTTTCCTTCAAGGTTGCCGTGGTAGATATCAAGCTCGATTGTATGCTCGTTGCTATCAGGGTCAGTGTAGGGTACATAGTAGCGTGTTTTCTCGATGCGCTTGCCCTTGGTGAGTGGCCATAGCGAAGCAAAGGTTGCTTCATTAATAATGATATTTTGCTCATCTCGCACGACAGTACCGCCCGATTTTACCGTGAGCTCAAAACGTTGCCCATCACCAAAACGCCGGACGCGTGTCTCTGATCTATCACTGCTGTGCGCGAGATAGCCCTGACTGATGTCGATATGATCATATGAGTCAATATCTGCTGGTATCTTATCAAGATTGACTAAAAATTTACGCTCAACTTCTTTGAGCTGATTGGGACGCTCAGGGACGTGAGAACTCATCATGTCGGCAGATTTTTCTTGTGCATAGCATGTCTCAAAATGATAAGCGAGGTTTGCATACAGCTCAGCAAGCTCAGGAAATTCTGTGCCAAATCGCTGAGTGAAGCTCTCGATGTGCTTGTCGTGTGCTGCTTGCAATTCAGCAAGATTTTTAATACCATAGTCCTCTTCGACTACCCGCACCCCTTGCCCAACAATATCCATCGCTACTGGAAGAATCTTATCGACTGCTCGTACAAAGCGTGCTTCGGGTGTGTTTTGTGCTTCGTAGCGCTCTAGCCCCTGACGCATAACGGGCGGAAGACGCTGTAATAATGTGTGGGCTGCTTGCTGCTCGTTTTGTTGTTTGATGGAAAGCTGCACAGGGGTAAGGTCGAACGTTGCGACATCGCCAGTGGCAATCTCGAGCAGCTCGTGGACAGTTGCAAATTGCTGCACCATATCATTATCCAACTGCGGATAGAGACAGGCGCGTAATTCTGGCGCAAGGGCGGCAAGCGACCAACTATGCTCTGCGTCGTTCTCGCGCTCGCCACCGGGTCGGCGTGGCACGCGCACTACATCGGCCAAATCACAGCTTATCTCCATACTCTGCAGTGCAATATGGCATAGTTGGCTTTGGATAGGTGATGGTGTAATATCTCGTTCGTGAAATAGGTGTGGTGGATAATTGTGTTCTAGCAGCGAGGTCGTTGATGTGTGATTATATTGGTTATTATTGTGGTGACTATTGTATGGCAGGTTATTCATATCACTACCATAGCGTGCTATAGTAAATATGGATAGATAGGATAGTTTGAGTCAAACATGTTTGAGCAAGATACGATTAACCACCACATCCAAAGGCGAATTCTCAGTGTGCTGTGCTACCGCAAGATGGCTCGCTTTCGTGATCTGCGCCCGCCACGGGTGGATACCAATCTCTTTAGCTATCATCTCAAGGTGCTGATTCGTCACCAGCTTGTCCAAAAAGTGCCAGGTGGCTATAGCCTGGCACCACGTGGTTTGGCGTATGTCGATCGAGTTAGTACAGACAATATGCTGGTTCGAACCCAACCTAAAATCGTAACCATGCTCGTGGTGCAAAATAGCAATGGAGACGTCTTGCTGCAGCAGCGCACCAAGCAGCCCTATATTGATACCTGGACGCTCCCTTACGGCAAGCTCCATATCGATGATAGATCTATTCAAGCGGCGGCTCAACGCGAAGCAGCGGAGAAGCTTGGCACTGTGGATCTCGCGCTGCAGCATGTGGGCGAATGCTATATTCGTGTTTGGGTAGACAAAGCGATTCTCTCAACCACGCTTGCTCATGTGTTTTATGGGACGACTGATGATATCACTCCGCACGAACGGCTCATTTGGGCGCGCCCACACAAACTGGCGCAGTACACGCTTGCACCAGCAGTGGAGCAGATTGTCGCGCGGGCATTCTTTCACGATCCGTACTTTTTTGAGGAATTTGACGACGTTTTAGATCAATAACAAGGAGGATATATGAAGATCGACGACTACGCACAGCAAGCAATCACTACCCTGAGTAGTGACTATGCCTACGGTGATGCCAATGCCCAACTAATGGGTATGGTGCTAGGTCTGGGTGGTGAATCGGGTGAGGTGCTCGAGAAGTTTAAGAAGCTACTGCGTGACCAGCAGGGCACAATAACAGAGACAGATAAGCAGGCAATCATTAAGGAGCTGGGTGATGTTTTGTGGTATGTAACGGCAGTGGCACACTTGCTTGGTTCGAGCCTTGAGGAGGTCGCTCAGCGCAACAACGCCAAACTGGCCAGCCGCCAGCAGCGTGGTCAGCTGCGGGGCAGTGGGGATGACCGGTAGGTTGTGTGTGGTTTGAGAATGCTGTAATTCATCACAGTTACCACACAGGAACTAACAGTAGGTGAATACTTGTCAATGATTCAGCTGCGACGGGTGTAGATAGCTTGAGGTAGGTACTTACCCCTGTTGCGCGAGCCGCTGTCGTACCCAGCCATCAATTGTGCCTGCTCCCATGCAGAGCACAAGCTTGCCCTCAGCTCGGGCCGTTTGGATGGCGTGCCACAAGGTATCATCGAGCTCGGCATAGTGAACGCTGCTACGGTTTGTTAGTTGCTCAGTAAGTTGCTGCGGGGTGAGGATGGGTAGAGTTGGGTCTTCGCGGCTGAGGTAGGTTGGCAGCCAATAGATTTGCTCGGCGCGCTCCATACAGTCAGTGTATTGCTGGCGGATCTCATGCTGGCGGACGTTTTGATGTGGCTGATATACCAGCACAACGTGATCGGACAATTCTCGTGCCATTTGCAATGTCGCGGCGATTTCTACCGGGTGGTGGCCATAATCGCTATACAGCCCAGGCCCAAGCCGCTCAAAGCGTCGCTGCACTCCCGGGAAGGTATTGATAGCCGCTCGAATATGCTCGGGTGAGCCAAGCCTGAGCTGCTTGCATGCCGTTGCCACTAGTGTTGCGTTTGCTCGGTTGTGTGCCCCTGCGAGTGTAAATTGCTGCACATCCTCATCTTCCAAGACACGCGCCCGCCGCCGTGGTGGCACAACGCCTGCATCGGCATCGCGCTGCCACATGATAGTATATTCGCTCTGCTCAAGGAAGCGGCTAAAGGCATCGGTGTAATCCTGCTTGGTAGGGTAGGTGTCCGGGTGGTCGTAGTCAACAGAGGTCAGTAGCGTGAGATGAGGGTGGAATTGCAAAAAGTTGCGGTCAAACTCATCACACTCATACACAAAGTAGCGACTACCTGGCACATAATGGCCACTGGGGCCAAAACTCAATGTTGTACCCACCGAGTAACTCACTGGCTCGCCCAGCTGACGCAGCGCCCACACCATCAGGCCAGTTGTTGTCGTCTTGCCGTGGGTGCCAGCGATGGCGATGAGTTGGAGGTCTTTTTCGTTGATGAGATAAGTGAGGAGCTCGTCGCGCTTAGCGGTATAGATGCCAAGTCGATGCGCCAAGACCAGCTCGGGGTGATCGGGTGGCAAAGCTGCAGTATAGATAAACCAATCGATGGGGGTTTGCTTGTGGCGATAGGCTAGGTATTCGCCTGTTTGGTCTTGTGAGACGGAGATGCCACGTTGCTCGAGTTCTTGTGTCTCGAGTCCAATGTGGCTATCTGAGCCAAGCACATGGTGCCCTGCATCGTGCGCCAACTCAGCCAATGGCCCCAGGCCCACGCCGCCGATTCCAGAGAAGTAGATATTCATACCCTCCATTGTACCGCCTCTGGCACAAAACCACCAGAGGTAGCTAAGGAGTGCGATCGCTCCACCTCGCGCTACTGGGTTCAATATTGAGGTTATGCTATACTAGAGCCAAAGCATAAGTGGGCATACACAGGGTACATAGCATGGCAAACAAACAGCAAGTCAAGCGGTCGATGAAGCGACTCCGGCGCATCAAGATGTGGCACTTGGTGCTACTACTTATGGTGCTGCTTGTGCTGTCTGCGACCTTCTTGCGGCTCAATAATGTGGGGATGACCGAGCGGCGGCGGGCAGTTCTCTCGGCAGATAAAGCAGGTAATATGGAGCAGATCCGCCAGCGCATCGCCGACCTGCAGCAGTATGCCTCCGCTCATATGAATGCCGATACTGGCCCAATCTACCTACAAGAGCAGTACAATCGCGACGCCAAGGCTGCACTCAACGCCTCGATCAGCACCGCCAACCGCGCTGGCCAAACCGCCAATGCCAAGGCCGATGCAGTGTGTAAGCCACGCTTCCATAGCTGGTCGATCGACTACGTACGCTGCGTCTACGAAGAGCTGGGCAAGCTTAGTAGCACCAATGCTAGCTTCCAAACTGCCAAGATGCCCGATACCAGCCTCTACCACTACAACTTTAGTGCACCACTATGGTCTCCTGACTTTGCTGGCTGGACGATTCTCCTTACTGGCGTGGTCATTTCAGCCATTCTTGGGCGTATTGTGGGGATGATTATTTTGCGGATTATGCTGCGCATTCAGTATCGAGCAGCAAAATAAATAGCAAAAAAATAAAAAACTACAACATAATTTACAACACGTACAACACGCAAGATGGCTTTGAGTGGGCGTTCGCTAGACGCTCCATAAAATTTATGCTTGACCCCTGTTTATCGTACAAAAATAGTACCAACATCTATCATACAAAATAACCATAAGCAAAAAACAAAATTACTTACCCTTGGCCGTTATCTCTGTAAAAAATCGTTACCAAAGTGTTGACATCCATTTTATGAGCATGTAGGCTAGGTTTTGTAAGATCAAATAGGAGGAGCACTATGGCTTACAAATATACTAATTCGATCGGTACCGTCTACTACTTGCATACAAAGAAGGACACGGTATTGCGAGGCGGCGTGAAGCGGACGATTTACTACTTTTCTAAATCACCGAATAACGAGAAAGGTGAGCCGTGTGACCTACCCGAAGGTTACTACGTGAAGGAGTATTCGCGCAATAAGTTTCCTTTTGCTGCTAAAAAGGATACTGCTAAGGCGCAGAAAAAGACTGCCAAAGCAGCCAAATAGCTCGGACGATTGTATATGGAAAGACTCTTCTATAACGGAAGAGTCTTTTTTATTGGTTTGAT
This sequence comes from uncultured Candidatus Saccharibacteria bacterium, assembly GCA_938036915.1. GTDB lineage: Bacteria > Patescibacteriota > Saccharimonadia > Saccharimonadales > Saccharimonadaceae > Saccharimonas. The sequence goes on from CALHVV010000005.1 coordinate 36,273, forward strand.
GCAAGGGAAGTACTACATAGCAAGTGGAATATGAGATGGAGTGAGCCGCGAGCCTATACTGTGTGACGAGAAACTAAACTTTGCGCCGATAGACACGCTTTCGCACCACTCAGAGCACCAGAGAGCGGCGCTCAGTGTGAGCTGCGGTTTTCTCTCGTTTTGCGCCGTTCGCAGCGAGAGGAGCATGAGAGGAGGTGTGAGCGCATAAGCTGCGTATTAGCAATTAGCTATATGACATGTTATGCATTGGTGCAGCACTCCCCACATGCAGTGCCGGACGGATGCGCATTGGCGAACTGCCACGAGTGGCTTTGCCGAGACGTTGGCGCACTTGGCCATGCAAGACTGTCCCTGAGACAGCGCTGCCATCAATCAATGCTTCACCGGCAAAGAGCGTACTCGTCCAGCGCTTGCGTTGTTCGCAGTCTGGTGCTTGGAGATTCTGCAAGACGAGCGCACACCATAGTTGCCGGGTCATCAGTTGGCGCGTGTCGGAGCCGTTGACGGTGTATATATCTCTGGGCTGTGCGGTGATATCGTTGTAACTGCCCATTGCTAGGCCAGCATCAGAGATAATGGTGACAAATAGTGTCCAAGGAGCTGCAAGGTCAGTATGGTCAGCGCCAAGAGGAAGACGCTCGTCGACGAAGTCTGGCTTGGTTATCTCAGGTTGGCTGCTGCGGATATGTCTGCTTTGAGATCGGCGCACATCAAATAAACGGGCGTGCGGCACTAGGAGTGGGCCATAAATAGCCTCCTCAGCGAAGGGGTAACTCTGAAAGTGTCGTGACAGATCGCTAGATAGCGTTGCAACCGTATCCCAGACCGATATGTCAAAGGCGCTCCGTAGATAAGTTTCAGTTGGTACAGGAATACCAGCTTCGGTTAAGGCACGGGCAATTGATGAGCACTGGGTCCAGCCACTGCTAGCGAGTTGAGCGAGTATGACTGAATGAGACATATTCCTCCTTTGCTGGCTAAATATTATGACGACGACATATCAACGACTGCCATACCTGGTACGAGGTTGCGCTTGTCTTCTATGAGATGGCAATGTATGGTGGTTATTTCTGCCGATCCTTTTGATTAAGCTGCACCTGAAGGTCAAACACTTGCTTACCAAGCGAGTCGACTGCGCTGTGGTAGTTGTTTTGCAGTGCTACGGCCCAGCCGATAAGCGACAGGAGGCCGATGGTAAGCACTGCCAGCCATGCAATGATGATCTTGTCGGATAATTTTTTGTTCTTCATAGCCGTAGTATAGCAGAAGGTAACGATTATATGCAATGAAGTTTTGCAATAAGCAATAGTATGATATTGCTAATACAATCGTAAAATTCCTAATGATTATTCCAACCAAGCTGCAAGGGTATTGCCTGCTGGGTCTTGAAGATAAAAGCGCTTTTACTGTAGCCAACTTCGTAGCATCTCGGGCTGGAAACTCGATATAGTCTATGCGGTTAGCTGCGTTACTCGTAGTCCTATTAATACCGTTTGCGCATACTAAAAACACGCCACTATGGGCGTGCTATCACTAATCTTTGCAATGGTGGGGGCGGCTGGACTTGAACCAGCGGCCAACAGGTTATGAGCCCGCTGCTCTGACCACTGAGCTACGCCCCCAGATCCACTTGCCACATTATACCGTATTGTTGGCGTATATGCTACTAGTAATCGAGTTTACTAAGGCTCCGGACGTCTTCGCCGGCAGCAGCGGAGCGCCGATCAATGCCTTCTGGTTCCTCTTGCTGTGGTCTATTTCTACGCTGAGCGGCGGTTTGAGATGGGTGAGTGGCTCGTGCTGCTTCTTTCACTTCGTGGCGGATACGCATACGCTCTAGGACAATCGCATCGAACTGCGCATCACGGTTGGTGTATGCCTGGGCATATTGCTCTGGTGTTATCCCGAGCGTCTTGGCAATAGCAATGTCAAGATTATACCAGGCTGCGGCACGCTTCTCTTTGAGTGCTTTGCTTCGTGGATGCTGTGCAACCTGATGATCGTAGCTATTGATGATTCTTTGGAGAGCGTAGAGGTCTTCGCGTGTTGGCGATGTGGGCCGCTCATGAGATGATAATGTCTCAGCCTGTGCTTGAGGTGAGGCGTCTGATATGTGAGAGGGTGCTGGCAATCCATCGTCCTCTAAGTCGGCTAAGAGATCACCTTGCTTGCCGTTTTTTTGTAGTAATAACGCTGCACGTCCTAATATTGCAGCGGCGGATCCTATTACCGTTTCTGGTGGTGCTGAAGACTCTAGGCTGCGTTGTTGAGTAGCCTCTTGAGAGGGTTGTTTGTATGTCATCTTGCATTGGTTATAGCACAGAGGTCGACACCTGGCAAGTCTACGAGCGATTTTTGACCAAAATTGTGGTGCGCAGCGTGTTTTTTGCTGGCCCGCAGCTTTTGCAGCAACTGCGCGGTCTACGGTATAATAGAAGCCTATGAAGTTTGTGCTCAGCGACACTACCAAGCGCCACATCATCTACAAGATCAAGCATGATTATCTCCAGCTCAATACCATTGTGCTGGCGCTTGCGCTCGTGATTGCGACATACCTTGCCTGGCAGTCGGTGGCACGTCTCCAGCAGAACTATACGCAGCAGCGCGAGCTAGAGACGAAACGGCGGCAGCTCGTCCTCACCGAGCTTGAGACGCAAACGCTGCAATACCAAAAGAATTTCCGCGAGAGTGACGAATATAAAGAGCTTGCTGCTCGTGAGAAACTCGGCTTGGTGGCACCTGGCGAGAAGGTGATTGTGCTGCCCAAGAACAGCCCCGAGGCACACGATCCACCAACCGACAAGCCCACTAACCCCGATACACAGAGTAGCAACTTCGAGCAGTGGGTAACCTTCCTCTTTGGTGGTGCAGCCGAGCAGGCTCAGCAAAAGGATAAATAACAAGCGGGGAGCGGAAATCTTGACATTCAGGTGGTAAATCCTTGACAATCGGCATTCATCACTGGTAGAATAAGAACCGTAACGCGGGGTGGAGCAGCCCGGTTAGCTCGGTTGGCTCATAACCAACAGGTCGCAGGTTCAAATCCTGCCCCCGCAACCAAGGTAAGGACCCTACCACACGGTAGGGTTTTTGCTTTGGATTATCTTGGGAAGGTAGAGAAGAATAAGTTCGACGCTCGTCTCAGCACACTATTTTAGTCTCGCTACCACTGATGGTTAGCAGTGTGCCATGAGTGCTATGCGAGTTATCAGAGTCTCACCTCATCAACCAGTGAGCGCTGTGCATACCTCTGATGTAGTCAGCAACGGCTCGTGCCATCTTGGCGAATAACTTAGAAGTAAGCGCGTGGCAGAGATAACAAAATAGGCTGAGAGGTGGCGTATAGTACGGCAAGCAAAGGGCTATCCTAGAATGGTGAGGGATACCGAGATAACAGGGATAAACAAGAAAAACTAAAATAAGAAACAATTTGTTTGCATTTTGTTCGTATATATGCTAGGATCGAGGTAGGTCGATAATGACAACACAAAAAAGAGGGTAGATATGCGAAAAAAGACGAAAGAAGCCATACTCGCCACCTGGAATCGGTCGCGTAGTATGGCAGAGCTGCGGGCATTCATTGCCGCGCGCCACAGCAAATTAGCAGAGGTAGAGCTCTAAACAACCGAAAGCACCTTGGGTGATGCGCCTGAGGTGCTTTTGCTCATGGGGGATGATGCACGTGATGAGTGATTGAGCACTCCGCACTCTATTGCACTCTATCCTCGTCATGTCTTTTTTTGTCTCGACCCCAAGATTGAATATTTCTTTATGGTATTCACTTATACACTGGATCTAGGTAGTGATCATAAGCAAAAAACGGCGCACTCATCGTACGCCGCCTATCATATCTGGTAGCACCGACTGGGATCGAACCAGTGACCTCAGGCTTATGAGTCCTGCGCTCTAACCGGCTGAGCTACGGTGCCAAACATGACGCATTATAGCAGAGAATTGGCAAGAAGGCTAGGGCTCAGGCGAGTGTTTTGGCGTTCTTTTTTGCCCAGGCCAGTGGTATAATAGAGAAAACGCCCAATCAGGAGTTAAGGAGAACCACCACATGATACGACGACCACGCTACGATTATGATTTGTTGGTGCTGGGTAGTGGTGCAGCTGGCAGTACTGCAGCGTTGGTGGCAGCCCGGGCAGATAAGAAGGTGGGGCTGATTGAGGCAGACATCTTTGGTGGTGGTGCGCCTAATTGGGGAGATATCCCCGTCAAGACGTTGCTGGGTGTGGCACAGCTCTATAACCGCATCCAACAGGGTCACCAGTTTGGGCTCGATACATCGCGAGTTGATTTTGATTATCCGGCCATCCAGCATTGGAAAAATACAGTGGTAGAGCGGACTGGCGCGGGCGATAACGAGCACTATTATAACCAGCAAGGAATTGACACATTCTACGGCAAAGGTGTCTTACGTGACCAGCACACTGTAACGATTGGTGATCATGAAGTGACGGCAGGGCATATTTTGATCGCAACAGGGGCACACGTGACCCAGCCAGCGATTGCGGGCATTGAGACGATCGACTGGCTCACGCCGCGTACCGCCCTCAAGCTGAGCCGCCCGCCACGTAGCTTGTTGATCATTGGTGCGACGACGACGGCGATTGAGCTGGCGCATTTCTTTGCGACCTTTGGTAGCACGGTGTCGGTGGCAGAGCAGTCATCGCGCATTTTGCCAACTGAGGACGAAGAGGTAAGTGAGGCAGTGAGCAGCCTCCTGCAGCGCGACCAACCACTGTCGGTCCTAACGCAAACGACGATTCGCTCCCTCATGCGTGGCCCAAGTGGTAATGTGATCGTCCAATACATCCGTGGTGGTATTGAGCGGACGATGGAAGTAGAGCGTGTTTTGGTGGCAACAAAGCCAGAGCCGACCATTGATATTGGGCTTGATAATGCCGAGGTAACGTATTCGTCCGATGGCGGTGTTGAGGTCAACCAATTCTTCCAAACCAACGTGCGGCATATCTATGCGGCGGGCCACGTGCTAGGTAATGATGTGCCAACCCACACCGTCTTGAGCGAGGGCCGGCTAACAGCGCACAACATCCTTCACCCTAAATCGCAAATGACGCTCGACTACGAGTTAGTGCCGCGTGCTACCTTCATCTACCCAGAGGTGGCTAGTGTAGGCTTTAATGAAGATGACTGTATTAAGCGCGATCTCAAGATTAATAAGGTGTTGGTACCGCTCGGTATGATTGCTCGCAGCAATACAAGTGACTTCCGTGAGGGATTCGTCAAGCTGATTAGCGACAAACAAGGGGTATTGCTCGGCGGGACGATTGTTGCTCCACGTGCCAGTGAGCTCATCCAAGAGGTCACTCTCGCCATCAAGCACGACCTCACTGCTGAGCAGCTGGCAGAGCTCCCGCACGTTTTCTTAACGTGGAGCGAGGCAGTGCGAACGGCGGCAAGTAAGCTGTCGCGTAAGTAGAGAGATCTGTTTTGTAGCTGAGGTATTTTCGTCTTCTTAATAACCTAGGAGTTTGAGCTTATAGCTCGACACCATCGGATTAGTCTTTTTTATTTTCTGCTACTTCTGAGAGTAGAGCGGTATAGAGGAAAAGAGTAGAAATTGCTAAAACCTGGGTGATTAGGAGAAAAAGAAAAATTGAATATACTACCGCATTCTTCATAAAAACAGAGAATATTATGATGCAAATTGCATAGGGCGCAGCCCATTGCTTTGCTGTATATGACGAAAAGCTGCGACCACATTGCGAGACTCTAGAGCCTATAAGAAGCTCGCTGGTGAAGACTCTGCCGCGCTGGCTTACATCGGTATATTGCTAAAAATAGTAAAGAGTATCCACTTTCAGCTCCATTTAAGCAAGGCGGGGCATACTACCCGTAGTAGCACATGCTACCTCCTCCTCTATCATGCAAGCCGCCGTTCCTCCTCCCGGGCGGCTTGTTTTGTGTCTTGCGCCTAGCATATTGCGCATAATAAAACTAGTATTTACTCCTCTTGGCAAAATGAATATACTATTGCCATGGCATATCTTGTTGCAGTGTCTGGTGGTGTGGATAGTGTGGTGCTCTTGGATGTGATGGCGGCGCAGGCGACGGAGCCGTTGATTGTGGCGCATGTCGATCATGGCATCCGGGGCGAAGCATCGGCAGCAGATGCGCGCTTTGTGGCAGCACTGGCGGCGCGCTATGGACTACCCTTTGTGTCTACCCGGCTAGAGCTTGGGCCGAATGCGAGCGAAGCAGCAGCGCGAGAGGCTCGGTATGATTTTTTGCTCGATACAGCAGCGCAGTACCAAGCACCAGTGGTGACGGCGCATCACTTGGACGATTTAGTAGAAACAGTGGCGCTTAACGTAGTGCGTGGGACGGGCTGGCGTGGGCTGGCCGTGCTGAACCGCCCCGGGGTGGAGCGGCCACTACTGGGCTGGCGCAAGGCAGATATCCGCGCCTATGCACTGGCTCATCGCCTGGAATGGGTAGAGGATGAGACAAATGCGAGTGACCGCTACACGCGCAACCGGCTGCGGCGCTGCATTCAGCGGCTCCTCACGGCAGAGCAGGCGGCGCAGATTACCTCGTTGCGACATCGGCAACTTGCGCTGCGCCATACGATTAGTGATGAAGTACAGCACCTCTTGCCGCAGTTTGCGGCTGAGCGCCATGGATTGATTATGATCGACGAAGCAAGCGCTCAGGAACTGTTGGGTGCGATGATTATGTGGGCAGGTGCGCCGCGCCCAACCCGTCCGCGGCTCGAGCGTGCAGTGCTAGCCATCAAGACTGCTCGTCCAGGCAGCCGCCATGTGGTGGGCGATGGCGTGTATTTGCAGTTTGGCCCTCGGCAATTCACTGTAGAAGTGGTACAATAGATCAGATTACTGTGTGAGAATGCAAGCGAACGAAAGGAGTGAGTTCCCTGATGAATAAAAAACCGTCGAAAGCAACCAATGCCCTGCGTCTAGGGCTGTTTTGGGCGATTGTGGTGCTGGGTGTGCTGGCATTTTGGGCGATTAATTCGCCGCAGGCCAACCTCAAGGAGGTGCCGCTCTCGGACGTGGTGAACCGGGCAAATAATGGCAAAATTGCCAAGATCGAGATCCAAGGCAATGAGCTGACCGTTACACCCAAAGGCCAATCTAAGCCGACCGAGCGCAGCCTCAAAGAAAATGGCACCATCTACACCCAAGGACTCAAGCACGACAAAACAGAGGTAAAGGTGCAAAATGAGTCACAGACAGGCCTATTGTTTTGGAATCTCGCACCAATTGTCCTGTCGGTCGTGTTGTTTGGCGTTCTCTTTATGTTTATGATGCGCCAAGCTCAGGGGCAGAACAGCCAAGCGATGGGCTTTGGCAAGAGTAAGGCCAAGCTGTATGGCCTTGACAAAGAGCGAGTAGTATTTGATGACATTGCGGGTAATGAAAACGCCAAGCAAGATTTGCAAGAGGTGGTGGACTTCCTCAAGCACCCCAAGAAATATCAGAGCCTCGGCGCTAAGATTCCTAAGGGGATTCTCCTTGTCGGTAACCCCGGTACCGGTAAGACAATGCTAGCGCGAGCGGTTGCAGGCGAGGCTAACGTACCATTCTTTTCCATTAGTGGCTCAGAGTTTGTGGAGATGTTTGTTGGTGTGGGGGCAAGCCGGGTACGTGACCTCTTTGCTAAGGCCAAGAAGAATGCGCCAGCCATTATCTTCATTGATGAGATTGACGCTGTGGGACGTAAACGTGGCTCTGGCATGGGCGGTGGCCACGACGAGCGCGAGCAGACACTGAACCAGATCTTGGTAGAGATGGACGGCTTTGAGGCGGATACAAACGTGATTATCCTAGCGGCAACCAACCGAGCCGATGTGCTCGACCCAGCACTGTTGCGCCCAGGCCGCTTTGACCGCCATACGACGATTAGCCTACCCGAGCGCAAAGACCGTGAGGCAATCCTCAAGGTGCACTTCAAGAACAAACCAACTGATGCATCGGTCGATCTCGACAAGCTTGCTGCCAAGACAGCCGGTAGCAGTGGTGCCGACCTCGCGAACATGGCCAACGAAGCAGCGATTATTGCAGCGCGCCGCGGCAAGAAGACGATCACCAACCAAGACCTGACCGAAGCCTTTGAGAAGGTGGCGATTGGGCCCGAGCGCAAAGCGAAGGTAATGACCGACCACGAGAAGGAACTCACGGCGTACCACGAAGCGGGTCATGCTATTGTGGGGCACGTCTTGCCTGATAGCGATCCGGTACATAAGGTGACCATCATCCCGCGTGGTGGTACGGGCGGCGTGACATGGTTCTTACCCCCAGAAGACAAAAGCTACACCAATGTATACGAGTTTAAGGATATTCTGGCCCGAGCAATGGGTGGGCGGATTGCCGAGAAATTGATCTATGGCGATGATGGTATTACAACTGGGGCAGGGAGCGACCTGCGCAAAGCGACGGAAATTGCCCGTGATATGGTGATTGAGCAGGGTATGGGCGCAAAGCTCCGCGACCAAGTCTTCCATGAAGATAACGGTGGTATGGTATTCGATAAGATCACTCACGAGCGGCCATATAGCGATGCGACTGCTGAGGCGATTGACCACGAGGTAGAGGCGCTTATCAAAGAAGCTTCTCGCCGTGCTGAGATTGTCCTCTCGCACAACCGCCCAGCGCTCGAGAAGCTTAAGGATGAGCTGCTTGCTCACGAGACACTAGAAGAAGACGAAGCTAAGGCTGCGATGGCAGATGCCACTTTGCCAACGGAGGCCAAGCTCCATTAGGAGCAGGGAGGTACCAGTGGCACATGGAGCAAATCGTCGGCGTGTCCGCTCAGTCGTCGCCAAAGCAAATAGCAAACTAAATATCAAGAATGCTGCTGCCCTCCTGGCAGGCTCGACACTGCTGTCGAGCGTCTTGGGGATGTATCGTGAGCGGCTCATCAACGGCATGTACTACGACACCTACAAAGTGGGTGCTGATGCCTATACTGTAGCCTTTACCATCCCCGACTTCATGTTCTTTGTGCTGGTGTCTGGGGCACTGAGCGTATCCTTTATACCGGTGTTTAACCAGCGCTTAGCGTCAGGCAATAAGCAGTCGGCATGGGATCTGAGCTCGAGCTTGATCAATTTCTTAGCGCTCACGACCTTAGCGGCGAGTATTTTGATTATGATCTTTGCTGAGCCGCTTGTGAATGTTGTGGTGGGGCCGGGGCTCAGCGAGTCAGGGCGGAGCCTGGCAGTGAGTATGATGCGCGTGATTGCGGTCAATCCATTCCTCTTCTCTATCTCTACCGTCATTGCGAGCATGCAGCAGGCGATTGGGCGCTTTACCTTCTACGCGTTAGCACCAACGATCTACAATATTGGTATCATCATTGGTGCAACCTTCTTTACGAATGGTATCAATATCTTTGGCTGGCAAGTGTTTGAGGGTGGCATTATGGGTGTGGCACTGGGTGTGGTGCTAGGCTCGGTGCTGCAGTTGATTGTGAGCTCGATTGGTCTGCTTGGCTTAGACTTTGACTATCGCTTTATGATCAAGCGCAAGAACAAGAGCTTTCGCCAAGTGCTGCGCTTGCTGCGGACGCGCTCACTCGACCAAGGGATTGACTACCTCAATGGCCTTGTGGAGACAAACCTTGCTTCGCGCATGGCTGATGGGACGGTGCGGGCTTACCAACAGGCGTCGGCATTGTCGTTAATGCCAGTGAACTTGATTGGTGTGGCGATTAGCAACGCAGCCTTTCCGCAAATGACGGAGCACCTGGGGGCAGGGCGCGAGGATCTCTTCCGCAAAGAACTGCAGGTGATGATCCGGGTGATTATTTGGCTAGCGTTGCCAGTGGCGGTTATTACCTACTTTGCGCGGGGCTATGTGGTGAGCTTTATCCACAACGGGGGTGACCCGGTGATATCGGGCTTTCTTGGGGTGCTGGTTTTGACGATATTTTTCCGCACGATTTATCATATTGCAGCCCGTAGCTTCTACGCACAGCAAGATACCAAGACACCGCTCTATATCTCATTCTTTGCGATTGGGTTTAATATCATCTTGGCGATTATCTTGGTAAACCTCTGGTCGAAGAACCAGAATCCAGGCTATGGCCTGGCTTGGGCGCAGTCTATCACTGCCGTGGTGGAGGTGATTGTCCTCTTCTTCTTCATGGGGCGGCGCATGCCAAGGCTGTTTGATCGTGGCTTCATCAACAGCATCTACAAGATGGTCATTGCTGCAGTGCCAACTGGTTTGGCCGCTTATCTGAGTGTGGTGATGATCCCCTTTGGTACGAACGATAAGAGCTTCTTCCTTGCCTTCCCCAAGTTTATTATGATCACAGTGGTGAGCTTTGCGGTTTATATATGGTTCAGCAGGCGGCTGAGACTTAAAGAGGTCGAGCCAGTGCTTAATCGGTTGCGGCAGATCTTCTTTGGGCGGATTAACCTTGGCTGGAACTGGAAACGCTAGCGTATGGAACATATCCGTAATTTCTGCATCATCGCCCATATCGACCACGGCAAGAGCACCCTGGCCGACCGCATGATGGAGCTGACGGGCACCGTTACCAAGCGGGATATGAAGCAGCAGTTGCTCGATAGTATGGATCTGGAGCGCGAGAAGGGAATTACGATCAAGCTCGCCCCAGTGCGGATGAAGTATGCGTATGGTGCGGAGGATGCAAACCCTACCAGTGCGCAGACAGCGAGCGGGCCAGCATCGAAACGAAGCCAAAGCGATAACACCGCACCCCAACCCGGCACCTACGACCTCAACCTGATCGACACCCCCGGCCATGTGGATTTTAGCTACGAAGTATCGCGTAGCTTGCAGGCCTGCGAAGGCGCGGTGCTGGTGGTGGATGCCAGCCAAGGCATTCAGGCGCAGACGCTGGCGAATGTGTACTTGGCGATGGAGCAGGACCTCGCGATCATCCCAGTGCTCAACAAAGTTGACCTGCCAGCGGCCGATGTACCGCGCGTTTCCAAGCAGGTGATTAATCTGCTGGGCTGTGATGAAAGCGATATTATTCATATCTCAGCCAAGACTGGGCAGAATGTGCCGCAGGTGTTGCGGGCTATCGTCGAGCGCATCCCAGCACCAGTATCGCCACTGGCGGTGCAGG
>CALHVV010000006.1 GCA_938036915.1 uncultured Candidatus Saccharibacteria bacterium
GAGCCAGTCTTGATCTGCCCACAGCCCAGGCCAACGGCTAAGTGGCTGATTGTGGTATCCTCAGTCTCGCCAGAGCGGTGACTCATCACGGTGCGCCAGCCAGCGTTTTGGGCAAGCTGCACGGCTTGGATTGTCTCGCTGAGAGAGCCGATTTGGTTGGGCTTGACGAGGAGTGCATTTGCTGCGTCTTGGTCAATCGCTTGTTGGATCAGGCTTGTATTCGTGACGAGGAGGTCATCGCCCACCAGCTGGACGTGGTCGCCAAGGCGCTGGCGGAGCTGCTGCCAGCCAGCCCAGTCACCCTCGGCCAGGCCATCTTCGATACTGACAATTGGGAATTCGTCGACAAGGGCAGCCAGCCAGTCGATCATCTCACTACTGGTCAGGCTCTTGCCTTCACACTTCAGCTCATACCGGCCATCATGGTAGAACTCACTCGAGGCAGCGTCCATTGCAAAGACGACGTCTGTGCCAACGGTGTAGCCAGCATTGGTAATCGCTTCGCTGAGCAAGGCGAGTGGCTCGCGGTTGCCCTGGCGGACGCGTGGCGCATAGCCACCTTCGTCGCCGACAGTGGTGGGGTAGTCGTGTGCTTTGAGGACTTTGGCAAGAGCGTGGAAGATTTCGGTGCCCATGCGGAGCGTGTCTGCAAAAGTTGCTGCACCCTTGCAGATGATCATAAACTCTTGGATATCGGTCGCAAAGGCGGCGTGCGCACCACCGTTGAGAACATTCATCATTGGCAGGGGGAGGCTTGGCGTGCTGCCCGTCTGCTCGGCAATGTAGCGCCAGAGTGGTTGCTGCTTAGCATGAGCAACAGCCTTGGCAGTAGCCAGGCTAACGCTGAGGATGGCATTAGCACCGAGCTTAGACTTGTTATCTGTTCCATCAAGAGCAAGCATTGCATCATCAATCGCTTGCTGGTCGCTCGCATCGTGGCCCACCAGTGCAGGAGCGATAACGTCGTTAACGTGGGCAACTGCTTGGCTCACTCCTTTGCCAGTCCACTGATTGCCACCATCGCGTAGCTCCAGTGCTTCGCCCGCACCAGTACTTGCTCCGCTCGGGACGGCCGCTCGGCCCAGCGTGCCATCAGCAAGGATGACGTCCGCTTCGACGGTAGGGTTGCCGCGGCTGTCTAAGATTTGTCGTGCTTTTATGGTTTGGATAGAGTAGTTGTTCATATCTTCTAGTATACCATCGAATGGAAGGCGATCGCCATTACCGTTGAAATAGCATGAATCAACTGCGAAAATTTTCATGCCAGACAAGGATATTGACAAAAGGTCATTTTGTAGATTCAAGCATTGTATTTGCTGACACACATGGTACAATATAATTACGGCAACGGTTAATGAAGCGGAGGGTTGCAGCAACCCTGTGTTCTTCGTTTCGCACCTACACAGTAAGGAGGGCTATTCCCATGACATTCAAAAAGGTAGGTATCCTTAGCGTATTGGCAGTTGGCTCAATGGCGGCGGGATCTTTGCTGTTTAATACAGCACCAGCGTCGGCAGAGAGTTTCGGGCCGACCGCCAATGACAACGGTACGTCCGTTGTCCAATACTACGATGGGACGAAACTGTTTTGCGTTTCTGATGCAAACTACCCCGATGGCACACCTGGCACGACAGCCTTTACGGTTGCGCCAACCCAAGGTAATGGTCCCAGTTATGGCCGAATCCTTGGCGCTGGCGAGACTGGCTGTGTCAGTCTTGAGGCAGCACCAGAGGGAGCAGCATATCGCTACTGGCTGTTGTCTCGTACCGACGGATCAGTATACCAAGGCGATTTCGTTCGCTAAATAACTACTCACTGTAAGTACCCGATATACCCAAAAAACGAAAATGAAAACCCCGTTGTCGCAGCCCCCTTCCGGGGGCTTTTTGAATCTTGAGCGATTACACAGTTCTTGCATTACTCTCTTAGTAGGTAGGTGTATAGCACTCGCGCCAATAGTGCCGTATAATAGAGACATGACAGGAACACTTATCATCAGCCGGCACGGCGAAAGCGAATGGAATTTACAAGGTAAATGGACAGGCTGGACGGACGTAAGCCTTACCGAGAAAGGTAAGAGCGATACGCGTCAACTCGGCGAGTTCTTGCGTGGTCGCACCATCGATGCGGTATATACTTCGGCACTCAAACGGACGCATGAGACACTCGATGCGTTGATGGAAGGTGCAGATAACCCAATCCGCTCAAGTGATGCTGCGGTGGTGCACGCCTCTGAGCTTAACGAGCGTGACTACGGTGACCTAACTGGCAAGAACAAGTGGGAAGTCAAAGAAGAGATTGGCGAGAAGGCCTTTAATGGTATTCGGCGCGGCTGGGATTATCCTGTACCCGGTGGTGAAACACTCAAGGATGTGTATGAGCGCTCGATCCCGTATTTTGAGTCAGAGATCCTGCCACGGCTCCAGGCAGGCGAGACCGTATTGATTGTGGCGCATGGCAACACAATTCGTGCGCTTATGAAGTACCTTGACCGAATCCCGGAGGAAGATATGGGCACAGTAGAGATGCCCTTTGGCCAATTACTTGTCTATACATTTGAGTCTGGCACAGCATATCCTACTGCGTGTGATGTGCTTAAAGCGGATATTGTACCACCCAAGGCGTAAAGCGGGTCACACCATGTCATGAAATACCAGGCTATTCTGTAGTGATACTCGCTTAGTGGTTTATTTCTTGGGTGAAGACCGAGGATGGCCGTATACTTGTTGGTGAGTGCTTCAGTTTTGGCGGCAAGACAGTAGACAAGCCGCCATATTGTGTGGTATGATGGCAAAGTCTTGTATCGCGGGGTGTGGCGCAGCTTGGTAGCGCGCACCGT
>CALHVV010000007.1 GCA_938036915.1 uncultured Candidatus Saccharibacteria bacterium
CCAGCGGCGATTATACTGCTTTTAGTGGGAAACTAGCACGGTGCCGAATTATATAAAAGCCATCCGAATAGGGTGGCTTTTATCTTTGGAAATGATTTTTATCAATGACTTGATGCTTGCCAGTATGGTTTATTGAGGCGTGGTATTGATATGCTTCAGATGAGGCTCTGGCTATGCGTTACTGCTTTCTATTAACGTGCTGGTGTCTGTTGTGCAGTGAGATGTCGCATAGATTGAAGGAGGTGATAGACTCAACAGTGGTCATAGGTGCGAAGTTTGCTACTTGCTTGCAAAATCCAGAGAGAGAGAGAGAGTATTATATGGAGTGTCTAAGTAACAAAAACAAGGAGAAGCAACATGCCAGTCAAACACGCCGAATCATACCCACGAACGCCAGAAGCTCTTAGCGAATACAATGCGAAGCGTGACCCGGAATACTTGATGGAGCAAGCCAGTCAGAGCTATGAGAGCGGCAAGACAGAAGAAGCGGCACGAACGCTTGGTTACATTGGCTGGACGCTAGAAGGGCTTGAGGCACTGAAGTCGGCAGAAGAAGTCGAGCAAGAATAGCGTTATTTTAATTGAAATGAGCACAAACCAGCCTATCACAGAGATGAGGCTGGTTTTTTGATATATGAATTGCCAAAGTGGTTTTCACTTTCTATAAAATTCAGAACGTTTTTCGTACAAATGTACCATTCTATTGTATAATCGCTAGAGAGGGGTGCTTACTCTGCGACTTGGCGTGGCTTGGGCGAGTGGAGCACCGCCGCGGGTAGGTAATTCGTATCTTGATAGCAATGCAGTGACGATGTGATAACCATAACCAAAAAGGAGTGTTCTTATGACAGAGCAACGACCACCATCAACCAACTACCGCTATGGTGAGCCACCAATTCATTCGGCGGGCGACATATTGTATTATGACAAGGTGATCACTCGGCAGCAGAGAGTATTTGCTGCGCCAGCTGGCAGTAACCCGTATGGCCAAGAGGCGCTCGTTACTGGCTCAGATGGAATGCAAATTGATATAGAGCGAGAAGCTCGACTGTTGCCACAAGACGGGCATAATAGGCTCTATACGCTATATGCACCGGAGGTTGGGGTGGCGCTGACAATTAGCCATGAGCATGGTATTGGCTTGCTTTACCCCTGTACTCCAGATGAGGATGGCCAGCCAGTCGTCCAGAGAACAGCGAGCAATGCAATAAAGACCCATGCAGTTGATATGACACAGCTTCCTGATGCGCGGTTTATTACGCTTGGAGAGCCGTATATCTCACTCACAGATCCACAGCATCACCATGCTGCGCTGAGCATTGTACCAGAGCAAGTGGGCGTCTTTGGTATTGGCACGGCAGGAGGTGTTGGGAGTGAGATGGGTATGATTCAAGATGATGCGTCACCTGGTGCGAAGAACGTCATGAATGTACTATACCCACAACTTGTAAAAGGGTATGAAATCCTCCAGCAGCGCCGTAGTGGCGAGCGACCGCACCCTCGAAAAATTGGTATTGGTCGTCGAGCAGTCCAAAGCGGCGGGTATAGTTGGTTCTAAACCCCAACAAATAGCAAAGCGCTTTCAATATCAAAAACAACCCTGTATGCGCAGGGTTGTTTTTTCATTCTCGAATCTCGCAGCAAACGAGAATTGTTGTGGTGGACCTTGGTGGAAACGACCCAAACCAAAGCTAATACTTAGTATATAGCATAGGCGTCTTAAATGCAATACCAATAATGCAATCTGAAAATGCTCATGTAAACGTTGACAAAACATATACAGTATGCTATATTTAAATCATGATACATATCATATATGGTATGTAGCGAGGATTTGCTAGCCTACACTGGCAACGTACCTCTGATAAATATATAAATAAGGAGTAACCCTATGGCGGGAACAAAAGCTGGCGGCCTGAAGGCTGCGCAAAAAAACATCTCTAAAGACCCTAACTTCTACGCCAAGATTGGCGCCAAGGGCGGCAAGAATGGCCGTACTGGCGGCTTTGCGGCCAACCCACAACTCGCTCGTGTGGCTGGTGCTAAGGGCGGCCGGATCTCTCGCCGCACCAAAAAGGCCGATGATGCTGTCGCGGCTGCTCCGCAATCGGACGTTGCACTCGCTGCCTAGGGGTAACGCAGGCATTGCTCAAAACACCTCCCACTGATCCGGGAGGTGTTTTTGGAATATTGTGTTGGGGATTTGCGGCTTTTTTATGGTGGTTTTGCGCTGCTGCTATGGCTGTAGAGTGTGTTTGGTCATAATGAATTGACCCTTAAGCTTGGTGCGGTGGGTGTGAAAGGGTTAGCCTCGACACAGAAAAAGGGGCTAGTGTGAAGATTGAAGGTGAAGGCTGGACACTGAACGAGGTAGACGGGTGTCACTCTGTCTAGTCGCGCGCAAAAACCAGTTGCTGCAGTGAGCTTTCAATGTAAGCATGAGAGATTTGTTTTTGGGAGATATTCTCTCGCATTGTGTTCGTGAGGGCGAAGTGGCGGGCAGTGTGCGAGAATTACTGCGACAATAAGGCCGAGTTATATCATCGTGCTTTTTACAACATAACGCCGAAGTTGGCAGGTAGTGGCGCTGTTGGCGCGCCAGTGGGTGAAGCAGGCGAGGCAGGTGTATGTGCCGTCGCTGCGCTGCAAGCCAGTCGCGTTGCAGTGTGGGCATTGCGAACGGGCGTGGAGCCAGTCGCGGTAGGTGTCGAGCGCAGATTCGATGAGTTCGTCGTCGACCGTCACTTGCCAGCCGGCTCCAACTCGGCAGCCGGCATTCCACGCTGCGCGCTCCATTGCAACGAGCTGCACATCGCGCGCATAGCCGCAGTGCCCGAGGAGCGCATGGCCATACTCGTGGAGGAGGTAGGCAGAGGCCTGGGTGTCGTGCGGATCGTAATAAACCGTGCGGCTTGGGTAGTGCCAATGAAAATGATTGCTTGAGCGAAAAGAAAGTGGCGCAAGGCCCGACGTATGGGCATGCTGAGTGAGGTGAGGGATGAGCTGATCGAGTGGCATACGTGGTGGCGATATAGACACGTCTATCGGCATGCGAACCTGCGAGCGAAACAATGATTACTTCGCATAATTTGACAGAGGTAGAGATTATGATTTGTTCGTGTATTGTACGTGTCATGATTAGTGTAGCACAGCGCGCTCGCGATGCCTAGTAGGTAGTGCGAAGTATCGATGCGTGGTGAGCTTTGAGAAGGGTGGAGCGAGAGGTGCGGCACAATAGGTGATTTGTGTAGCTCGTGCGTTGCGTTTTAAGACCGATTACGGTATAATAGAAAGAGTAACGTAAACGAAGGTTTGGCAATGAAGCAGCAAGGATCAATTATCGGATACGTCGTCGTCGGGACAGTGCTGACGCTCGCACTGGTTGGCGGGGTCTTAATCGTCAAGAACAGCCACAACAGCAGCGCCCGGCAAGTGGCAAGCACTACCACCACTGACGCTAAGAAGAAGGAATCAACCCAGAGCAATAAGAGCGCCAACGACAAGCTAGTCGATAGCCTCAACAGCAAATCAACAGAGGCTAGCAAGAGCAAAGAGACGAAAGAAACTCAGTCGCAAGACAAGAAAAACACTACATCGACTGCAACCAATGGTGCAACCAGCGGCGCATCGAGCACGACTGCGCAAAGCCAAAGCCAATCAACTCAGTCTACTCAGTCTCAAAGCTCAAGCACGCCTGCTGCAACGCCTTCGACTAGCTCCAGCACTCCTTCGCAAACTCAATCTACCCAGCAGGTGAGCGCCTTGCCGCAAACTGGCCCGGCCGAGAGCCTGGCAGCCGTTGTGGCGGTGAGTAGCCTAGCTGGCGTAGCACTGGCCTATCGCAAATCACGCACACCTGCGCTGTAAAACATACAACATATCCATTGTTTCATTGACAATGCTATGCCTACCCCTGTGTGATGCAGGGGTAGTTGCTTTGTAAAGGGGCAATATACCTGTTGTGATTATGTCATCGTTGTGTATATGACGGTGTAATAGTTTTGAGTACCATCTCACAAGAAAATATCTGAAGGTCAGCGATTGTGAGAGCGAGTAGGCTCTGTGATTCATCGGGCCAGAACATTTTTTAGAGTGATGGATTGGCTGTGCCAATTATCCGCTTAAGCCAACTATTCATAGAGATGAGACCTCAATGCATGGGTTTTGACGCTCGAAGCGACTTTGTGTATAATACAGAGGAATGGTGCGTCGCGATATGGCGACGTGTCTCATAATATAATTAATAAGAGGAGTCTGTACCAAGACTTATGGCAACACAAGCCTTAACAATGGATGATTTGCTCGCTGGCGACGGCGTCAAGCAACTAGTAACCGGCGAGGTCGTAACTGGCCGCGTATTATCGGTGCGCAAACGAGATGTATTAATAGACCTAGGCCCGCAAGGGGTTGGCTATGTGCCACGGCGCGAGATTGGCCCGGCTAAGACGCTAGCAGTTGGTGATGAAGTAACGGCCAGTGTGGTAGATAGCGAGCTGGATAATGGCTATAGCCTGCTGAGCCTGCGCAAAGCAGCCAAAGACCGTGGTTGGGAAGAAGCGATGGCTAAGCTGGATGCCGGCGAGATCATCGAGGTAGCGCCATACGACGCTAACCGCGGTGGTATGTTGGTTGAGTACGAAGGCGTGCGAGGCTTTTTGCCAGTGTCGCAACTGTCGGCCGAGCACTACCCACGGGTGGGTGGTGCCGATAAGGATGAGATCTTGGCACGGCTCAACACCCTGGTGGGCCAGACGCTCAAAGTGCGCATCCTCGACTGCGACCGCAAGGCCAACAAGCTGATCTTTAGCGAGAAGGAAGCGATCAAGGATGGCCTGGCTGCTCACTTTGAGAAGCTCAAGGTTGGCGACACCGTCAAGGGTGTCGTAACTGGTGTGGTGGACTTCGGTGTCTTCGTAAATGTCGAAGGGATTGAGGGGCTCATCCACATCTCAGAGATTAGTTGGGAGCGTGTCAACAACCCAGCCGACTACGTGAAGGTGGGCCAGAGCGTTGAAGCGAAGATCATCAGCATCGACAAAGATCGCCTGAGCCTAAGTATGAAGCAGCTCACCAAGGACCCATGGCTTGATGAGGTGGATCAATTCACCAAGGGTCAGACCATCGAGGGTACAGTCACGCGCATTACCCCATATGGTGCCTTTGTGCAGATTAGCCCAGCGGTCGAAGCGCTGGTGCACGTGAGCGAGCTAGGCAGCGGCGGTGCCGACCCAGAGAAGGTCTTTACCCTCAATGAGCGTAAGAGCTTTGTCATTCTCGACATCGACAAAGATGCGCACAAAGTGAGCTTGAGTCTCGCCGACAAGAAAAAATAACCAGTAAATTACAAGAGATGACCGGCTTCGACCGGCAGAAAGGAGTGTGTGTATGAGTCAGTCTGAAAAAGTGTTGGTCATTGCCGATTCGATCACCGTTGGTGAGCTGGCCCAAACCCTGAATCTGCCGGTCACGAAGCTGATTGGCGAGCTCTTCAAGAATGGCTTTACCGTTACGATCAATCAGCGGATTGATTTTGAGATTGCTGAGATTATTGTGGAGGAACTAGGCCTGGCAGTGACGCTGCAGCGCAAAGCCGCCGAGCAGCATACTGTGCAGCATCTGCATAAACCGTCAAGCAATGCAGTACCACGCCCGCCAATTGTGGCGGTGATGGGGCATGTCGACCACGGCAAGACGACGCTGCTCGACACCATCCTCAAGATGAAGACAGTCGCTGGCGAGGCTGGTGGCATTACCCAGCACATTAGTGCCTATCAAGCCCAAAAGGGCGGTCGCACGATGACGCTGCTTGATACCCCTGGTCATGAAGCCTTTGCGGCATTGCGTCAGCACGGTGCAGCACTGACCGATGTGGTGGTGATCGTTGTGGCGGCCGACGACGGCGTGAAGCCACAGACGGTCGAGGCGATTCGCTTTGCGCGCGATGCCAATGCCAAGATCATCGTTGCCATCAACAAGATCGACAAAGACACAGCCAACCCTGATATGGTTAAAGCGCAGCTTGCGAGCGAGCACCACCTCAACCCTGAGGAGTGGGGTGGCGATACCATTATGGTGCCAATTAGTGCCAAGACTGGCCAGAATATTGATAAATTACTCGATACCATCCTACTTGTGGCCGACATGGAAGAGCTTCGCGCCGATACGGATGTGCCGGCTGAGGGGCTCGTCATTGAGGCACATATGGAGAAGGGTCGTGGCTCGGTGGTGAACTTACTCATCGAGCAGGGCCGCTTGGCACCAGGGCATTTCCTCGTGGCAGGGCAGGCCTATGGCAAGGTGCGTACTTTGCTCGATTACACTGGCGCGGCCATCAAGGCAGCCACCCCCGCGACGCCGGTGACGGTGACGGGCTTTAAGGAATTGCCACAGTTTGGTGATATCTTCACGGTGGTCAAAAATGAGAAAGAAGCTCGCCTGGCCGTGCAAAAGGCTAAGCTCGACCAAGCGCGCAATGCCGCCACTACCAACGTGACTGGTGCAGACTTGCTCAAGCTGATGACGCAAAAGCACGATGCTCAGGAATTCGACGTCATCGTCAAGGCCGATGTACAGGGGTCACTTACCTCAGTGATGGATAGCTTGCGCCTAGTGGAGACGGGCGGGGCGATCACACTGCGGATTATTGGCCACGGCGTGGGTAACATTACCGAGAGTGATGTGCGCCTGGCTGGTAGTAGTAATGCAATTATCTACGGCTTTAACGTCGACCTGCCACCAGCTGTCAAGCGTCTGGCAATGCGTGACAAAGTGACGGTGCGCCGCTACCAAGTGATCTACGAGCTACTCGACGATGCACGCAGCAGTATGGAAGCACTGCTCGCACCAGAGGTGGTGGAGACGGAGATTGGCCAGCTAGAGATTAAGGGCGTCTTCCGAACGATGCGTGATGCGGTAATCGCCGGTGGGCAAGTGACAAAGGGTAAGGTGACGGCAGGGCTACTGGCCCGTGTGATGCGCGGCGAGGAGCAAATCGCCGAAGTCACAGTAGCCAGCGTGCAGCGACAGCAGCAAGAAGCCAAGGAAGTCTTTGAGGGTGAGCTCTGTGGCCTCAACCTCACGACGAGCAAGAAGCTCCAGCTCGAGATTGGCGACACTCTTGAGTTCTTCACTCGCGAGTTGGTGAAGCGCACGCTGCAGTAGCTGCGGTAACAGGCTTGGCGGTGGTGCTTCATCGTATAGAATCGCATTATAATTGAGTGGTAACTCTGCTCTTGCCGGTTTTACTAATGGTATACAAAACTCGCCGTGGTGATGGCGGGTTTTTGAGATTGGGGTATATCACTCATTGACACATCACCTCTGTTGTGGTAGGATGTGGACAGAATATATAAGAGGAAATAGGACGGGTAGTATGACAAAAGGACGTGAGGCAACAGGAACAAGCACGCTTGACCCAGTGCTCGAAACAGGCTCAGCCACACGAGCTGGCGTTCGAGGTGTGGTGAATCATATGATTGGAGCGGCAAAACGCATTCCTGACGTATACGCGAGGAATGTGGAGACGCAAAAGGCCGTGAATGAAAAACTCGGCGAGTCGGGCCCAATGGCCGAGCTAGACCGACGGCTTAGAGATTTTCAAACCACGCGACAAGAGCAGCGCTTGGCACGACAAACAAGTCCCGAAGCGAATAAGAATACAGTGAGAAAAACACTTGCTGTGGTCGGCGAGACTATCAGAGCTGGCCTTGATAGTTTTGGTGTTGGGACGGTTGGCGAGGAATACTCTGAACCCAAGACAACAGAGCAAAAAATCTCTCTTGCTCCACCACCAACAGAAGAAGACTATGCACGGGATAAAGCACGGCGTGAAGCCGAAGCGCAGCAAAACCAACCATCAATGTCTGAGCAAACATCACCAACCGAGCAAGAGCAATATGCCGGTGAGGAAGCAACCCTTGCTCGACTACAAACAGAAATCGCAGCACTGACTGACGAGAAGGTTCAGGAGATTAACACAGCAGAGTCGGCGACGGATGCGGTGTTTGCCAAGGGTATGGCAGATATTGCGGTGCAGAGCAAAATTGCGCATGAGGTGATCTTGCCGTATTCGGCGGAGGGGATTGCTCAGCTGGAGACGATGCGCAGCGACGCACTTGCTACCTTGCAGCAGGCCCTCGACGCGCGCAACCAAGGCGCACGGCCTGCCGCTGCTCCAAGCCAAGAACTAACCCTAAGCGGAGCTCAGGCAGAGCTTGCTCACACGCCAATCTCGACGAGTGAGCAAACGCCACAACCAACCGGCTTCGAAGCGCAGGTGAGTGAGCTGACAGACCGCACTGCCCAGGAGATTATGGCGAGCGGTTCCGCCATGGACGCGATCCGCATGAAGGGTGAGGCAGCAAGTGCAGTGCTGAGTATGACGGCGCACGAGCTGATGCAGCCATACCTCTCGCACGAAGATGCAGCGCAGCTCAAAGACACGCGCGACCGGGCACTCGCAGCACTCCAAGCAGCACTCGACGTGCGGCTGGAGTCACCAGACTCACACCAAGCTGCCTCTGTAACGGTAGAGAGTCAGTCTCTCGCAGAAGCAGCGCAGACCCCCGAAGTAACCACAGCAGAGCCAACACACGAGGAAGCTGATGGTAGTGTTGAGGAGAATCGCGCAGCGAGTATTGAAGCGACTGAAGGGGTGAAGGAGAAGAAAGAGGGACGGTGGGCACGTATAGTGCTAATTACCAAGAACATGGGCCGAAAGGCGATGCAGGCTATGGAGCGCACAAAAGCTTGGCTGAATGAGCCAGTACCAGACTGGAAGCCAAAGCCAAATCGCCCTCTCAAAGACTACTCTCTCACTGAG
>CALHVV010000008.1 GCA_938036915.1 uncultured Candidatus Saccharibacteria bacterium
GCTTTGAGATCGATCAGCTTGCCCGGTGTGTTGACGTTAATACCAAAGCCAGGCTGCGCTGCCTTCACCTGTGGCAGCCACTCATCGGCATTGAGGCCAGAGTTGGTCAGCAGAATGCGGAATGGTTGCTCGAGCGCGTGGATAAGCAAATCCTCACCAGCGGTCACCGACGCATCGGCATCACCAGCGTGGGTGTAGCTCGTTGCAAGATTGACCAGTGTCACCCCGCCACCAGGCACAATACCCTCAGCTAGGGCAGCCTTGACGGCAGCCACCGCATCATCAACGCGGTATTTCTTCTCTTCGATCTCGGTCTCGGTTGCCCCACCTACCTTAATCACCGCCACTTGGCCAGTCAGGGCAGCTTGGCGCTTGACGAGATTGTTCTTGGTGTAGTCGCTCGTGCTGTTGGCAATTTCAACGGCAATCTGGTCAATCCGGGCATCGACTGCCGTCTTCGCACCAGCCCCTTCGACGATTGTCGTCAAATCCTTGGTAGCAATCACCTTGCGAGCTGAGCCCACCACATCAGGCCCAACCGTATCAAAGCTCATACCAGTATCCTCGGTAATGACCGTGGCACCCACCAGAGCAGCAATATCGTAGAGAACATCCTTATCGCTCGGCGCTTTAATAGCCAAGGTATTAAAGGCACCCTTGAGGCGGTTGAGCACGAGCAGGCCAAGCGCTTCGCCATCCACATCGTCAGCAATCAAGACGAGATCTTTCTTCCCACTCTGAGCAATCATCTCAAGCAGTGGAACAAACTCCTGCGCCGACGAAATCTTCTTGTCGGTAATAACAATAGCTGGCTTGTCGTACACCGCTTCCATTCGCTTCGTGTCTGTCGCCATGTACGGGCTAACGAAGCCACGCTGAACGGTAAAGCCCTCAACCACTTCGCTCTCTAGCTCAAGGCCGCGGCCTTCCTCAACCGTCACCACACCATTGGGCCCGATCTTCTCCATTACATCAGCAATCAGCCGGCCAATTGCGTCATCACCCGCCGAGATAGTTGCTACCTCTGCGACGCGTGTTTCATCATTGCGAATGTCTTCTGCCTGCTCACTCAAAGCCGCTGTTACCTCTGCCGCAGCGCGCTCCAGACCCTTGCGCAGCAGCATTGGGTTGTGACCAGCAGCAATCAGCTTATTTGCCTCACTGAGGATATGGTAAGTCAAAACCGTCACGGTAGTTGTACCATCACCAGCCACGTCGTTCATTTTGTTGGCGGCTTGCTTGATAAGCTCTGCCCCCACCTTAAAGCCTAGTGTCTCGTCGTCAACATCCTCAATGTCGATACCCTTGGCTACTGTCACACCATCGTGCGTGACACTCGGGCCACCGTAGCTTTTGCCAATGACGACATTGCGGCCCTTTGGCCCCATTGTTGTCTTCACCGCGTTGTAGAGAATTTCTGCCCCGCCCAAAATCCGGCGGCGCGCATCTTCATCATAAAATACTTTTTTTGCCATAGATTAGTTCTCCTATTCTACTGTCGCGAGGATATCCTCGTCCTTGATAATCAGATACTCTTCTTTGTCGAGCTTAATGGTGGTAGCTGCGTAGTTCTTGTAGACCACCCGCGCGTCGACTGCGATATCTTCTACTGCCGATCCAACAGCAATCACCTTAGCAGCTTCCGACTTCTCCTGAGCCGACTCGGGCAAAAAGATCCCGCTGGCAGTCTTCTCTGGCTTTTTCTCCTTAACCGCCACGACGAAATGCGCCATTGGCTTGATTGGTGAACTCATTGGTTACCCCTTTCTTATACTTATCTACTTATCACCGCGCCTAGTATCAATCAAGGCGCTTCTAGCACTCTAGTATAGCGAGTGCTAATGGGAAAATCAAGAGAGGTAGGTCAGCAGACTACACAAACAACCAATATATTTTTTAGAGTAAAATAAATACAGCACATTATCCATAAGTCATATCAATCACCGGAGGCACCATGCACAGACACATCAACGTACATGGAATTATCATCAACGACAGAGGCGAGCTCTTTTGCCAGCGCTTGACAGCGCGCACTGGCGATGGCCGAGATTTTTGGTGCACACCAGGCGGTGGGCTGGAGCTGGGTGAGAGCGTACTGGATGGCTTGCGGCGAGAGATGATCGAAGAAACAGGCGTTGAGCCAGCAATTGGCCGGCTGCTCTTCGTCCAGCAGTTTGCTATCGCAGCGCCAGCAGCTGGCAAGCCGCGCGAACAGCTTGAGTTCTTGTTCCACATCACTAACTGGCAAGACTACCAGTCAATTGACCTTGCCACCACAACGCATGGCTTGGCAGAGGTCGCCGAGTGCGGCTTTATTAGCCCGCAGCAGTGCCCAATTTTACCTCACTTCCTTGCCGAGGTTGATCTGGCGCAGCTCATCGCCCACGATCAGCCAGTGCAGTGCCTAAGCTCCTTGGTATAGAATTGACAAACAGTTCTATTCGGCGTATCATAGCATATTTGGTTGATAGTTCTCTACCTAACGCATCTCGAAGCCATGTAGGAGTCGAGAGGAGAAGTATGTACTCGAACGAGAGCAAGAACCTTATTTTACATTTCGGAATATTAACTATAGTAACTAACCAAGGAATTCTATGCTCCATCATCTACCCCAACGTCACAAACTCATCGTCATGCTTGCCGTGATGAGCGCCCTCTTCCTTGTGGCGCTCGACCAAACCATCGTGGCAACGGCACTAGGCGCAATCGTCAAGGAATTCAACAGCTTCTCCTCTCTTGGCTTTATCGTTACCGCCTATATGCTCACCACTACTGTGACAGTACCGCTAGCCGGTAAGCTCAGTGATATGTATGGCCGCAAGCCGCTTTTGCTTAGTGGTGTGGCAATCTTTACTATTGGCTCCTTACTCAGCGGTATCGCGCCAACCGTAGAATGGCTCATTGCGTGGCGTGCGCTGCAAGGAATTGGTGGCGGTATTATCACCGCCAACGCCTTTACTATTGTCGGCGATCTCTTTACGCCCAAAGAGCGGGGCCGCTGGCAAGGGCTCATCGGTGCGACCTTTGGCATGAGCTCGGTAGCGGGGCCATTGCTTGGTGGCTGGCTAACCGATGGTGCGACCATCTTTGGCGTCACAACCGACTGGCGCTGGACGTTCTTTATCAATGTGCCAATTGGCATCATCGCCACTGCTCTCATCATCCGCTATTGCCCACAAATCAAGCACGACAGCAAGCACAAGCCAGACTACCTCGGTGCTCTTTTTATCACCATTGCCCTGGCGGCGCTTGTCTTGGCAGTAGACAATACGGAGATGGTCTTTAAGAGCGTCATCGACCGTGGCACGAGCCTTACTCTCATCAAAAGTGTGCTGCTCACTATTGCCGCCCTTGCAAGTGGTATCTTCCTCTGGCTTGAGCGCAAAGCCGCTCAGCCCATCCTTCCTCTCCGCTTCTTCCGTAACCCCACCTACCGCCTCATTATGCTCATTAGCCTGCTCTTTGGTGCCGCTTTTCTCGGAGCAATCCTCTACCTCACGCAGTTTAACCAGCAAGTCTTTGGCGCGACTGCCTCGCAAGCTGGCCTGATGCTCTTGCCAATGGTGGGCGGAATGATGATTAGCTCTATTGGCGTGGGACAACTCATCAGCCGGACAGGTGTATACAAGCGCTATATCGTCATTGGCTGCGCCATCACCGCAGCAAGTATTCTCTCGCTTATCACGCTTCAGCCCACTTCTCCTTACTGGCACGAGGCAATCATCATGGCTATAGCTGGCTTTGGCATGGGGATGTGTATGCCCATCCTCACCCTCGCCGTGCAAAATGAATTCCGCCAGCAGGATCTCGGCGCTGCTACCTCAAGCGTACAGCTCTTCCGTGGGCTTGGCTCGACGGTGGGGACGGCTATCTTTGCAGGCGTGCTCACTAGTGGCATTTTACACAGCCTTGGCGATGTCAATCAGATTCCCTACATCCAGACGCTGCGCCGCGCGCCACAAGCCGCTCAGCAGCTCGATGGCGAGCTCAGCGCCGATACCCTGCTGCGCATCAACAGTCAGCGCGACGCTATTAGTCAAGGTGCAGCTAAAGGCATAGCCCAGCTGCCTGCTCCAGCTCGCGCACGTGCCCAGCAGCAGCTAAGCCAACAGCAAGACGACTACACGACTCGCATTCTCAACGCCTTTAGCGACTCCTTGCACCAGATTTTCATCATCAGCGCTGCGCTTATGGCCACAGGCTTCCTTGTTGCCCTCTTCTTGCCTCAGCGCACCCTCACTACCAAGCATGCGGATGATTAGATAGTAGAGAATGATTATCCCGCAGACAGTGCTCGACGCTCTCGATGTTATGTAGTTGGGGCTGTCTACTGAGCAAAATACTTCTCTTCAGCTTCAGTAAGATCAGTCATCGCTGGCGATTCAATTGTCGCGGACACAAATCTTGTGCCGACTCCTAAACCGACACTCGCGCGTGACGGCAAATACCAAGACAAAGTTTCGACTTTGCTGCTAGAGCCGGGGGTTGCAGTCCCGTACAGTGATGTAAGTCCAGCAACGTACTCTGAGCGGGCCGACTGTATCAATGCCCTAATTTCCGGGCCCGGGTCCGGGGGGGCAAGGCTGGTCAAGCGGAAAGAGACTCTGGATATATACTTATTGTTGTTAACGACTAAGCTTATGTGACCGTCTTCTTCTCCGTTGCTGACGGGAGTAACGAAAAATCTTCCATCGTCTGGAGCGGGTGTCCAGCCGAACTGGTCTCGCAGCGAGAAAGCCTCCTCGACGGTCATGGGCCATCGATGCTCAGCAATCGCTCGAATAATACCAATTGCCTGGTCAGCCGGGTAAGCACGAAAATCTGGTATATGACCACTCATGGAGCTTCCTTTCCTCTAGCTTGCAATTCTTTTTTATATTATAGCAAGTATACAAACCAGCCAACGATTGGGCATAAGGAGCTATATTACTCTACTTGCCGACGCGGCACAATCCGCTTCGTCACCGCGTCGACAAAAAGCCGATAGGCCAGGCGGTTTTCCTTGGCATACGTGATGAGAATACCAAGGACGCGCTGGCAGTGTGGGCAGCACAGCTCATCACCAGTTGGAGTCATATCGATAAAACGATCGACATACATTCGCCGCAGCGAGCCTGGGCCATCCTTTTGGTAAAACGTCACGTGCTTGGTGCACCCTTCACAGCACACATCAAGCACCCGAGACGACCCACCACGCCGTGCGTGGTAGGCATCTTGGATGAATTGATACGTCATGTTGTCTCCTCTTGTTAGCTACTTCGCTACTCCCACCGGAACAGCTTGATCGCTGCGATGTACACCACCAGTATCCATAGGCCAATGGCGCCGGCGTATGGCAGTACCTCTGCCAGGCTGGCGTGCTCGGCCATGATCAGGCGCAGGCCATCAGTCACAGGCGTCATGGGGATAAACTGGCTGAGCGTGCGCAGCCACTCCGGGAACATATAGGACGGGAAGAAGGTGCCAGAAAGGAACATCATCGGGAAGGCTACCAGGTTACCCAGCGGCGCCGACTGGTTCTCGTTCTTGGCCCAGCCGCCAATCAGCAGGCCAAAGCCCACCATCAGCAGCGCCGCTAGAGTGATAAACGGTACGGCTAGCAGCCAGTCGCCACGCATAGTAAAGTGGAAGACACTCATCCCCACCACCAGCATCATAGCGGCACTCAGCAGCGAGACAATCGTGTAGTGGATGCCCATTGCCAAAATCAGCTGCCCTGCTGTAAAGGGCGACGCCCGAAGACGCCGGTAGGAGCCCTTTTGCTTCTCCGTCGGCATTTGGTTAGCCAGGCCAAAGATCCCCATGCTTAGCAAGCTAAAGGCCAGCAGGCCGGTAAAGGTATAGTCGAAGGTCTTGAGCTGCTCATCACCCACAGCCTGGCCCACAACCTTTAGCGGCGGCTCGGGCTGGCCCATACCCTTATTAATACCATCAATAATCTGCCCCATAATAGCCGTCAGCGTATTGCCAGACTGCTCCGAGCCCTTCGCGTAGAGCACGCGCAAAGTGCCGCTTGGACGCCCCTGAGCCGGCGTCACGGTGCCAAAGTCGGCTGGCAGCTCGATGATGCCACTGAGCTCCGAGTGCTTTAGCTTCTCACGCGCTTCCTGCATATCCTTGACGTCCTTCACCTTCAGCACCGTGTCGTTATTCGTCTTGGCCTGCGCCACGAACTGCTTAGCAAATTCGCTCTGCGAGTGGTTAATAATCGCCACATCAAAGCTGGTGGTTTGGTTATTAAAAATCGCACCAAACACCAGCAAAAAGATGAGCGGAAACAAAAAGGTAAAAAACAGCGACGTGCCATCGCGCATAAAGCGCTTTTGTAGGGCACGCACCTGCCCATATACTCCAATCCAATATGTCTTGATTCGCATCATCTACTCCCGAATGGCCTTGCCGGTTAAATCAATAAATACATCTTCGAGGTTGGCGGGCTCGACCGTTTGCTGCTTGGTAAAGCCGCGGGCCAGCAGCTGCTCGATGAGGTGCTGCGGCGTATCGATGGTGATGATTTTGCCCGCATCCATAATCGCCAGGCGGTCGCACAGCAGCTCGGCCTCATCCATATAGTGGGTGGTGAGCACAATGGTAATGCCTTCATCGCGAATCGTCTTGATCAGCTCCCACAGGTTGCGCCGCGCTTGCGGATCTAGGCCCGTCGTCGGCTCATCCAAAAAGAGTACCTTGGGCTGATTCACCAGCGTGGCAGCAATCGCAAAGCGTTGCTTTTGCCCACCACTGAGCTGCTCCACGTAGCTACCGGCCTTGGCACTGAGCTGCACCTTCTCTAGCAAAGCATCAGCATCAACCCGCCGGCCGTAGAGGCTGGCAAACATACGTAGCTGCTCACGCAGGGTCAGCTTATCGTAAAAGGTGGTCGACTGCAGCTGGATGCCAATAATTTGCTTAATTTGCTTGGGCTGCTTGGCGACATCAATGCCGTCAATGGTGGCCCGGCCAGCGTCAATCGGCCGCAGCGCCTCCAGCATCTCCAGCGTCGTGGTCTTACCAGCACCGTTGGGCCCTAGCAAGCCAAAAATCTCGCCCGCCTTAACCGTGAAGGATATCCCATCCACCACTGGCGTGCCAGCATAGGTTTTGGTCAAGCCATCCACCGTTATGATTGGTTTGGTTTGAGTCATACAACTCCTTTCTTATGCTACGAGCCCCACACCCAAACGGGCCTCTGCTTGAATCACTCCCAGGGCATCATATTGTTATAAGCCAACCAACCATCCGTTAGGCTGGATTATAACATAGAGAAGAGGAAAGCGAAAGATGAACAATATATAACCTTGACAGTAGCGCAATCACCTTCTACGATAGATTATAACGTTATCTCACATTATCAAAGGAAACCACTATGGCACTTGTACCACACAGATACACCCATTTCGACAGCGATCTCGAAGATTACACCACAGACACAGATTACTATTGGGCAGGTTGCGCACAAGAAGATCTTGCTAAATTTGGCCCAGATGCTGTCGCAAGCTATATTGTTAATGGGAAGGTTTTGCCAGAGGCTACGAAATTATTCAAGCATGACGCCATTGGCGAGATAACACTCGGATCAATAGCACTCAGTATGTGCGTTACAGGTGGCCTTGCCTACAGTAGTGTAAGCAGTATAGAGACAGGAGCTCCTACTATTTTTGCGGCTAGTCTACTCAGTACAATCCCGGGAGGCTTCGGTGGCTTTTTTGCAGGAATCGCACGAGATACATCCAAGGGATATGACCCTATTGTTCGTATGCAAGCTCGCCATCAAACCCACCAGCTCAAGAAGTTGATTGGAACAAATCATGAGACCGTCACCAGCACATATTACGAAATATATAGACATATTGATAAACAAAACCAAGCAACAATACCCCCATATCGACTCTCCTATGATGAAAGAAAGCGAGCTATTGCTACAATTCTTGACCACCTTATGGATAATGACCGCGATATTACTCTTGCCTACCAAAAGAATCAAACATCCCCGGAGAGTAGAAGGCTATCATACCCACTTGCGAAATCACTCGAAGAAAGACTAGGAAAGGCGATTGACCTCCCCCTTGCTGCAATCTACGCTGAACAACGATTTCGTACTGAAAAACAAATAGAAGACAAAGCAACAGCAGAAGCAGCAGCAAAGGCACAGGAAACAGCACAGAGAGAAGCTGATAAGGCTTACGCAGAGCTCAAGGATGAGGAAGTTTCTCGGTTGCTTGGATATCGTAATGCGCAAGAACTTACTGATTTATCCGGGTTGTAAGTAGTGTGCAAATAAACACATATCATTGATAACCCTAAGCACCTCTACTGCCATCCAAACAGCAATTAACAAACAAATCTCATCACCATGCGATGTATACTATACATATGAAACGATTATTCCCTCTCAGCCACCGAGCAACCATCATCACCATTTGCCTTGCCCTCCTTCTCGTTATTGGCGGCGTTGTTGGCACAGCGATTGGCTGGCGCAAAATTCTTTACAAACTCCAAGGTACGTCACATGTGGCCACGCTCGATCGTTCGCCAGGGCTCGCCCAGTTTCCTGAGGTCAACACGCAAGCCCTCAGCCCTACTCGCCGCAAGATTGTCCAGCTTGCCCAGGCAGAGTTTGCCGCTCAGCCCGCTGGTACGAAATATAGCCAAGGAGCGCACGAGGCATGGTGCGCTGACTTCGTCAGCTGGACGATACAGCAGGCTGGTGCGCCGCTCAAGAACCCACACACTGGTAGCTGGCGCATCCCAGGCACCTTCACGCTGCGTGAGTATTACGAGTCAGCAGGCCGTTTCAAACCAGCCGATAGCGGCTACCAGCCCCGCCCTGGCGACGTAGCAATCTACCGCGCTTCGCCCGTCTTTGGCGACCATACACACATTGTCCTGCGCAATGATGACGGCATACTCACCACTGTTGGCGGCAACGAGAATAATAAGATACGTATTTTTGCCAACCGGCAGCGCAACTATACTGGTCTACTCGGCTATGGCGTTACAGAGTAGCCATTAATAGGATAACCACAGAAGTTTGCAGTGCTCAGTGGTATAATAGAGACACTGATGAAACATCACCTTGCTTCGCTACACCATACTATCCCCACTGCCCTAAGCGGCATTGGTCAGGTGCTGCGCCAGCCATGGTATGCGGCAAGTGCGCTGGTTGGTGCACTTGGCTTTGCCTGGCTGATTTTTCTCTTAACTAATGGTGGATTCTATGGCGCGCTGCTTATGTCTCGCTTGCCACTTGTTGATAAGCTTGGTGTGATTGGAACAATGTTTATAGAGATCACTCGGCAGGCTGCGACGTCGCTGACAGGTGCACTACTTGTGCTTGTCTCGATCTTGCAGGGTATATCTCTCGCGCTTATTATCTTCACCGCGCGGCGCAACAAGCGCAACCAGCAAACCACACAGCAGCTTAGCCTCAGCGGTATTGCTTCCGTCGCGGCGGCAATTGGCCTGGGCTGCGTACCTTGTGGTACATCGCTCATTCTCCCCATCGTGGCAGTGTTTTTCTCGGGAGCAGCCGCCGCTTCAGCCGCGACGGTTGCCAGCACTATTGTGCTTATCATCGCCCTTGGGCTCAGCCTCTTTTCGCTCTATCGATCGGGCCAGATTGCCGCCATTTACATAACATTAGCTCAGCAGGAGGAGCATCATGCAGTCACAACAAACAGGGGTTAGCTTGATCCATATCATGCTTGGGGTTGTCGTCGTCACAATCATCAGCCTCTTCGCCTACAATCTCATCAACCGCCCACCCAACAAGCACATTGGCAAAGGTGAGCCCTGGCAGAGCGCGATGTCGCAGGGTAGCCACACTGCGCCCAATGTCTTTGTCGACTACACCGACTACTTCTGCTCATTTTGTGCGCAGGTCGAGGCTGCCACGAACACTGCAGACTTCCAGCAGTATATCAAGTCGGGCAAACTGCGCTACGAACACCGGATTGTTGCCGTTCTCAAAGATATTGTGCCCAATACCGAACGTGGTGCCGAGGCAGCATTTTGCGCGGCCGACCAGCATAAATATTGGGAATACACACACCACATTGTACCCCGCATCAAGGCCGATTACTTTGACAAAGGCATTGGCGTCAAAGGCGTTGCCGTGCCCAAAGAAATTCCGCTCCTCCCCGTCAGCTATTTCGAAACGTCGGCCGAAGCTATTGGACTCAACGTGGAGACATTCCGCGACTGCGTGACAAACGAGAAACACAAAGACGATATCGCCACAAACACCAGCCGCGCTCTCAAGCTCGGCGTCACTGGCCTCCCTTACATGATCGTCAACGACTACACCACCAGCGGCTTTGGTGGCGGCGAGCACGGACTGAAGACATTACTCAAAGCAGGTGGGGTGCAATAACCCCTACCGCCGGCGTAAGAAATAATATCCGGTTGCCATGGCGGCTATCACACTCACAGCGGTAATCTTCCAAAACATCGTCGGGTCGTCCGCCCCGGGCACTGGTACATTCATACCATAGAGCCCAGCGATCATCGTCGGGATGGTCAGGGCTACCGTGATCACCGTTAGTAAGCGGATCGTCTCGTTCAGGCGCGTGTCCATCACGGCGCGATAGCTATCACGCACATTAGTGATGGTGCGCAGGAGCGACTTACAACGCGCAATCACCTGCTCCAAATCAATCGAGATATCCTCCACATCATCCTTATCATCCTCTTTGAGGCGGAGACTACGGTTCGCCATCAAGCGCTCGATCGCCCAGTTCATTGGCACCAATGCATTGAGATAGTCGTTGAGTTTGCGCTCATACTCAGTCAGCGTCACAATATCGCGCGCCCGCAGCGTATGGAGATCGTCTGTTGCTGCTCGCATTTGTCGGTTGATCGTTGCCACTCGCCGCTGGTACTGCAGCGACACCGCCTCGATCATTGCCACCACGAGCTCAATCCGCCGTGCCGTATTCATCCGCGTTTTGTCGACAAAAGGCTGCCAGAGGCGGCCTAGGCTATCGCGCGACAGCGTCACCACGTAGTTTTTGTGAATGCCAAACAATATTGGCGTCGTAAAGTCGTTAAAGTCATCGTCCGTATCAGGCAAGCGGGCAATCAAATACGTCCACTCATCCTCAAAATCAACCCGCGGCACCTCGTGCGGGTCCAGTGCATCTTTGATGATATTTTCGTCCATACCAAGCGCTAGAAGCTTGTCGATCTCCTCGCTGCTGGGCTTCTCACAGCGCAGCCACGACCCAACCCGCAGCGTATCACGCGGCGTAATCGTCTGATCTGCCTCACTCGAACGAAGATATTGCAACATACTAGTGATAAGTATACGATGAAGCAGTCATAATTGCAAATAATACGACAGGTTCGCTTCTGCGTTCTGCATCGTTCATTATTTTATAGCGACGTATGGCGACGACTATTCACTGACAAACAGCTGCTCAAGCACCGCATCAACCATAAACTTCATCGTCTTTGGTGCGATACCCTCCAGTACGTCAATCGCTGCCACTGCCGTAAAGAGTTCGCTAATTATCTGGTCGGTCGCGCCTGGCCGCAGTATGCCATCGCGCCGCCACTGCTGCACCTGCTCGGCAAAGAACTCGCCACGCATCACCAAGCTATTACCTGCTCCTGCTTGCTTCACATCATCGTGGTAGGCTTGGCGCACCTGCTCGCCAGGCACATCACTCTGCCACTCGGCCAGGATTTTATTACGCCGCATGGCTTGCGTCGTGGCACGTAGATAAGCTGCGAAGGCTGCCCGGGGCTGCGACCAATCGATTCGTCCAACAATCCGGTTCTTCGTCTTTTCATCCTCCGCACGATACACCGCAAGGAAGAGCTCCAGCTTAGACGGATAGAGCAAATACACACCACCCACCGCAATGCCCGCCACCTGAGCAATCTCCACGATCGATGCCGCTTTGTATCCATCCTGGGCAAAGACCCGCCGCGCTGCCTGAATTAGTTTCGCCTGACTGATTGCCATATCGCTCCGACCTCCGCTCGCGCTACCCTGCCCGATAGCGCCTCTTTACTTTCTACTCATATTCTATTATAGCAGGTTTGGAAACGGCTGCGCAGCGAGACGAGCAATCAATATATCGCAGCCAATGAAGTGAAATAGAGCTATCGATATGCGATACCATTACCAGCCGAGTTATCGCTATCAATACATTGCCACCTTGTATAACGCTCATGCTTCTGATACACTGATAGCTAATATAACCATAAGGGGGATTTTTATGATTGCAACTCAAGCTAGCCAGGGCAAGAAGCGGATTGGTCTTATCTCAACGGGGATTGTGGGTGCACTGCTCGTCGCCTTTACCTTTACACCAACCTTCGCAGGCTTTGCGGCAAGCATCCAAAATACCATCAACAGCGCCTCAACCGGTACACTCACCATGAAGGAAACATCGGGCACCTACACCTGCAACAGTACAGACGGCGCCGGTGCAACGACCAACTCTGCTACCTGCTCTACTATTAACAAGTATGGTGGCACGAGCACACCACTCGTTGCTGGTGGGCCAGCCCAAACAACCAACATTACCCTGCAAAACACCGGAAGCGTGGCCGCAACATCCTTTAGCCTTAACCCTGGCACATGTAGCCAATCACCTGTCCCTGGTGCTTCTTTAGCAGGTAGTGCAACTGACCTCTGCAGTAAAGTCAAGGTAGCTATCAAATCAGGCAGCAGCACATTCTTTACGGGTACTGCCGCACAACTGCAAGCAGGCGGTGCTATTGACCTGCTCGCCAAGCTCAGCAAGGCAACCATCAATACTGGCGAGAGTGTGCCAATCACCTTTGAGGTGTCGCTCGACGCTAGCGCCGGCCCAACCTACCAAGGTTTGCAGGTCTCGCAACCACTGACGTGGACATTTGGCGCGTAATTCCTCTGGAGTAGGACAATGCGCATGCCGCGGCAACGAATAATTATCATCACTATCCTAAGCCTCTGTCTTGGAGGCTTCGTTGCCGTGATGATGGCGCTCGGCATGCGTATCTTTTTCGTCACAACGCCGAGCATGGCGACTGCCGCACCAGTTGGCTCGCTCGTCATTGCCCAGCCAGCTAGCAGCTACCACCCCGGCGATATCATTACCTTTCAGCGCCACGGCCGGACGTATACCCATCGGATCCAGTCCATCACCAACCAGCGTATCCTCACCAAGGGCGACCTCAACCACGCGGCCGATCCGCTCCCCATCGAGCACAGCGCCATCATTGGCAAAGCAATTTTCATCAACCCGTGGCTTGGCTGGGTATGGCTGATGATGCCATGGGTAGTGATCGGCTGGCTCATCATCCATCTGGTCACCCGCCGAGCTCGTCCAACGTGGCGCTGGTATTATCGGATTATTGGCATGACACTAGTGCTCTGCGCTGTGTCGCTGTGGTTTCATCCATGGATCAACTTTAGTGTGCTCAGTGTTTTGCCAGCCAACGAAGGCGCCACTATGCACATCGTCAACACCGGTGTCTTCCCAATTGACGCAGTCGGCACAGTACTCTACCCCGGCCAAGATGCTACTATCACCGTCTCGGTACAAAATAGCCATGGGCAGTATTTTTTCATGCCAACGATTCATTACACGGTATGGGTTATCCTGTGTATTATGCTCATTTGTCTTATCCCCTTTGGGCTGATGCTCTACGGCCTCCGCCAGCTATATCGGCCCACTCCAGCCGATAGCTCACCGCAGCCATTGCCCATCACTTCTGTCATCGTCGCAGCGATTATTACCCTGGTAGGGATATGCTTTATTATCTTTCATAACTTTTATCTAACGAGCGGGGCGTTTTCCGGTACGATCCGCAACAGTGCTAATACTGCGCGCCCCGTGCTCTACAACTGCACTGATGCCACCAAGCTCACTGCCCCCTCGCAGGCGCTCTTCATCTACGGCATGACATTCTTCGATACTGGCACTACCGAGCGCGACCTATCTGGCAATAACAATAAGGGTACCTGGCTCACGCGCACGGCCGCTGCTCATGGTTCACAATCATATGCCTGTCGCCGCGACCGTGTGCGCAGTACCCTCTTCAAAGATACCTGCCTCGCCTACCCCACACTTGTCGACAACCCCAACCCCTTTACCCTCTCTGTTTGGTTCAATACCAATCAATATGGGCTCAATAATGGGCGCATCGCCGGCTTTGCTAGTACACCAGACAATGGTGCGGACCCAAGCTTAGACCGTGTCCTCTTTCTCGACAAGCAAGGGCGCATTGCCTTTGCGGTGTGGCCCAATGCCACGCGCTCAATCTTCTCACCAGCCGGCAAGAACTACGCCGATGGCAAATGGCACCACGTTGCCGCCTCACTCTCACCACAAGGCATGCGACTCTATGCCGATGGCGCACTGGTTGCTCATGACCCAAGCGTCACGCAGGCCCAAAACTTCCGCGGGTACTGGAAGTTTGGCTGTGGGCGCTTTAGCGAGTGGCGTAATGGCGATGGCACACCTATTAACAGCACAAACACATTCTTCACTGGCATGATGCAGTTTGGGGCTGTCCACACCACCGCGCTGAATGATGCCCAGGTGCAAGAAATCTACCTCGCTGGCACAAAATAACACACGCAGCGCGACAACATATCTCTAGCTATTACATCGTTTTGCTCTCATTGCAAGCATCCAGCGCCTGCTATATACTATATACATGAAATACATGCGCAATACACTCGCCAAGCTTCTCACTCTTCTCCGCCATATGTGGCTGCCGCTTATGGTAATTAT
>CALHVV010000009.1 GCA_938036915.1 uncultured Candidatus Saccharibacteria bacterium
CCGCCAGCGGGGCGAGCTTGCCGGCCATTGGTTTGCTTATTCGCCCGGCGGCAAAGACCTCACTGAGGCGTGGTTCGACGGCCGCTATGAGCGCCTCATCTGCATCAATAACCTGCCGAAGCTCTGCGCTACTCAGGCCAGCCTGCTTGAGCTGGCTAATGCTGCGGCTGATGTCTTGCAGGTAGGTAAACTCACCATTTTGCTTGCTGCTCAACGGGTTATGATGATCGAGCTGGCTCAGGATACTACGCAAAATCTCGTAACTGCCAAGCTCGTCCGTAGGCTTCAGCGATGCACCGTGATAGAAATATTCTCGGTGGTGATTAATCGCCTCACTGCCAAAGCTATGGAAGGTATGGATAGCGACGCGGTAGGCATCTGCCCCAATGATACTGCGCAGCCGCTGGCGCATCGCCGCTGCTCCACTGTCGGTAAAGGTAAGACAGAGAATATTCTCAGGCAGCACATCTGTCTGGCGCAGGATGTTGGCGGCGCGCATGCTGAGTAGCTCTGTTTTGCCAGTACCGGGACCAGCCACGACGAGCAGCGGCCCATCAATCGTATCGACAGCAGCGCGCTGCTGGCTATTGAGGTGCGTGTATCGAGTCGAAAATTCGTGTTCAGACATATCTCCATTATCGCACACTCACCGCCTCGACTCTAGCGGCCAGGCTGAGATTCCGGTATAATAACTATCATGGACTTTGGCAACCACATGGATGTCGCATATGTGCAAAAGGCTCTCGCCGCACGCTTTGGCGTGCAGCTAGTGATCGACCGCGTGGTGGCACGCAATATTGCCGCAGGGCTTGCCGCCAAGGCATCGGTGTTTTTTGCGACAGATGGGCAGCTCTATTGCTTGGTCTATGGGCCATCGCGCCTGCTCCTTGGCGATGTTAAGAAGATCGCTGTGCGAATTGGCCTGCGCGCTGAGACATTCTTCCCGCCCCGCGGTCAGCCAGAGTATTTTGACGAATTTGGCCGGCAGAAGTTTCGTGAGATCTTCCCCGGCTTTGGGCGCATCACCGATCGCGACATCATGTACTATCGTACCCTTGCGCCATATAATCCAGCCCTCATCCTCGTTGATGAGGTGAAAGACGGCCACATCTACCAAGCAGACAGCGACGCGCGCAGTGGCTGGCGGGTTGCCGCGAAGTGTCAGTATCATCGAGGAGGAATGAACTAACCTATGAAGGACTATCTGGTCATCATCCGGCGCAACTTTGCCTCGCCTATCGTGCTGGCGATTTTGCTTCTTGCTATGGCGCTGGTCTACGTGCGGGAGTATCGCGATGCCTGGTTTATATCATTTGTCATTATGGTCAATTCGCTGATTGGTGCCGTGCAAGAGATTCGGGCTAAGCGCGCGCTGCGCAAGCTCGAGCTTATGAGCGCGCCACGTGCCCGCGTGGTCCAGGCCGACGGCACCATCACCGAGGTGCTTTATGATGCGCTGCAGGTTGGCGATACCCTTGTGCTACACACTGGCGATGAGCTACCCGCCGACGGCGTTGTGCTCGACGCAAAAGGCCTGGAGGTAAATGAGAGCATGCTCACGGGCGAATCTGCCGCGGTAGACAAAGCACCCGGTGATACCATCTATGCAGCCACAACAGTAGTAGCGGGTACAGCCCACGCTCGCGTCACGGCAGTTGGTAGCGCCACCAAGGCCGGTGCAATCAGTACCGTACTTAAGCAGTATGCACCACAGCCCACGCCGCTCCAGCGGGCTATCCAGCGGGCTATTACCGTCCTAACCTATGGCGCAGTCGTGTTAGCGCTGCTTATCTTCGCGCGCTACCATATTGCAGGGTTGCAGGCGGTCAGCATCCTCAAGACGATTATCACCGCAGCGATCACAGTCGTGCCAGAGGGGCTGCTCCTGGCGAGCTCGCTCCTGCTTGCCTTTGGCTCACTGCGCCTGGCTCAGGCCAAGGTCTTACCTCAGAAGCTTTCGGCCATTGAGGCAATGGCGCTGCTTGGCGTGCTCTGCGTGGATAAGACGGGTACTTTGACAAGTGATGACGTTATCTTCGAGTACGCTGCGTCGTTCGACGCATCGACCAGTGATGAACAACTCGCCCACTACGCTGCCCTCGTTGCGCACGAAACCAGTGGTGGCAATGCGACTGGCCAGGCAATTCTTGCTGCGCACCAGGCTCCTGCCGCCCACGTCCAGGAGGTGATGGCGTTCTCATCGAGCCGGAAAATGGCAGGGGTGCGGGCCGAGATTGCTGGCTCAGTGCAGACGCTGATGCTAGGCGCACCAGAGTTTGTGGCGCGGCTTGCCCTACTCTCACCAGCCCAGCAAGCCCAAATCGACGCCTGGGCAAATGATGGCCTGCGTGTTCTCCTGCTCGCTCGCTTTACCGACAGTACCGTGCCACTCAAGCAGCTCACCACTGGCTCGGGTCAGCCACTGGGGGCAATCGTCCTGCGCAACAGTCTGCGCCATGGCGTGGTCGATACTGTACAATTTTTGCAAGGCCAAGGAGTAACCATTCGTGTCATTAGCGGAGATAACCCACGGACAGTCAGCTATATCGCCAAGGCAGCGGGGATTCACCAGCCCGAGGCAGCCATTACTGGCGCAGAGCTTGCCCAGCTCGATGATGCAGCGTTTGCCCAGGCGGCCGATACACATACCATCTTTGCCCGTGTTTTGCCAGAGCAAAAGGAGCGGATCATCGCGCACTTCTCAGACCAAGGGCGATTCACTGGCATGGTGGGCGATGGTGTCAATGATGCCTTAGCGCTCAAGCGAGCCGACCTTGGCGTGGCGATGTATGCTGGTGCACCGGCCAGCCGGCGTGTTGCCGATATCATCCTGCTCAACAACTCCTTCACCTCGCTACCCCTGGGGATGCAGCTGGGTAATCGCATCATGCAAGCCATCGAGCTCATTGGCGTGCTCTTCTTCCATAAGATTATCTATGGTGTCGTGCTACTGGCCATTACCCTCACCCTCGGCATTATGTACCCATATGCGCCGCGCCATCTTACCTTTATGAATATCTTCCTCGTGACGATGCCGACCATTATGTGGACGCTCTTCCCGCCCTTACCGCGGCACCGGATTGACCCCCGGCGCTTCTGGCACGATACTCTGCTAGCGGTGGCGCCAATTGCCGTGCTCACAGGGGTAGCGGTGGCTAGTGTGTATTGGCTTGGCCGCACATTCTACCCAGATCGTCTTGGCGAGGTGGCAACGATGACGGTGCTGGTAGCGACCTTCTACGGTGTGTATCTGGTATTTTTGGCTGGCCGCATGCTTGGTGTCCGGTTAGATAAGCGAGCTCATCTTGCGCGCATGCTGTATATGCTTGCGGTATTGTTTGTAACAGTAGTGAGTTTTGGTGTTGGCCCGCTTCGCCAGTTCTTCGATTTCACCCCACCAAACCTACTCCTGCTCTGGCCTAGCATTGCCATTATTATTCCAGTAACCATACTGCAATGGTGGTGGGCGTGGCGTGTGGGCCAGCGCTTTGTGGCGGCGTCTCGTGCTGAGTAGTGCAAAGTAATTAGTTTGACGCACTTGCATTAACGGGAGCCTTATAGTACTTTTAGAATTACCACAATGAACTAAATCCCAGAAAGGAATGTATGTTATGCCAAACAATACAGATAGATCAGCATACGATAAGGTCGTACGCGCCATGCTGGATGAACCTATGACGATTGTGTTAACGACCGAAGAAGTGAGCAAACTAATGGGACTTATTACCGAGCTGACACTTGGCGCTTACGCACCTTCTGAGGAAGAATGGAGACAGTTGGAAAACGTACACGGTCTTTCCTCTGCTGATTATTACTTAAATATTTCCAAGAAGCTGGGAAGGTATCTGGACAATACTACTTCTCCTCGCGATAAATAAAGAATACCCTAAAGAATAGCATAGAATCATCATCCCAGCCATAAGGGGCGTATAGATAGACTACACCTGTATAATGAGTGTATCTGTTTTTTATATATCCTTTTTGGATGTTCTATATCTTGAAGCCTTACTTCCTATGTGCTGCACGAGGCGGATGAGCTACGCAAGCTAAGAATTAAGGGGCGACGCGTTGCATGGGAAGAGTTCTGGGAAGAAGTACTACCGTTGACCTTGTTGGAAATGCGGAACGGGTTGAGGTAGAACCGCATTCTAAATTCACCTACCCACAACAATTAGACTTGATTTAAAATACAACTCGAGATATGTTTGATATAGCATTAATACCATAAAGGAGTTTATATGTCATCCACTGACCCAACATCGAGTTCAGGCAAAAAATACGACTACGACAAGCCCGTCACCATCACCTTTACCGCGAAAGAATGGTTTGATCTCACACGGGCAATCGGTGAGCTTACGATGGGCGATTATGCACCTGACATAAAAGGCTGGGAATGGCTGCAAGAGGTAATGGGCGTCGCTGATCGACAGACAATCATCGACCTGAGTAATCATATCATTAAAGCCTGCAATCAAAACCTAGTGAATGATTAGTGCGAAGTTTAATGCGGTGATTCGTTTTGAACGATAATTTTTCTAACAATCGATCTACCCCTTCTCCTGAAGACGTGGGAGAAGAGACTCCAGATCGCTACATTCCGGACAATCTCGATGAAATTATGCAGAGAGTGCACGAGCCATGGTGTCGTTCTGAGAAAACATCACATCCAACAGGGTATGAGTGAGCAAGAGTATCTTCAAACGACAAGAGACACTATTACCTCACCTTCTATCATTGCTGAGCTTCAGCAGCATGGCGGTCCTACATGGCTATATGGTCGTAAGTTTGGAGATACTGAACAAGTTGTCGTAGTCCTCTAAATATGGAGAGTGAGGCTAGAATTGATGAAGATCAAAATGCCGCATCCCTACGATGCACCATCATACCCATATGCAAACGCCCCTGTCGAAGGCGACAAGCAGAATATATCACCGTGCGACTCTGGGTGGTAGCGAGCAACACACTGACCTCCCTCTCCTGTTGCTGCGCGAAGAATGTTGCGCGAGTCGGGTGATGAATTTTGCTCGATACTAAGCAGTGGTGATATTTTGTCATACTCACTATACGGCTGCCACGACGAGCAGCCACCAGAGCAATCAATAAAAGGCTGAGCCTGGAGCAGCTTCTGGCGTGTCTTCGTGTCTGTAACGTAGCCAAGCACTGTGCCACTTGGGCTTTCGCGGCTGAGCTGAGGCGACCCTTTGCTATATTTGACATCAAGCGATTGCGTATACTCGCGAGAAAATCGCTGCTTAAGCGTCTCAGTTGCATTAACTCGTGCGAACGGTGCATCCAAAAGCAGATAAGGAAGGCCATACGTAATAGCACTGTAGGTGATAAGAAGAACCCCAACGATAATAATCTTTCTTCGGGTAGAGCGTCGCATAAAACTTATTATAGCCTATTAGCATGCAGGCGTCTAATCAAACACTGCCATTCCTATTCTTGGCCCGCGATATGAGATAATAATTGCGTAATAAGATAATTCAAAAGTATGCTCACTATCGACAGAAAAACACCAAATGTTCCTCACAGGGCGAACATGACAAGCAGCAAGGCGAGTCAGAGGTTCGCGTGGGCTTAGCCCGCAGTTTCCTCCTCTCTAGATTCGGGGTGTTCAAAGAAGACGAAGACGTTGAATATCCTCATATCTTCGTCATGCGGCGTACCATATGACCTGTGATCACCAATATATACATCGGTGACATGTCGATTGTGCTGTTGCAGCGCATGGCGCAATGCATACTCACAGACGATGCTGTCCTTGAAGACCGCAAGATCATCGAGGATGTAAAGGCAAAGGACATTGTCGTACAATCGAGTGTCGTCAACGTTCCTTGTCTTGTCTATGAACGCCTGCACGATGAGGGGCAGCTCTTGCTCCTCAAAGTGTGCAATTCGCTCAGCTTTGTACTCCTCCTGGTGCGCACGATAACCCTGTTCGGCGAGCTGGTGCTCGCGTACGGCTTCGACCGGAATGAGATGAGCCATTATAACCCTCCTGCTTGTCATGAAAGCTTCTGAGCAGGATAACTCAAAAGCTAATATATATATCAATATATGACGAGTGTGTCAATAAGATAAACGTTCTCTCATTTCCTCGTGATCCTTGACGATTGAGACCTATAACAATGTAAGCAAAAGAGCAGCCGATACAGCATAGAGGAGAGTGTATGTGATATGGAGTGGCATATTCCATACAAGATATGTTTTTACTGTCTTCCCATCATCCAATCGCTGCGCACCATTGACAAAAAATTCTGCCTTGGCAAAGCCAGTTACCACATGAGTAGTAAGCATGAGAAATGGAACAGCCGCTGCAACCACGAGTGGAGCCGGCCCTCTCGTATAGTTGGTAGTGAGAGAAATTATCGACAACATTGCGTGGCCAACCAATACAGCTGTGTGGTAGATCTGCACTCGAGTATTATTATGAAACAGTGCCCAATTTTGAGATGCGCCAGGTATCTTGTGTTTTAAAATATAATCAAAATAGCGTCCTAAAGTAATAGTATACATAAGCATCATCCCAGCCATAAGAGCTGTATAGATAACTTGCATTTGTATCATGAATGCGCTCATTTTTGCATTTCCTTTCTCAATGTCTGAATCGTGAAGAATCACTTTTTTATAAGAGCGATATAAAGTCACTACGTAAGCCGGTCAAGCACCACCAAATGCTCGCAGTGCGGCGTGCGAGGGAAGAAGTTGTAGCCTCGGTGGTAGGCAATACCGTAGTACGCGGCAAGAAGCGCTACGTCGCGTGCTTGAGTGACAGGGTTGCAACTGAGGTAGAGGATGCGCTGCGGCCGGGCGGTGAGGAGCTTGGTAATAACATCAGCGTGAAGGCCAGCGCGCGGTGGATCGAGAATGATGAGCGCATCACGAGTAATATACTCCAGCGTTTGCTCGCTGGGCGCGAGAACGGCCTTGGCCTGGCCCGTGCGGCCTAGCTGGTGGATATTACGCTGCATCTCGCGCACCGCATCGGCGTTGATCTCTACTAGCGTGACGTTATCACTGCCAATCGTCAGGCCAATCGTCCCCACCCCGGCATAGAGGTCGAGCGTGGGCTGCGACGTGCCATCCTGCACCTGGACGAACCGCTGCATATCACGCAGTGCTTGCTCGTAGACCGGCAGATTAACCTGGAAGAACCCCTCGGTGGCGTAGCGAAACGGCACACCAAGAATGGTATCTTGTAATACAGGATCGCCAAAGCATGCCAGGCGCTCAGTGATCCGACTGGCCGGCGAACGGGGGTCGGAGTAGATGATCTCACCGCCCTGAGCTGATAAAGCGGCGGCTTCGT
The DNA here is from genome assembly GCA_938036915.1 of uncultured Candidatus Saccharibacteria bacterium. Lineage (GTDB taxonomy): Bacteria > Patescibacteriota > Saccharimonadia > Saccharimonadales > Saccharimonadaceae > Saccharimonas. The sequence continues at coordinate 7,313 of CALHVV010000009.1, forward strand.
CTAGGCTCATAACATCGCCTAGGCGGTCTTTGGTATAAAGCTGCCACACACAGTTGCCCGCTTGGTCGCAGCGGATGAGCAGTGTCTTGAGCTGGCGCGCCGTCACCTGCTTGGTGCGCAGCAGGTCGCGCACCTGCCGGGCGAGCTGGTTGATCTCTGGCCGAGCTAAGCTCGTCTCATCAACGACAATCTTACCTTTGCTTCCCCGCCGAAAGAACGCGAGGTCGAGCGTTTCGGTACCATCTGGCGCACTGTCGCTATACCAACTGAGCTCAACTTTATTGCGGTAGCCATAGGGTATATCATCGCAAAAAACGTCAATTGGCTCTGGCAAGACAATATCGTGCAGCTCAAAGGCCTCCTCGATCAGCGCTGCCTTATAATGCTGTTCGCTTGCCAGCGGCATAATTTGCCATGGGCTAGTGCTGAGGTAACTCTCGGGGTCGCGCGGCGCGATGCGCTCGGGCGAAGCAGCCAGAACCTCAGTCACCACTCCTTCGACGAAGTGTGACTTCTTTTTGGTGATGCGGATAGTGACGGTCTCGCCCGGTAACCCACCCCAGACGAAGGCTTTGCGGCCATCATCAAGTGTGCCGAGAGCTTGCCCACCACCGACGATCTTTTCGAGCTGGATTGTTGCGAATGTTGGCTTTCTCATTATAGTCTAGTATACCATGTGTCGCGAGGTGATGGCGGTATCGATGAGTGGTGCGTGGGGCTTCTCTACTGCCCTTGCTGCCACTGCCAGGTGGTGACCATCGGGTGGTCAGTGTGGTGCTCGCGTGCGTGGGCGAGGCACTGCTCAATCGCTGCGTGGCAATGCCCCGCGAGGCGCTGGGCGTCGTCTGGAGAGATGACGCCTGTTGCGCTAAGACACATTACGGCGGCAATGGCAAGATCATAGCGGCTAGCCTGCTGGTTAATGAGGCTTGTCATGAGCGTGTCGCCGCACGGTGCCAGGCCGAAATTGTGGATATCAAACTGCCGACCATCAACCCCATAAGCAAAGAGTGTTGCCGCAAGAGAGCGCTCTTCGCCCGGGTAGGCGATAATCACCGGCTTGGTTGTCGTCACCGTGCGCGCGAGCGTTCGCCGCGAGACAGGCTGAGCGAGTGTGCCAAAGCCACGCGGCGTGAGGCTCGAGATATTGACGCAGCGCACCCGGGCAGCCGGGCAAGAATGCGTGATGAGCTCAATAGCGGCCAATACCTCTGTAGTAGCAACGTCACCACACGCGGCAAGCACAATATCTGGGCTGGTGTGGCTGGCGAAGTTCCACGTAGCAAGACCTGCGTGCATCTGAGCTCGAGCCGCCTTGGTGGTGAGCCAGGTAGGCTGCGTGGTATCGCTGGCATGCAATATATTGATCGCCTGCGTGCTCGACAGCATCATATCGAGGGCTACCACTGCGCAGTTGCTATCGGCTGGGAAGTAGACCGTTGTGGGGGTGTCTCGCTGATCAAGCGCATTGGTTACCTGCTCGGCACTCTGATGTGAGAGAATAGTGTTGAGACTCGGTAGCGATGCGCCGCTTGGCTGGCTTGATAGAGCTGCGGTATACGAGCGACTTGCCGCGCTCATGTCCTCATGCAGAGACGCTCCAACGAAGACGCTTTGCCTCCCCTGCTCGAGATAGCCAAGCTGCATACCACGTAGCGCACTTGCTGCTGGGTAGCTCATCGTGTGGCTATCTGGCGCGTGTGGTGCTATGCCTGGCTGGCTGCCCCACTGCCAGGCTCGCGGGTGTGATGCAAAACGCTGAGCGAGCGTACCACTCTGTAGCGACGGACTTATAAAAAGCCGGAAGCTATCTGGCGCTGCATCCTTGGCAAGATCGGCCAGATACGAGCTAACACCGGAGAGCGTATTGCTGCGCTGCGTGCCAGGTGGTGTCGCAACGACCGCATAGGGCTCAATAGCCGGCCGGCGTCGTGGCGTGGCCGACAGGGCGGGCTGCGTAGCGGTGAGCTGAGCTGTATGCGAGTTGGCGTGATCATCATCGGCATGAGCTGCAGCCGTGTGTGGCAAGGCCTTCGTCTCGGCGAAGGTGAGATTGCCTGCTGCATCAAACAGGTTCTCTGGCTCGCACCATGCCACCACCTGAGCAAGCCACGCCTGCGTGCGTGCCCAGCTTGAGTCAGCGCTATCTGCTTTGCGGTGAGCAAGCGCCGCCTGTGCCCGGGCGATGCTTGACGGTTGAACATCGCCACTATCATGCTCGGCCGGCGCGAGTGAGTCCTCTTGTGTTTCGTGCTCAGCGAGTAACGTCTCAAGCTGTTCTGGAGTACGCACAAGCAACAGTGGTCGACGGGCTTTGTGTGGGCGTGGCTGGGCTGGCTGGCGCAAAGCAGCAGTGCGCTCAGTTGCCCACACGAGCGCAGCAGCGTAGTCTGCATCTAGCTGGCACAGGTCGGCTGTGGTGCAGTCAACGATTCGTGGCTCATACCCATAACCAATAAAAAGCGCAAGCAGCTCGTAGGTGGAAAGCGTAGCGAGCAGTGTCTTGGGCCGCAGCTGGATGATCGGGACAATCGTGCCGTCAATCGCTGGACTGAGGAGCTTCGCCAGGTGCCACGGGGTATCGTCTTGGGCGACCGCGCTATCGATCAAACAATAGATTGTTTGCTCTGGCTGGCCAAGTGCCCTGCCGCTTGCCTGAGCGAGTGCACCACCAAGACGAGCGTCACAGAGATGTATTGCGTCAGACAATGAAGTTTGCGGGTTGTGTGTTAACGTACAGAGCGCATCAATCCCCGCTTGTGAGCGAGCAATATCGCAGCCAGATTGCAACATATCATAGACGAGCGCATGAGCGCGTGCTGCCGCCCATCGCTCGCGATCGGTAATAATCAGCGGTGCTGTGCCATCTGATTGATCATACTCCGCAATCTGAGCCAAGCTAAAACTCAGCGCAAAGTCCGCCGCAAGCGCTACCCGGAGCTCATCCGAGAGAGTTTGCTTTATATCGCTTGTCTGCGGCTGTCCAGCTAGCGGGGTGCGCCAGAGTACACGCTGTGCTAGCACAGTATAATAGGCCGCTTGCCGGTAGCGCATCGTCATCCCACCATTCGTATCCATTGCTTCTAGTATACACGCTTGTGCTTGCTGACGGAATAGGCCGAGGCGAGATTATGCGCGTTTACGACACATAGGTTGGTCTGCTACACTAGCAGTATGAAACGACGCGTTGCTAGCCATGGCCAACATTTTTTGCGTAGTCCCCGCGTGGCGGCTATCTTACTGGGCCACAGTACTATTCGCCGGCGCGATACAGTTTATGACCTCGGGGCAGGTAGCGGCGTCATTACGAGCGCCTTAGCGCGGCGCTGCCAGCAGGTGGTAGCGGTCGAGAATGAGCCACGTGCGCTTGATGCCCTGCGCAGGCATACCGCAGCCGTGCCACATGTCCGCATCATCGCGGCCGATATCCGCCAGCTTACCCTTCCTGCTGAGCCATATAAAGTATTTGCTAATATCCCCTTTGCGCTCAGTGCCGATATCGTGCGGATGCTCACCACTGCTTCCACTCCACCACAGGCGATCTATCTCATCGTCCAGCGCCAATTTGCGTCCAAGCTTGTGCCGAGCGACCGCCACTTTACGGCGGCACTGGGCGCTCAGCTGGCACCGTGGTGGCAGGCGCGGATCCGCTACCGTTTGCGCCGGACAGATTTCACGCCGCCACCCGCCGTCGATACGGTATTGCTCGAGCTCTTGCCACGCACCGAGCCCTGGCTGCCCCGCAATCAGCAGGCAGCGTACAGCCAGTTTGTGGCAGCGCACTACGCCAAGCCGCGGCGCTTCGCTGCCCTGCCGCGGGCCCAGCTTGGTATCAACCCTGAGCGTAAGCCATCAGAACTCCAGCCTAGGCAGTGGGTGCAGCTCTATCAAGCGATGCAGATGAAATAATAAACCTTCTAAACCAGGGGTGAGCGGCCTACTGGCAAATACCCCACGACGCCTATAGTGGCTCGTACTGATAAAACCGGTTACTGTCGTGTGCACGTGCATTGGTAATAATATGCGCCGGGCGCGTTAGGTCGCGATGTTGCTGGCGGTAAGCACGCGTTGCAGTAAAGACAGTTTGCTGCTCGGGCACAGTAGTAACAACGCGCAATCGGTCGTTATAGCGGGCAATCATTTCATACATTGGTCGCTCCGTCTCAGTCACGGCAAGTGTCATAGGGCGATCGACACGCACATTGTCACCCTGGAGTTGGTCGTTGAGAAGCTTGACGTCGCTCGAGTAGTGAGCAAGAACATCTGGATTGTAGCGATACGTCTCGGCATAGCGTCCGATACCAGTAAGGGTAAGCCCACCAATTAAGAGCGCCATAGGCAGTAACCCAGCCACCCGGGCATATGGATTGCGCGGAAACATCTGGTACCAGTGGTTAATCAGCCATGCCACGCCAAATGCGATGATGATCGCCACCACTGGAAAGAGCGAGGTTACCAGCTGTGGATTAATAATCACCACGCCCAGTAACGGCAATCCTACCAGGAGTGCTGCATAGCTACGTGCTGTATAGTAGTGGCTCAGGAGAGAGGTAAGACCAATCAGCATAATCAAGATCATACCGACCGAATACAATGGTTGCACGAGGTATGACTTATTCGACGCAAAGAGCCCAAAGAGCGTCGTGCCAAGGTGGCGAAGGTTTGCCCCCACATTGATCGATTCGAGCGGCAAGCCAAAGAGTTGCTTGAGTACATCATGGTTAGTGATGCTTGCGTAGATAAGCGGCAGCATCGCCACAAGGCCAATGACGGCTGCCAGAGCAAGGCGGCTGCGCTGCACGCGCAGAATTGTATAACGAGCGTGCGGATGAGACACCCCCAGAATCCCAAGGGCAACAACGACATAGATACCAAGTGGCGCATACAGCAGGAGTGCCGCTAGTACACAGGCCGTCACTTTCCAGAGGGTGGAGAGAAACTTCTTCGTCCGAATGGCGCGCGTTGCAGCATAGAGCAGCCACACAGTAAGGCAGCTAAAGAGTATAGCTGGCGTGCCATCTTGCGCCAAGAAAAGAAACTGCGCCGTCATCGTCACGAGGATCGTTGTAATAAGCGCAATGTTCCGCGAAAACCAGGAGCGAAATAGAAGAAGCAGCCCAAGCGCCGTCATCAGGGCAATCGCCATAGATGGCAGCTTAATCGATAGTGGTGTCACACCCAGCACTGCAAAGCTTAATTTTTGCAAGCCATGATACGGCGCATTGATAACCATAGCAGGAGTAAGATTCTGGAAGGATAATTGGCTGCTTTGCAGCGCGCTATCGAGCTCACCCTGCCGCAACTCACCAGGGATAAACAGCCCAGCCAGCACAACTGCCGCAATAATTGCTACCACTACAAAGCCATAGCCGAGGCCATACCGCCAGCGGTACAAATGATAGTCGACAACTTGCTTTGCCATATTGCCCTATTATACCCGAGTTTGCGGGGGTGCTCAAGAGCGAACCGCCTGCCCTTTGCGTGTTCGCAGTAATACGTACCACAGATAAAGCGAGCCAAGACCAGAGATAGCCAGGCCAAGAGCAGCACCAGCCGTCGTCTGGAGAAAAGTGTGTGGACCGAATCCATCTTGAACAAAATAGTGGTGATAGAGATATACGGCCGCTAATGCGACAAAATAACCAAGAATGGCCACACATGCTACCGCTTGCTGACGGTACGGCGCAATCGCTGAACGCAACGTGCGAATAATGACATAGACGGCTTGCACGATAAGATTGATTGCATAGACAAGCGTGATGAGCATAGTGATATACTCTTGTGGCTGCGTCCCCTCAAAGCCAGTTGACGTGCTGTAAAGAGCCATCGCTTCAACAAAGGCGAAAAAGATGCCACTAAGGATGGTACCGCAGCAGACAAGAATGGTAGCGAGCCGCTCGATGATTCTGCGCGATGCCTGAGTCGTTGTGGTTGTTGCTTGAGCTACGACCATAGAATCTCCTTCATTTCACTACGGTGTTTATGGTTGTATTATAGCATAGCTCGACGGATGAACTCGCTCGATACCATAAATAACATTTATGTGAGCGACACAGCTTCATTATTCGCTTGCCGCATTGATGCTGACCGTCCCAACTGATACCACAGGTATACCGCGCCGAGCGTGATCATGATAATACCCATCAGTACCGCTAGAGGATTGGCAAATGCCATGACGTCCTGCTGTGATTGACTCTGTATGAGTGCTTTGTACCCTATCTCGACACCTGCGAGCAGTGGATAGAGCAGTGTAACACCGAGCCCAAACCCTTCCTCGTGGTAGCGCTGCCCCGAGTGACGGGTGTAAGTATGGATAAGCGCAATTGCCTCAATAATGAGGGCAATCCCGAGTATCCAGAATAAACCTACGACAACATACTCTATCCAAATCAGGAACGCAAACGGCCCAATGGCAGAGACTGCTACTGCCCAGCCAAGATAGATGAGCCACCCAGCAGTGCCAAGGAGGCCAAGTGCTCCACCAACCATCGCGCAGCGAACCAGTGGTGAGCAGGACGGCGAAGGTGAAGACGATTCTTTAGTGAGTTGTGTGCGTGATGATGTGGTGTGGGCTGTCATTGCGACGGTTCTCCTATGTGTAATAGCTATAGCATAGCATTAATTATGTCGCCTGTCGAGGCTCATGAAGCGTGGTATGTCTAAAAACCTAAAAGTCTTTTTCGCGCAGCTTTGCTGTGTATTAGTGCTGAGTATCCCATCGAATACCACATACACACAGCACTCAGAGTAGTTACTATAATGCCGAAGAAACACAACTGTGGGCTCGACGAAAACACATGAATTTGCTGCGCAGACAAAGCATTATAGACGGCCTCGCCCGCTATCAGTAATGGGAAGAACAGTGCCAAGGCGAGCCAAAATCCCTCTTCGCGATAGCGCTGGTTACCACGGCCGGTGTATGTACGAATAATTGCAATTCCTTCGATAATAAGCATAATACTAAGCCACCAGAAAAGAGTTATCAAGCTAATATGTAACAAAAAATATGGTGTAAAGAGAAAAACTGCGAACATCCAGCCAAGATATACCAGCCACCCAGCAGTGCCAAAAAGACCAAGTGCTCCACCAACCATCGCACAGCGAACTAGTAGTGGGCAGGATGATGAGGAAGAAGACGATTCTTCGGTAGATTGTACACGTGATGATGTCGTGTGGGCTGCCATTGGGACGGTTCTCCTACGTATAATAACTATAGTATAGTATAGTATCAATCATGTCGCCTGTCGAGGCTCATGAAGCGCAGCCGCTCGGGGTGGAAGTAGAGTTGGATTTTGCCCACTGGGCCATTGCGGTGCTTAGCGATGATGAGGTCGGTAATATTTTGGAACTCGGGATTGTCTGGCTCGTAGTAGCCAGGCCGGTAGATAAAGGAGACAATATCAGCGTCTTGCTCGATCGAGCCTGACTCACGCAGATCGGCCAATTGTGGCACCGGCGGCGTGCGCGACTCCACCGAGCGGCTCAGCTGGCTCAGAGCAATGACCGGTACATTGAGCTCGCGGGCAATCAGCTTGAGCCCGCGCGATATCTCACTCACCTCTTGGACGCGGTTGCCATTGTGGTTGCCATTAGCCTGCATCAGCTGCAAGTAGTCGACGATCACCAGCCCAAGCTGCTGGTCGTGCATGGCGCGCCGTGCCTTGGTACGCATCTCGAGGACGCTCAGCCCTGGCGTGTCATCGATGAAGATTGGCGCTTCGGCCATCTCACCCATTGCCTCAGAGAGCTTAGCCCAGTCATCATCACTGAGGTTGCCAGTGCGGATATTCCAGCTATCCACACCACTGGCATCGGCCAGCATGCGGTCGGTGAGCTGCTCCTTACTCATCTCAAGTGAAAAGAAGAGGACGGGCTTTTTCTCGATCGTTGCGACATTGTAGGCGAGGTTTGTCACCAGCGTCGTCTTACCCATGGCGGGGCGAGCTGCAATAATAATAAGGTCAGAGCGCTGCAGGCCAGCCGTCATCGTGTCGAGGTCGCGGTACCCCGTGCGAATGCCGCGCAGCTGTCCTTTATTGCGGTGCAGCTCCTCAATGCGGTCGAAGCTATCGGTGAGAATGCTCTCTAGGCTCACGAGGTCTTGCTTGAGTGACTGGTCAGACACGCTAAAGAGCTCTGCCTCGGCCTTTTCGAGTAGCTCTTGGGTGGTGGTATTTTCGTCGAAACCAAGCTGGCTAATATCGGCACTGGCTTTAATGAGTCGTCGCCGCACTGCTTTTTGGGCGACAATTTCGGCATAGCTACTGGCGTGGGCTGCGGTAGGGACGTAGTTGGTAAGCTCGGTCAGATATGCCGAGCCGCCTACCTCGGCAAGCTGGTCTTTCTTCTGCAATTCATTCGTCAGCGTGAGGAGGTCAACTGGCTTGTGTCGCTCGTAGAGGCGCATCATCGCACCAAAGATCATCGCGTGACGCTTATCATAAAAGTCTTCTGCGCCGACATGCTCGCTGGCATCGGCCAAGACTTCTTCGTCGATAAGTACCGCACCAAGCAAACTCATCTCAGCATCGAGACTTTGTGGTGGTACTTTTCCTTTTGGTTGCGGTGATTGGTCAGCCATCGATGGTAATCTCTTCTCCTCCCCCCATCATAGCAAGAATGGCGGCTTTTTGGCGATCTTTGGGCGGTTTACTGGTAGCTAAGACGGCGATCTCTGCAGTGATGTCAAGGCGATTTAGTGCTGCGCTGAGTGTGGGGAGGGCGCGATCGATCTGCATTTTGGCAAATTTTTTGCCAGCGTAGATTGTTAGTGTCTGGCCGTCAAACGCGTATCCTGCCTTGGCGAGGTACGTGCGCGCTCCGACTGCTCCGACCGCATTGAGAAACTGCTCCCATGGGAAGTCGATTGGCAGGGAACTTGCTGCGGGCGTTTCATCGTTTGCTGCAGAAACGCTTGGTTGCTTGACTGGTGTATGATCAGTAGCGGAAGCACTTGGCGTACCAGACTGACCAGCCGATGATGCTGCCGCACCATCTGTCTCTTGACGGTGAGGGTCTGAAGAAGGAGCTACAGGAGATGTTTGCGATGATGATGCAGCTGGTGAGTGGGTATATGGCGCAACTGGCTCGCTGACGGTAGCAGGCGATGGCTGACGATGAGGCGCTGCGACTGATGGTGCTGCCCGGCTTGCGAGAGCGGTGAGCAGTGCAATGCGCGGCCAACCGGCTCGCGGCACAGCCAATAGCTTATCAAGCAATGGCAACAGTGCTGCATCCTCCACAACGCGCTGGCGAGCGATGCCAAGCAGCTGCTCAGCAAGGAGCTCAGCCGGTGTGCCAGCTGCCTCAGCCTCATCGATCAGCCGAGCAGCCTGGCCAATATCTGCCGTAGTATAAGCAGCCAGCAACCCCTCTACTAACTCATCCTGCGCAAGGCCCAGCACCTCTGCTACCATCGTGCGGTCGATTATCTCATCACTTAGTGAGCGCAGTTGGTCGAGCAAGCTAATGCTATCTCGAAAGCTCCCCTTCCCTTGCTCGGCGATCAGCTCGAGCGCATCGGGTGTAATGGCAATTTTCTCCTGCTCAGCGATAAACGCCAAATGTTTGGCTGCATCACGCGGGGTAATTGCTCGGAAATTGAAGCGCTGCACTCGGCTCAAGATCGTCGCGGGAAGCTTATCTGCATCGGTAGTCGCAAGAATGAAGACAACGTGCTCGGGTGGCTCTTCTAGCGTCTTGAGCAAGGCATTAAAGGCCGACTTGCTGAGCATATGAACTTCATCAATAATGTAGATCTTTTTTGGACTGCTGGTTGGTGCAATTTGCACCTTGTCGCGCAAATCACGGATATCCTCCACAGAATTATTGCTCGCTGCATCGATCTCGATAATATCAAGATGAGTTGACTCATCGGTGTATGGCAGGCCGTTGATCTCATGCGCCAAAATACGCGCGATCGATGTCTTACCCACTCCACGTGGCCCCGTCAGGAGATAGGCATGGGCAATATGCCCACGAGCAATTGCCCGCTGCAAAATCCGTGTGATATGCGATTGCCCCACAATCTCATCAAGCGACCGACTCCGATACGTCCGATATAATGCTCTGCTCATTTGCTATATTATACCGCAGAATGGATGGAGATGCGATCGAAATACAGAAGGAGTAATTGCAAATAAATCAATAGAATCAAAAAGCTCCAAGCGCGAGCAAGAGGGTCCCCGGTTCTCTGTTATATAAGCTGTTGATAGCTGTAATTTTATAACGGTGCTTCCACTGCTGCCCACGTCGCGTCGGGTTTATCCTCAGGGATGATGACAGTGACCTGATGACCAATCTCAATCCGGAAGAATGTCACGCTTGCCAGCAGAATCCGATATTCTCTCCCCTGTGCTTCCACGTAGTATGCACCATCGTGTTGGGTGAGTGTGCCAATAATCTGCTTGCGCTCCACTCGCTTGATCTGCTTGTAGATAAAGCCGCCATCGTCGGCAATTGTCAGCTTAAGCTTGTCGCCCTCGACAAGCTTAGACTTACTGGCGTAATTGGCTGGCACAGGATAATTCTTGCCATCAGCATCGACCATTACCTGCCCGTCAAAGATTCCTTCGACTATCTTACCTGACACTTCTTCACGACTATTACTTGGTACGACAACTTCGCCATCGTCACCAATAATACTCATCAATAATTCCTTTGCAGCGGCCAGGTTCGTCTCTGCCTCTTGAATCAGCGATCGTAATCGCTTCACCTGTTTCTCTGGTAGTTCAGACATATTTTCTCGCAATTCCTTGTCTGTTTTCTTAGTTATCAACCCATTATATAGCGATGGGGTGGGGCCTTGTCAAGGCGCTTGGTGGTTATCCACAGCAATAACAGGGGTAGCCAATAGTTCGTTGTAAAAATGGTCAGATGCTTAGAGCGCCGCTCATCCTAGAGTGACGCACAGCAATCCGGAGTAGTGAGCTCAACAGATTGCTGTGCGTGGGCACCTCCTTTCGTTATCGGCTACTAGTTTCTAACGGGAAACCGCGGAGCTTATCATAGCTGCAGACGGTTTTCTTGAGCAACTGGTCGATGCGAACGTTGCAGAATATTGCTACATGAGAGAGTAATTCCCAGTAGTCCAACGATCGACCAACAGATCGTCCCGGCGATACTAATATGCAAGTTATAGCACACAGTAGCGATGAGACCTATCATCTCAATTATGTAGCCAGAAAAGACTACCTGACAGAGACGTATAATCGCTCTGTCTTTATCTAGCACCTTCCATCGCAATTCTCTACTAGCAATGACTAACAGAAAATACCACGGCAATGGCCCAATGACAAGAAAAATTATGGCAGTGACAGTCATGCTACTCATGACATTCTTCCTTTCTCGGAGGTGCAAACCCTTTGCGGTCGCAAAAGGTTAATATATATATCAATACACGGATGACTTGTCAAATTTTCGTAAATTTAGCTACCTCGCACTACGTTTTAGCTCTAACCCTTTTGTACTGATTCCATTCTGAACCCAACCAAAAACACACCCAAGCGGGTGTGCTGATGGTATCAATGCGGTCGGTAGGGTGATTACGCCAGTTCGACGGTAGCGCCAGCCTCTTCCAAGGCTTTCTTGGCAGCTTCGGCGTCGTCTTTGCTGACCTTTTCTTTGATTGGGCTTGGTGCGTTGTCGACCAAAGCTTTTGCCTCACCTAGGCCAAGGCCAGTGAGTTCCTTAACAGCCTTGATGACGGCAACCTTTTGGCCACCAACTTCTTTGAGGGTGACGGTGAATTCGGTCTGCTCGTCTTCAGCAGCACCAGCGTCGGCGGCTGGGCCAGCGACAGCAACTGCAGCAGCGGCTGGCTCAATGCCGTATTCGTCCTTGAGGACATTTTTGAGTTCGTTGACTTCCAGAACGGTCAAAGCAACCAGTTCTTCGGCCAGTTTTTTCACATCTGCCATGATGGATTCCTTTCAATGATGTGCGGTAGAATTATCGCACGAATTATTGTCTGCATAGTGCAAACGTTAGTACAATGCTGCGCTTGGTTACGCAGCTGCTTTGGCGTCTTCGATGCCATCGAGCAACGCATGAAGGTTGCCCGAAAGTGCGTTGGTAGTGTCGTGTACTGGCGAGAGCAGCTGTGCCACCACTTCAGCCACCAGCTGATTCTTGCTTGGCAAGCCAGCCAGTGCAGTGACATCGGCTGTGTTGAGAGCTTCACCTTCGCCACTAAAGCCAGCAACCAACTGAACTGTTGGATGCGTCTTGGCAAACTCGTGCAACACCTTCGCTGCCATCACCTCGTCATCTGGCGAGATTGCATAAAGCAATTGCCCAGCCAGGGCCGAAGTGTCGGTGTCTTTGTAGGTGTTATGCTGCGCAAAGGCAACACGCACGAGACGGTTCTTCACCACCTTAATGACAACACCAGCTTCGCGAGCTTCGCGGCGCAACGCCTGCAGATCTGCCACACTTGTCCCTTGGTAGGTCGCAACGGCAGTGCCCTTTGCTTCTGCGAGAAGCTCACTCATTTCAGCCACCAAAGCTTGTTTCTTATCTTTGGAAATTGCCATAAGATAAAATCCTTTCTTTGGAGTTGTAATACCTATACACACCGAAAAGGAGTGCAGTATTACTGGTTTGTTGTTGTATCCGACCGCATTGTTAATGTCCGACATATGCCGCAAAAAATCGCCTCTGCACGATTGCAAAGACGAGTCTCGAGTTTCGTATTAGAACGCTGGCGTAAGAGGCCACGGCGTATCCGAAATTCCCTCGGTAGCATACTTATCGGCTGCTTTGTCGTACATAACAGCCCGCTACGGTCTTTGGCAATGTCTGGAAGAGATTATAGCAGATGATGGTAAGCGGATGCAAGATGTAGATAGAGGTGATCTTAGGTGAGCGGGCTTTACTACAGAACTGAAGAACTTGCATTAAGGAGAAGGTCATTAATTGCCTTATTTACTTTCTTAATGCGGCGGTAGCTTGCTTTGTTGACTGTTCTCTTACCAAAGTTTTTCTTCCGTCCATTGAGCGCACTCATACTTGCGAGCTGTTTTTTAGTTGGTTCAAGCCGATAGCCAAGTTGTTTGCTTAACTTATACAGGATGTGTGCAGCTTCGCCATAGCGTGCCGACTGCCGATCTTTTTCGGTGAGAACTTGAATTTCGAAGGGTAGAATGCCCGATGCATGGTCTTCATAGAGACCCGTTATCTTTGAGACATGGAAGCCTTTCTTGTTTTCTTCTTTGAATTCTATATATTGCTCGGGATCAGTGTTGAGATAGCGTTCTTTAAATTTTGTCTTGATATAATTGATAAATTCTGTACGCCCCTCGACTTTGAGTATCTCGTCTCGGCTTGGTGCGGCATGTGGCGTGACAGAGTAGCCGTTCTCATCGTAGCCTTCATCGTCCCGAGCGGGTAGCTGATTGTCTTGAATGAGTTCATCTTGTGAGCGATGAAGAACATTACTATTATCGACCATTTTAAAGAATATATCGACTAGACTTGCTCGGTCTTTTGCGATTAGTGTCATACCAAGAAGATCAAAAAGTATCTCAAGCGAGTTGTCTTCCTTTTTATAGTCGAGAAGAGATACCTCCTTTGGTGCAATTCCATTGAATTCCTCATAGAGCTCAGCCAGATGTATATCCATAAGCTTGAGCAAGGAATCTGCTACCTTTTTGTTGTATATATGTGACATCTCATCTCGAATATATTCTCGAGTGAGATTCCAATCTTCGTTCCTTTCCTTATTTGTCTGATAGGTTCTCTTCTTACTGTATGCCTCCAGAGAACTAGTGGCAAGAGCAGAGTCTTGGATCTTTTGACGGTCTGCTTCATGTTGTTTCTCCACTTTTTCTGCCTGCTCTACGAGCCCACGTGCTAAAGAGCCTACTGATTTCAAGCGAAACACCAACCGTAGCAGATTAGCAATAATATTACCATTGCCTATCACAATATCATGACCAGACTCTCCACCAAGTACCAGTTCCACACTATAGTCAGCGCTATTGTCAATATCGCCAATTACGGACTCAAGTATTCTGTAGACGATAGTACCATAGTTTTGATTACGCTCTTTGGCCGTGATGGTTTCTTCAGGACTAGCAGCACTCAATACACCAAACTCTGATAGTATCTGCTTGGCGAGATCCACAAAGTGCCCTCTGCCGGTATTGCGCAGCTGGAGGCATATCACTTTACTCCGCAATTCCATTGCTAGCCCGTCAAAGCCAATAATCTCACATAGCGGTGCAAGTAATGCCTCGCTCTTGTAGGCTAGCTCATAGGCCTCGGGGGTATTGTAGCGCGTATTATTAAGCATGTTAAGTGTGTTAACCGACTCCATAAAGATGGTCGACAGCCCGACATTATGCCCTGTCCGCAAAAGGTCATTGAGGTCAAGCATATTCATTGGCTGCTGCCAGAGTTGTTTCATCGTCATTTCGGCCTGCATACGATCATGTGTCGCGGCTTCAAGGCGCTGGTCTTGCCTGCTCTCTTCAGTAAGATATTGATTTTCTGCACCACTAGATAGAGGTTGATCATTTGTCATCCCTTTGGATTTTTTAAGTCTACTTACCCTTTTAATGGCGCTGTAGAGTGATTCTTTGCTCTGAATAATTGGATCCGTCTCAACCTTTTGTGTATTCATGAATTTTTGCCACGAGCTCGACAGCCGTGTCGTGTCCATCATGATTGATACGATCTGATTAAACTTTTCTCTTGCTGCTTTTTTATCGTTGCTGCTAGCGTGATCTTGCTCTATTCTTTGACGGAGAGCGGCAAGATTATTAATGTCAAGCAACTCATCGCGGTTGCCAGCCGCACAGAGCAAATATGCAGTATAGGCACTGTGGTTGCTATATTTTGCAAATAACTCCCCAGCGAAGTCTCGCATAAGGCTGAGGCCCGACACGATTTGCTTTGTTTCAGACTCTGGTATGTCGGTGAGATTGAGCGCTTTTTCGTATATATTGTATCGATCTTTATCAAAGCACACGTCTGTCTCGTGCGCTGAAATGCTATTCGCTGGACTGTTTGTACGCTCTTTCGTTGGGTTCAACACAGTGCATACAACTGTAGCAAAGTTATCAAAAAATCACAAGAGTTGACCTCTGAGGAGAGCGCCTCTGTACTATAAACAGTAGGTAACTGCCCAATTCCAGAAGTGCTTTGTGTTATGCAAGTATAAAAGGATAGAGGAGGATAGGGTCTATACACCAAAGGTTTTACTATGTTAAATAGCCTTATAGGGTATTTAACATTAAAACTTTGTATTAATTATCGAGATAATCTCACATTGTATCTCGTGCGGCGACTTATATACACCATCATCGCTCATACACTGAATTGTAGGCACCTGGTAGTCTTTGGCGAGAATGTGATAGCCATCATGGACGCGCTGCTGGAAGTCGCTGCCCTGTGATTCGAAGGTATCTAGTGTCGCGAGAGTACCTCGCTGCTTTATACGATGCATGCGTTCCTGTTCATCGTCGAGCGTGAGGATGATGAGATGATTTGGCGTAAGGTAACGCTGACTAGTAAATAAGCCGGTAATGTGCCGAATATGTTCTTGACTCAGGCCTTCGCCATACCCCTGATAGGCGAGTGTCGAGAAATAATTGCGGGACGCTAGGACAGTTTCGCCCCGCTCCAGCGCTGGTTGGATGATGTGCTCCCATAGTTCATGCCGGGCAGCGCTTAGCAGAGCAAGATTAATCTCTGGATCGCGACGGAGATTACTATTCTTGATAACGGTGCGGAGGTAGTGAGCAATTGGCGTGGTCTGGGCTGAGTCATCGCTGCTTGGCTCTTCGATAACCGTCACTGAATGGCCGTGAGCTCGATAATGTTTGGCGAGGAGCTCCACTTGGGTCGATTTGCCCGTGCCATCAATCCCCTCAATGACGATGTAGTTACCTTGGTGCTGAGTCATTCACATAACCTTATATTCATTGCAAAATACCCCCCATACCTATATATCAATCTTTCGCAAAACGGATTCAGACGGTATACCGCCCTTTGTAATATAATCTGCAAAGATCTGTCCAGCTTCTTCTCCAGTAAATACCTCTTCTGGATGAATACGAATCGTAAATGGTTCGCCATCGCGCTGCCAGGTGAGTGGAATGAATCGCTCTTTATCAGCCACTGGCTCTCGCGCGACCACATAGTGGATATATGGATACTGAGCTGTTTGGTTGCCTGGATCCGGCACCCGCACCTCTATAGTCATGCCGGTATTCGACCCAGCACATTGCATATAGTAGCCATCAGCCAAGCTATCCTTTGGCACATTCTTTGGATGGTCAATACCATCTGGCAGGGCCCACACGCAGATACTAAAGCAACGGTTGCCATCAAGGACAGTTGGGTCAGCAATAGCCTGGCTCACCTTTTGTGCAACCTGCTCTGGTGTCTGTGGCTGCAAAAATCGCTCAAGATAACCAACACTACCAACGAGCGAGTAGACATATTTTTTCATATAGCACCTCCGTTACTATGGTGATGAATGAATAGTATGAGAGTATCACCACTCATTCCATCATACCATGCATAGGTAGGCACATAAATAATACTGCCAGCTTCCCTGACTGGCAGTATTATGGCGAGTGCTATACTCTTTTCTAACTAATCGAGTTTGTGCTCAACCTTGATGCCAGGTCCCATCGTCGTTGCAGCTGCGATGGATTTGACATATACACCCTTGAGTGAGCTTGGTTTCTGAGCTTGCAGGCTAGTGAAGAAGGCGTCAGCGTTAGCACAAAGCTTCTCTGTGCCAAAGCTTACCTTGCCAATGCTGAGGTGAATCGCTGCTTGCTTGTCTACGCGGTACTCCACCTTACCAGCTTTTGCCTCAGTGACGGCAGTTGCAATGTCAGTAGTTACAGTACCGCTCTTTGGGTTGGGCATCAGACCTTTTGGCCCAAGCAGACGGGCGTATTTACCAAGCTTTGGCATGTACTGCGGAGTGGCGATCAAAACGTCAAAGTCTAACGTACCTTTGTCGAGTAGCTTGATGATAGCCTCTTCGCCAGCAATGTCTGCCCCAGCTTTGGTAGCAGTTGCAACCTCGGCTTCTGGCGCAAAGACAGCGACGCGAACAGTCTTGCCTGTGCCGTGTGGCAGGACGACTGTCGAGCGGATGTTTTGATCGGCCTGGCGTGGATCAACACCAAGGCGAACGTGTAGCTCAACGCTAGCATCAAACTTAGCGGGGTTGGTCTCGGTTGCCAGCTGGAGCGCTTCGTCCAGCGAGTATGTCTTGTCTTTCTCAACCTTCTCAGCTAGCTTGCGATAGGCCTTACCACGGCGCTCGATCAGTGGGCGAACCTTTGGTGCAGGGCCTTTTTTGATCGCTGCATCGACATCACCTTGAGGGGTTGTGTCGCCAGCCTCTTTGCGGGCTTCTTTCTCAGCCTTCGCTTCAGCCTCGTCGAGGGCCTTTTGGCTACGCTTACCAGCCTTTGCCACGGTGGCTTCGCGCTGGGCAATGACATCCTTATCGTTTGCGGCAGCGATGGCTGCCTCAATCTCTGCAATAGTGTTTTTTTCTGAAACATCGAGTTTCAGCTCTGCTGCTTTTTCAAGCAGATCGGCTTTTTTTGCCATAGTATCCTTTCTGTGGTGCAAGCGGCTTGGGTGCCTCCCACGATTACTCATTAACCATTCTAGTATAGCACATATGGCCCCGCAGTATGAGATAATACACTTGTGTAATATGAGATAACGGAGCAGTTATTTTGAGCACGCACTGCCAGTTGTGCTATAATGAGAGACGTTGTCGGGGTGTGGCGCAGCTGGTAGCGCGTACGGCTGGGGGCCGTGAGGTCGCAAGTTCAAGTCTTGTCACCCCGACCATTGAGTCAACACTCAAACCCACGTCATGGAAGCCCCATGACGTGGGTTTTTGCTTGTTTTTGCTGGGTTTTGGGGCAGGAAGGCCATCATCTGGCAGACCGTGCAAGCCTGGCCCTTCTGATGCCGAGACGATGATGTCACTTGGCTGGCTCATTGTGACTTCGTCGTCTCCAGAGGCTTCCAGGCTGTCGCCATCTCCTACCTCCACACCCTCTTTGCTCAGGCACGGCTCTCCTCCTCTCACCCCC
>CALHVV010000010.1 GCA_938036915.1 uncultured Candidatus Saccharibacteria bacterium
AGCGTCACGCTCGTCTCGACATCACGACCGCGTGACGGGCCTTGGCTTGCACTGCTGCCAGCAGCGCCACCAAAGAACTGGCCAAAGATATCTCCCAAGCCACCATCACCAAAATCAAAGTGGATATTCTGCCCTTGGCCAAAGTCGCCAAAGCCAGCAAACGGGTTACCACCACCGCCACCAGCAGCGCCGCCAACGCCCGCATGGCCAAATTGGTCATATCGCTGACGCTTTTGCTTGTCCTTCAGGACTTCATATGCTTCATTAATTTCTTTGAATTTCTCTTCACTCCCACCCGCTTTATCTGGGTGGTACTTCACTGCCAATTTGCGGAATGCCCGCTTGATGTCATCATCGCTGGCGCTTTTGGCAACACCAAGCACCTCATAATAATCTCGCTTCGCCATATCTGTCTTAGTATAGCCAATTAGCACTCTAATTGCAAGAGTGCTAACAGGTCATTCTTTATGTTTCGGCGATGATCGATATATAGTCGTGTTTCGTAACGATAAGGTGGTCGAGCAACTGGATACCAAGCAGCTTACCTGCCTCGGCCAGACGCTGTGTTGTCTCTCGATCAGCCTGGCTTGCGATAAGCTGCCCACTGGGGTGATTATGTGCCACAATGATCCCCGCTGCTCGGTCGGCAATCGCATCCGTAAAGACTTCTCGTGGGTGCACCAAGCTGGCAGTTAGCGTACCAATGGTAATCGTGCGTTTAGCAATTAATCGATGCGCTCCATCGAGCGTTAAGCAGACAAAATGCTCCTGCCGTTTGTCGCGAATATCAGTGAGCTGCTCTGCTGCTTTGCTCGGCTCATCAATGATAGGCTGGTCACTTTTGAGCAAATAGCGCCGCGCTAGTTCAAAGTTTGCAAGAATCACCGTTACTTTCGCAGCACCAAGGCCAGTTATCTTGGAGAGTTCCTCATGAGTTAGATCACCTCCATGTGTACGCAGGGCTTTAAGTACACAGCGCGCAATTTTGCCAACGTCAGCTTGTGCATTACCGCTGCCGATAATCGCCATAAGGAGTTCGAGGTCACTCAGGCGAGCCGCTCCATCTCGCGCAAGTTTCTCTCGCGGGCGGTCACTTGGTCGTCTGTCGCGCATTCGCATTGGCATCATCTCCCTTCACGCTATATCTTTTATAGTATACCGGAACATTGTGCAAACACCAATTACATATTTTGGTTTTGTGACACAGACGCAGCCTCCTGCTCTTGAGATGCAGGTTACAGTCGCTTCAGGTCTATCGCCTGTTTTATAACCAAACCACTGCCTTGCCATCAAGTGTGTGCACTATATGGCCAGCTTTATTATCGATAATGTGCGTTTTGGTTGAGCTATCAGCAGTGCTTTTTTGCTCAATGGCGGTGTACTGATCGTTTGGTGATACAGTGATATTCGTTGTATACGCCGGGGGTGCTGTCCGATGAATCACTTGTTTGGCTGGGTAGGTGAGTATTGTTTGGCGCTGCAATATGTGCTGTTGATTAACACTCGTTATCTCCATACTATAGCCACTGCGGGTGTGTAAGAATGCAGCTAATGATATGACGTCGTTTTCTTGTTGGTGAGTAATGGGTGATTTTTTGCTATTTTTTAGATTGAGTGCAAAATACCCCTCCCCCGTTTTCATCATCATGATGTTTTTGCCATTATACGATACATCGCCAAGCGCTGCTGCCTGGCCAAGTGGTTGCATTGCATGTGTGCCAGTCGGGTCAATAAGCAGTACATCGTCACCCCGAGTTCGCACCACAACTGCTGCGCCACGTGATACTGGGCGCCAATCATACACTAGTAACGGCTGCCTGTTAAGGCCAAGGATAGTGTGGTGGCGCTGCGCCGCAATATCATGCACAATGAGATTGTTAGTCTTGTCTTTGCTATCCACCTTTGCAAAGAGATACCCCACCGTTCCATTATCCATCGCTCGCAAGCGAGACACTGTACCTTTGCCGGGCAAAGGCAGTGGCGATACGGTACCGTTTTTTGTATCAACCTGATGCAATTCACTAATTCTCGAGTCATTCATTGTGTGGACAACGATACGAGAACCCACCACTGCATATTCGACAATTTGTGCTGCTTGATAGAGTGTCTTCTCATGCTTTGTTGCCAGATTCATCTGCACGATGGCATCCGTCGCTTGTGCGGCATAGAACTCCGTTTTTGTCTCGGCAAGGCTATGATGCTTGAGATAGTAGAGCTGCGCTGGTGGCGTATTAAAGCGATAGTTAACTGCCGCGAGCTGCTGTGTATAGGCGCTGGCTACCTGATCGATCGCCACGTGATACTGCGAGTTACTTCGCAAACGATGCCGGAACTGAACCGTCACAGTTGCATTGTTTGTCGTAGCTGTAAAGCCTGCCTGAGGTGTGATTTGTATTGCATGCAATTCTATTGGCTTGACCGGCTGATTGAATTCCAGCTGGAGCGTCTGGTAGCCTGTATTTGGATCATCTGCGAGCACCGTATGGCGTACGCGTGGGCCTTGTAAATAGCTGAGTACTATGAGTGTGCTCAGTATAATTAATAAGCCAACCATGGCGAACGAAAATCGCTTCCGCTGGCATATCCAGCGCCAACCCTTAGTATTCATAGGGCTCCTTTGGTTGAGTCGTTGGCGTGATCGAGCGCGGCATAACAACGATCAGCTGCTGACGATGTTGCTGTGGATGCGCGGCAAAGTCACCCGTCACCGTTACCCAACTATTGGGCTGGTAGCGCTCACGCCAACCCGGCGCATAGACTGGCACGCCAACCGCCTGTGCATCAACCGCACAACACGTCACAACAAATCGAGATATATAAAAAACCTGCGCATCCGCTACATCTGGCGTAACGAACCCCGTCAAATTGACCGTCTTGCCACGATAAAATGCGCTGTCATGCGTTTGCGTGAGTAACCCTGCCCATTCTTTGATCGTGAGGTGCGAATAATCTCGCTGAGCAAAGATAGATGCTTGCGATAGCTTTTCTGTAGATAGCCGAGTTACCGCCCCTTTATTGATACCACGCTGCGTGGCTGTTGTCGTCGTTAGCGCCGTCGGAGGGGCAAGCAGCGCTATACTTGCGACCACGCATATCATCACACAGGCAGCAACACTACGCCACCAAACGAAGTGTGTATGCTGGTGGGTACGTGATTGCGTAATAATACTCGCACTCGCCATCACAAGAGCAACCATTGCCATACTAGTCGTAAAAACGACATACCTCTGATGAATATAGAGCGTCAAACGACCAGTCGCAGCTAGCCACAGCGTCGCCACGGCAATGATAGAAAGGAGTATTATACCTTGTTGCTGTGCAACTCGGGACAAGACCAGCCTAAAACGCATAATTCACCACCAATCCCAATGTTATCGATGCTAACCCAACGATCGCACTCACCTGAAGCAGTACACTCGGCCGATACGTCGTCCGCAGCAAGCTCAGCATCTTGATATCGATCATTGGGCCAAAGGTCAAGAAGCTTACAAGCGCCCCGGTCATAAAGGTCTGGCGAAATGCCAAGGCGAAGAACGCATCAACATTAGAGCAAATTGAGACGATAAATGCCAACGCCACCATTGCAATCACCGACCACACTGGCTGGCTCCCCAGCGATACCAATACCTCGCGCGACACTAGCACTTGCACAAGACCCGCTAACCCTGCACCAACTACCAAGGCTGGCAGCATCGCCTGCACCTCACGTCGAAATATCGCAAGGCTTGCTACTCGCTTGCTCTGCTGCATATGATCTGCCTGGCACGAAGCAACAAACGTATTGGTCAATAACTCCTCCGCCGGGCGATGCGCATAGACCCAGCCAACAAGATTAGCAATAATAAAGCCACCAAGCACTCGCGCCCATAGTATGGTTGCATCCCCAGCGAATGCTTGCTGCGTTGTGATGATTGTCACTGGGTTGAGAATTGGTGCAGCAAGCAAAAACACGAGAGATTCACTGGGTGTAAGCCCTTTTGCTAACAGGCTGCGCGCTAGGGGGACGTTGCCACACTCACAGACTGGCAATGTAATACCAAGAAGCGACAAACAAGCCCGGCGCAGCAACGGCTGCTGCGGCAGATAGGCAAGTAAGCGCTCGGCTGGCAGCCACACCTGCACTATAATTGCAATGCAGACCCCCAGTATGACAAATGGCAATGCCTCGATCATCACGCTCAAGCTCAGCGTTATCCAATCCTGCAACCGGTCGGGCAGCGACCACTGCCCTGTTTGTGCCGATACAAGGCGAAGTGCAGCTAGCCCAACAAGCACTCCAGCCACTACCGCGACGCGGCGCCACCGCTTCGCCAACCAACGAATCATTTTCATGCTTCTATTATACCGCGAAGGGTGAGGTAGTAATACGGCTACACGGCTTTTTCTTGCTCTCGCTGCCAGCGGCGACGAACATCGATAATAGACATCTGCGCCAACGCGTCAGTAGGAATACTCTGCATATAGGCAATGACGCGCGCTGCGTACTCAGGGTGTGGGTAGGCAGCGGCACGCTTTGGCCTGCGCCCCGCCTTAAGTCCATCAAGTACACCACGCATCCGCTTCCAAAATGAATAATAATCAAGCTTGGCTTTGACCTGCCAGTGCTGAGCATCTTCGATCACAAACCCCTCGATCGGTACGCCATCATATAGATAGTCAAGCCCCTGCACCTGCTCATACCACGTCACAAACTCCTCCCACGTCTGGAGCGTCACCGCAAGCCGCTTGGTTTCCATGCCAAACATAGCCGCAAATCGCTCACGCTCAACTTGATCAACTGCGGCAAATTTCGCCTGGCGATGCACTATATCGAGCAAAACAATCCGGTCTTGTGCATACTCGATAATGTGTGGATCCTCTGTCGGGAGTATCACCTCGCAAACCAAACAGACATTGTGCTCGGCAAGATACTGACGGATCGCATCGACGTGCTTACCATAGCGCTGCAAAAATAAGCGACGAAACCATCCGGCAAAATCGCTCTCTGTCGTTGTTTTCGACGCAAAAACGAGGTCACCTAGTGTTGCATCATAGCCTACCAAGCCAAGATAACCATTCTCCTTCACCCAGGCACGCACTGGAAAGACAAGTTGATCTTTGAGCGAAGTAAATTCAGTTTCTCGTCGCTCACCAATATTGAAGAATTTGTTATAGGCGCGAATTACAATCTCGTTCGTCAATGTATTCATAAATAGTCCACGAGCTCGCACTGTTTGTGCTGTCCATTTTTTATCATAAAACACCTTTGGTTTAAAGTGGAATGAGCTAATGTTACCCGGCAGTGACCGCTCACTAATCAGTTTATTGGTGCGTAGACTATGGATGAGCGGTGCATTTTCTGGATGGAGGAGACCTTCAGCCGATTGGTTGCTTATCTCAACGACCGACCAGCCCTTCTCGGCAAGCTGCACAACCCGTAGTGTGCCACCAAACTCCACTTTGCCCTCGAGATTAAAGCACCGCTGATTATACTGCGCTGGATAATTCTGAGCGTTGCGATGGCCATGCACTTGATAGACACTATCAGGGGTATGGGCAACAAAAGCATCGTCGATAGCACCAACTTGATCATAGCGCCCCACACCACGAATATACTGCTGACTGGCAAGCAGCAGAGGATTCTCTGGTAAATTACTCACTCCCGCATGACTCACAAATACCCGCTTGTTATGCCATGTGTAATAGAGGCAGTCCTGCATGGAGTTCATCAAGCGACTGACGGCACGCTTGTCTATATTGGCACGCTCTAGCTGTGCTCGAGTTCGGCCGTTAAACTCTCGCGCTCTTATCGGCTGGTGAGTAAGCCACTGCCAAATATAACCATCATGGTTGCCCTCAATAAACGTCACATTTGGCCTGTCGACAAAATTATCACACACATACTGCAACACTTCTGCATTCTCTGTGCCACGATCAAGTAGATCTCCCGTAAAGATATAATAATCGTGCTCAGTATAGGGATGCAGCTCAAAATATTCACGCAGTGGCGTATAGCATCCTTGGATATCACCAATGTGATGAATATGCTCATACTGGCTCAAATTAATCGGTTGCTGGTACGATGCGACAAGCCCTTTTACTGCCGCTGGCTGTATGACAGTGTATCGTTTTGGTATGGCACATGTGGAGAGGCGAGCGTGCATCTTCTCGAGAACTGCATCATCGACTACCTTATGTAGTGCACGCTGACGATTACGCTCCAGACAAACTCTGAGAGGTACATCCGCAAAATCTATAACGTACAGCTTATAGCGATACTTCTGTGCAAGCTGTGCATATTGCTGAAAGTACGAGCTCGTTGTATGCGTCGCATCAACCACAATGAACTCACCACGAGCCATCCGCATATCAAGCAACTCGTGCAACTGCTGCCACACCCGTCGATCATCCTGATATGGCATAACGATGCGCCCTGCATCATTCATCACTGGGCTGCTATACGCTAGGCGCAGAGTATCAGGAGATAGTGTATATGGGCCAAGCCCAGCAGATTGCAAAAAGGTGCTTTTACCAGATCCAGGAATTCCACGTGTAATAAAAAGATGTCGCATATTTTCTCCTTTCTGAGACGCTGTAGTTTCAAGATTTTCACTTAATCATATACGGCTAAGTGATATACTTCATATTTTATTTTATATTATATCATCATCTGTCAGAAATAGCTTATGCCTCATTATGTTATACAGCGTTTCTTCTTTATTTATGAATGATAATTATTTTTAGTTCATTGTAAAATACCCCAGTGGGGTATTTTACAATGAACCTATAGTTATATACGTTCTATCTTATTATGCCCATAGTCTAGATATTTTTTATCCCATTTTGTTCTTACCTCGGTTCGCGCTACAATATAGCTATGTTCCATAAGATGGGAAAAATAGATACTCAAATTTATTCAAGTGTTGAAAATAATGTAACACATGTAAAACTCCGCAACTTTTTTTATACATGGCTCTGCCTTATTATTACTAGTCTACTAATCTGTTCGCTTTGGTATGGCCAACAATCACAAAAAACATCACACATCACACATATACCACCATCAACAACGCACACTTACACACTATCATCCTCTCGTGGTGCTGTTCGCTCACGCATCATCAAGCATCAATCGGCATTACACCAAACAATCATTACCTATCCACAAACAGGTATTGCCAATATAGACAAAACGGTTGCTACAATCATCGACAATGCTATTCCATCTCAACAAACACTTCCAACTACTATAGCAGCTCGCAGCAACACCATTACCTATCGCATTATTCACCAAGATGACACGACGATTTCTCTCGCTGTGTTTATCCGTACTACTATACCTCATACTCTGCCAACCAACACAGTCCACTACTGGACATTCGATAAAATGAGCGGCCAGCCAATTACATCGTCTGCTCTCGTTGATACATCAATCGCAGGGATAAATGAGATTGTTATTGCTCTGCGTAAACAGGTGCAGCAGCGCTACCCGCATGCAGAGCCAGCAAAAGTAGCGGAGATTATTACGCCAGAGTCTATTACAAACTTTTTGGTGTATGACCGAAAAACAATTGGCTTTCTCTTTGATAAACGCTCGCTTGGTATTGGCATAGATGGAATCATTAGCCTGAAATTGCCAATCAAGCAGCTCAGCCATTTTGTCCAAAACCCAACCACCAAGAAGCTTTTTGATATTCCACCGTCAGCATTATCAACAACAACCGACTGCGTGCGCCATCGCTGTATTGCACTCACCTTTGACGACGGGCCTGGGCCATATACTCAGACACTGCTCGAGCATCTTGATCGCTATCATGCCAAGGCAACCTTCTTCGTGGTGGGGCGAAATGTTGCACCATATAGTATCGCGCTCCAGCAAGCAGTTCAACGCAAACACCAAGTAGGCAACCACACGTGGAATCATCCACTCCTTCCTAAGCGCGACGAAGCTGTCATCCGCCAAGAAATTGAGAGTACAAACAATGCTGTTGCTGCAGCTACTGGCGTGACACCAACAATGGTCCGTCCACCATATGGTGGCATGAATGACAAGGTGCGTGCGCAGCTCCAGCAGCTTACTATGCCAGCCATTATGTGGTCAATTGATACACGCGATTGGGCCGACCACGATGCAGCAATTGTCTGCAGCCGTGCCGTTGCCAATGCTGCACCTGGTGCGATTATTCTCATGCACGATATCCACAAAACCAGCGTCGATGCCGTGCCATGCATCCTCGATGCATTACAAAAACAAGGGTACAGATTTGTCACGGTCAAGAACCTATTTGGCCATCCCCTCAGCGCTGGCGAGTCATATTCTCAATATAAGCAGTAGATCTTTTATAAACCGCTCATGCTACCATTTCACCGTGTAATCCTCTACACTAATGCTATGGAACGTTCACCTTTATCTCATCAAATACCCGTCTCTGAAATTCGTGATGTCGAGCAGCGGCTTGATGTCCTGCAGCTTCCTGAGGCGAAGCTGCTGATCGGCGAAGATATCAAAGCCTCACCAGAGTCACAAGGGGCAGACGAAGCAGCCAATCAGCGCGCAGAATATCAACGAACTGTCTGCTCGCTCAACGTTATGAACTACCTATATTATGGCGGCGATGAAAATTATCACAAACTGACCGCCGCCCAGAGCAACGCCAATCGCCTCACGCGTGAAGAATTTGAAGAATTTCATCAGTGGGTTGCGAGCAACTTGCCTGGTGAGCATAGTGCTAATGTGATGCGCTACATTATGCTTATTCATGATTTGGGTAAGAACCAAACGCTCGCGAGTGCTGTGATGGGTGAGGATGCCGCTGATTCGGTTGATCACGACGAAGTGTTGCGCCGTTTGCTCGAGCCAGATTACACTGCAAAGCGCGCAGAGCTATTGCCAACATTCGGCCAGCTCAGCGAAGCAGATCAAGCAATCATTCGCGATGTCATCAACACAGAACTCAATCTTGGCCAGTTTATCCAAGCCGAAGCACCGCCGGCAGTGCTGGCAAGCTTTGCGGAGAGTGTTGAGCCAGTGCGCTCGCTCTATATCATGCATACTCTGTTTGATATTGCTGGTGCAGTAGGACATGTTAATGCTGAGAGTTCTTTACTCCTCACTTCTCCTCTGTACAACCAAATGACAGCAGCCTGTGACGTCTTGACCGATAACACCCTCTCGACCGACGAAACACGCTATAGCCATTACCTCGCCAAGCGAGCACAGCGCTTTGGCCTTGATAACGATGCTATTGAGCAGCTCATCAACAGCCAAGCA
>CALHVV010000011.1 GCA_938036915.1 uncultured Candidatus Saccharibacteria bacterium
CACAGACAAAAGAACACATACTGCTCGCTCGTCAGGTTGGTGTGCCAAAGATCGTCGTCTTCCTCAACAAGATGGACTTGGCCGACCCAGATTTGGTTGAGCTGGTTGAGATGGAAATCCGCGACGAGCTCAGCAAGAATGGCTATGATGGCGACAACGCACCAATCATCAAGGGTTCTGCTACCAAGGCGCTCGAGGGCGACACCGAGGCAGAGGACGCTGTGATGGAACTGGTGGCTACTATGGACGAATATATTCCAGAGCCAACCCGTGATATGGATAAACCATTCCTGATGCCTATCGAGGATGTCTTCTCGATCAAGGGTCGTGGTACAGTTGCCACTGGCCGTATCGAGCAAGGCGTCATCAAGATCAACGACCCAGTAGAGATTGTTGGTCTTAAGCCAACTCAGACCTCTGTCGTGACTGGTGTTGAAGCCTTCAAGAAGAGCCTCGACCAAGGTCAGGCAGGTGACAACGCTGGCCTGTTGCTGCGCGGTATTGAGCGCACCCAGATCGAGCGCGGTCAGGTGATTGTCGCTCCAGGCACACTCACCCCACACACCGAGTTTGAGGCGGAAGTCTACATCCTTAAGAAGGAAGAGGGTGGCCGCCACACACCATTTAGCAAGGGCTACAAGCCACAGTTCTACTTCCGCACAACGGACGTGACTGGTGAGATTGAGCTCCCTGCCGACAAGGAAATGGTAATGCCAGGTGACAATGTGACTTTCAAGGTAACCTTGAATGCGCCAATCGCTATGGATAAAGGTCAAAACTTCGCTATCCGCGAAGGTGGCCGTACAGTCGGTGCCGGTGTTGTGACTAACATCGTCAAGTAGTTTGCACAGTACTCGCAAACTCACAAAAATACCTCCCGCAGGGGAGGTATTTTTGTTTTTTACACAAAAGATGATATGATACCGCTATGAACTATAGTATCACGAAGCATACCACCACGCAGGGTTTGCCTGTCTGGCTGGTCGACACTCCTGACGCAACAACAATTCAAACTACCATTGCCGTACGGGCAGGGTATGAGTACGCTGGTGACGCTCGCATCTACGAAGCACCGCGTATCGTCCAGCACATCTTGACCCAAACCATGAACGATAACCACATTGGCGCGTCGGCGTGTATCTACCAAGATCGGCTGCAGCATTTTGTGGCTTATTCACTTCAGGCAGAGAGCGCACCGCAGTTTGCTACAAAGCTGGGTCACATGATACACAGCCTATACCAAACACGTATCACACGCAGTGCCTTCCAGGCTGCTAAAAAGCGTACACTTGCCGAGATCACTGAGGAAGAGCAAAATATTGACATTGCTCTTAAGAGCGACAATGAGCGCCAAATGTTTAGCAGGCCAAAGATTAAGTGGCGAGCAAAGCTCACACCCGACATCTCTTTACAGGATATACAGCGATTTTACGGGATGTTTTATACACTAGCTAACAGTGACATTGTTATCACTGCTAATATGCACGCGCCTGATTGGGATGAGACGGTAATTCTGCAGGCGATTGAGCAGGCCTGTGATGGTGCCGCGGTTGGGCAGCGATTTCCGCTCTATCAAATGAGCTATCTTAAGACAATGACCCAACAAGATCGCTATGGGACAATTATCGTGCCGCAACTCTCAGCAAAACATTTTCAGTTTAATGGCGTGTTGCATACGATCGGCTTTCATGGGTTTCGTCTCAACTTTGCGCAAGATCCACTGATGGAGATAAGCGCTCGGATGCTTGCAGAATGTATATTGGTGCTGTTTACCATGCCTAATCGATTGGGTGACTCTTTCAAAGATCACCCCTTATATCAAGCACGGTGCGCTGCAAAATACTGCACAATATTTAATGAGAATGATATGGCTGTCCGCGAAACTGGCCAATCATATCGCTTTATTATTCATTACATAGTCGAAGATAGTGATATGCCACTGTTTGAGAAAAAGCTATGGCAAGGGCTACAAAAGCTTGCAAACGAGGGAGTGCCACTCGAGGTATTTGAGATTGCTCAGCAAGCAGTATCATGGCGGATCGACGATGAGACAAAGGCAGAGCGCTTTCATCAGTGGGTGACTCGACAAATTATTAAACGGTTTAAGGACGAAGACCCGGTAGTGAGCTATGATGACATCGTTCGTGCATGCTGGGAAATACGACCAGAGACTGTGACACTTGCCGCAAAAACCGCATTGCTTAAGAACTGGGTCTTTAACACTCACATGACGATTGAGAATGACTGCCAATCTATCGCTCAAACAATCTACGACGCTATGGAGCCAGTATTAATTACGCTTGATGATATCCCAGACAGGCTATCAGCAGAGGAGTTTGAGCAGGTAGCGTAAATAAAGGATAAATAAAAATCAAAAAGAGTGATAGTTGTTATCACTCTTTTTTCAATCACTTATAGCAAACGCTACATCCGGATTTCGACATCCACGCCAGCTGGCAAGCTGAGGTTGTGGAGGTTGTCGATTGTCTTGGGTGTAGCATTGGTGATGTCAATCAAGCGCTTGTGGACGCGCATCTCGAATGTCTCACCACCGGTCTTGTATACGTGCGGGCTTTTTACTATTGTGTAGCTACTGCGCCGCGTTGGTAGTGGCACAGGACCTGCGACGTTTGCGCCAGTGCGCAGAGCAGTATCGATGATTTGCTTGGCTGATTGGTCGATCACCTTGTGGTCGTATGCCTTGAGGCGAATCCGAATCTTGAGCCCTTGGTTGTTTTGAGCCATTGCTCCTCCTTTTATGTGCAACTCTGTAACTTTAGCAAGGTCGAAACAAGCTAAATTATCAGAGCAAATTAATATTACACCTAGCATTATATCATGAGAATATACATCGTGCGCTATTTATTATGAGCTGCCATGAGTCTGTATCCGAACATCAACTACAAAAGCACGAATTTCTTGCATATTTTTGAGCTTAAAGCCGGATTGACAACTGACCCTTTCGCTTCTGGAGCAATTCGTGTATACTGTACTAGATATAGCGTTTAGTAGTTAGTGGCAAAAGGGACAACATATGAACTGGAAGATTATTCTTCGATCGCTCAAAAATAAAGACATGCAAAAACGCCTTGGTATCGTGCTAGGGCTCATCGTCGCCTATCGTTTCTTGGCGCACGTGCCAGTGCCGTTGGCCGAACCAAGCCGACTTAAGGATATTATCCAGAACGTCGTATCGGCGAGTGACTTTGGTGGTTTCTTAAACATCCTGACTGGTGGAGCATTAGCCCAGCTGTCTATTGTTTTGATCGGCCTTGGGCCATTTATTAACGCCAGCATTATTACCCAGCTCCTTACCAAAGCCATCCCAAGCCTTGAAGAGATGCACAAAGATGGTGAGTCGGGCCGACGTAAGATCAACCAGTGGACGCGTATCGCTAGCGTGCCGCTGGCAATTGCTCAGTCGATCGGTATCATCTACTTCTTGCGCCAATCAGTCCTGGCTGGGAGCACAACTGGTACGGTAGCTGGTTCGCTCCATGAGTGGATTGTCGCCGTAACGGCACTGACTGCTGGGTCGCTCCTCTTGATGTGGCTCGGTGAGCTGATGACAGAGCAGGGCGTTGGTAATGGTATTAGCTTACTCATCTTCGCTAGTGTAATTAGTCAGCTGCCAACCACCTTTGGGTCGATCTACTCATCACTCTTTAATACTCAGAATGGTTCGCTCAGCGTCTTTGGCTGGTTCTCACTACCCGTTAACCCGACAACCTTCTGGACAGTAGTTGTCCTTGGGACGATCGGCCTCATCCTACTTTATCTCCTCGTTAAGATTAACGAAGCACAGCGCATCGTCACGATCAATTATGCCAAGCGAGTTGGCGGTAATAGCTCGTATGGTGGCATTAAGAGTATCTTGCCCATCAAGCTCATTGCTGCGGGTGTGGTACCAGTTATTTTTGCAGTGGCATTCCTCAGCTTGCCAGCTTTTGTGGGGCAGCTATTACATGCGACACCTGGTGCAAATCAGCAATTAGCAAATAACCTTATCCAGTGGTTCCAGGCACCCACCGCTCAAACATACGCCACAGGTGGCCTGACAGTGCTCATCTACCCATCGATCTACTTCTTACTCGTCATTGCCTTTACCTACTTCTACACTGGTATCGTCTTTAATGCGAGCGAAATTACGGAGAGTCTTGAAAACCAAGGTGGCTTCATTGAGGGGATTCGCCCTGGCCCAACCACCGAAAAATATCTGTCACGCACCGTCAATCGGCTTAACCTGTTTGGGTCGCTTGCCCTGGGGATCATCGCCATCATTCCGTTTGCGATCGACTACGTCTTTGCGCAGCTTGGCATTAATGCTAATAACATGGCAATCGGCGGTACGAGCTTGCTTATTGTCGTGACGGTTGGCCTTGAGACACTCCGTCAGATTAACTCACGAGCGCTGATGGTAACATATGACGACTTCTCGGTCGATGACCTTGATACTAAGCCAAAGAAGCGCGGATTACTCGGCCGGCGGCGTACTGCCGCAAAGGCATAAGCTGCTACTTGGTGTATATCTTGTAGATAATACCGCTACCTCTGTCTGTAGCGGTATTTTGATATGATTCCGTACTCCATAATAATTCGTTCATGAGCCTTTAGAACGTGCGTTATGAGTGGCATAAGCGCCGTATCATTGCAATTCAATATAGAAAGGGGGATGCAGAACCGTAGCGGAATAGAGGCTGAGGAATGATGATGGGCTTTCAAATCTATACATCATGAAGGCCTAGAGGATACTACTTTTAGAAGTAGAGCTACCTCTCTTACGGCTCCATTCTGATATATGAATAGTGCCGTCCATAATCTCACAATAAATAATGCAAAAAGCTGGCTACTTCTCTTTACTCCTACAGAGAAATAGCGTATAATACAAAGCTGTATATCTATGGCAAGTTCGAAAGAAGTTATCAAATTGCGCGGCAAGGTAGTGGAAGCACTGCCTAATACGCAATTTAAGGTAGAATTAGAGAACGGCCTAAGCATTATCGCTCATATCAGCGGCAAGATGCGCAAGCATCACATCCGTTTGGTCCCAGGCGATACCGTGGAAGTCGAGTTAACCCCGTATGATCTCACTAAGGGTA
>CALHVV010000012.1 GCA_938036915.1 uncultured Candidatus Saccharibacteria bacterium
AGGCCGCTCACTTGCTGAGCGCTCGTCTTCATGAAGTTGGCAATGTCTTTGGTAGAGATCTCGCCATGGCGTTTGTTGTCGGTGTAGCCATGCTTGGGTACGCGTGGGACGTAGACGTTGTAGCCCTGGTTGTAGAATTCATCTGCCAGCTTTTGGTAAACATTGCTGCAGCCACTGATGCCGTGAATCATGAGGACGGCCTTTGCAGCACGCTTGCCATGAGTCTTCGTGTAAGTGCGGCACTCTGGGCGAATGCTGCTGTCGCTCTCTTCTTGCTTGATTTGCTGGTCGATGCTGCTCATCGCCTCGTTGTAGTTCTTGCGGCTAATGTTGGCTGAGCGTAAATCGCTACTGGCGGCCGCTTGGCTTGGCGCTAGGAACGTTGTTGCCGCTACAAGCCCTGTCACACTCAACAGGCCAGCAACAACCCAACTCTTTAGGCTGATATAGTCTGGTTTTATCATGT
Organism: uncultured Candidatus Saccharibacteria bacterium; assembly: GCA_938036915.1. Taxonomy (GTDB): domain Bacteria; phylum Patescibacteriota; class Saccharimonadia; order Saccharimonadales; family Saccharimonadaceae; genus Saccharimonas. Next base: position 467 of record CALHVV010000012.1, read on the forward strand.
CAGTCCTCCTTTAGTACTCTCCAGTATGCCGGATTGTTGCGTCAATTGCAAACACTGGTTATATATCTTGAAGCGAGCTTATACTGTTATAGTGAGAGACTCACAGGGGTCATATTGATGTAAAAACCACAATAAAACCGCATTATTATACAAATGCGGTTTTTTGGTATAGCACTGGTAGCGAGTATTAGTCGTGATTAAACTCAAGCCGCTTCAGCCGCTCATACTCATCGAATTGATAGCTGACACGGATACTTGTGCCGGTATCATCGGTAACACGGGCGTGGTGGACGCCATTATCATCGTCGTTCATCTCGATGCTCCAGCCTGGCATCAGCTCCACAAAACCCTCCAGCGACCATGCAATGTCATCCACCTGTTGCAAATAGCGTGGCAGGCGTGAGTAGAAGTAGTCGAGTGTGATGGGAGGTACAGGCTCAGAGATGTTCTCAAGCAAAAGCACTACACGGCGACCACCACGAATCGGTGAGCTGTAATAGTAATACTCCGTACCAAAGATAGTGATGGCAGCAAAGCCGATATCGTGCGCGACACTGGCGATCACAAGCTGCTGGTCTATGTCAGACGGGAAGGTATATTCAACTTCTGGACTAACAAGATCATTCTCTTTGTGCTCTAAGCCATACTCGCGTACCTTGTGGGCAAGCTCGACCGCTTTGCCAAACTGTGCAAGCTCGTCTGCGTAGCCCCACATGAGGGTTGGTGGCTCGACGGCGATGGATGCAAGTAGGTGCGCCTTGGCTGTTACTTTGCCTGTGTCTGATACCATGGCGAAGTGTTGCTTGTTGAGATCGACCTCATAGCGAGAAGAGTCGTATGACCCAACCTTGTCTTGAAACATCGTGTCCATTAATTCTTGACGGAGCGCGCTATAAATACAGTTACGCTGGCCCATTCGTCGAATACCGGTATGCATATAAACCTCCAGATTATGTTCTTGTATGCCTGTGTAATTGTAGCATAAGCAGGCGAATAATGTAGCATATTCTGGATAGTATCGCTATTTTATGTCAATATAACAGAGGTAACGTACTGCACTCTCGAATAACCTTGACAATACCAATAGAAGATAGATACTATATATGTATAACTATACATATAAGGAGGAGTATGATGGCTAACAAAACAATCTATTTTTCACATAGCGACGAACGCTATATTGAAGGGACTTTATCTGGTCTTAGTATGAGTCTATCTGCAGCACTGATGGCGGGCTATCGTTTGTTAGTTGAGCGGCAGCGAGCAACACACGATGGCTTTCATGAAGTACAGCTGCGCGTTGGCAAGGATGGCGTGTATCAGCATAAGATTTTTATGGGTCGTAAAATATACAGGACAATAGCAAAGGACAAAGCAGCTCTTTGCGAACAGCGAGTATATCTTACGCAAAAGGGCCGTTATGTGTACTATGAGCGCAATGACGCCGACTGGAACTATTGGCCTACAGGCACGCAGCGTAGCACGCAGGCCAACGATAATCCAGCGACAGTCAAACAATGGGGGCGAATGGAGGTTGTTGATACGATCGATGAGCTCGCGGCGTATATCCCAGAGCGCGCTGTGCAAAATTTGCAACAGAGCCTGGAGCAGCCAGTAGAGCATTTGGATATTTGAGAGATAAGACGGTAGATAGTTTCGCATCTTTTATATGGAGCAGTGTTAGTATACGACGAAAGAGAATACGGTTTGTAGCGCAGCTTTACCTCGAGATGATATACTATAACCCAGTATGAAAGTCAGCCTCAATGTTATAAAACAACTTATTAACTTTGAATTGCCGCCGGTGGACGAGCTAGTGCAGCGTATTAATCAGCAGCTTGGTAGTGTGGAGCAGGTCGAGAACCTGGCCGAGCGTTACCGCGGTGCGCGCGTGGTGCGGGTGGTGGAGTGTGCCAAGCACCCCAATGCCGACCGCCTGAGCGTGACCAAAATTGATGACGGTATGGCAGTGCCGAATGTGCCGCGCGATGAAAACGGCCTGGTGCAGGTGGTGTGTGGTGCGCCCAATGTGCAGGCTGGTATGTGGGCCGTATGGCTGCCGCCTGCAAGCACGGTGCCAGCTAGCATCCTCGAGGGCGAGCCCTTTACGCTTGATGCGCGCAAGCTCCGCGGGTTTCTTAGCCAGGGTATGCTAGCTGCGGCTGATGAGCTGGCAATTGGTACCGACCACGAGGGGATCGTGGCGCTAACGCCACGCGACCTGCCAGCCGGTAAGACGCTGCAACCAGGGGCTGACTTTGCCGCGCTGTTTGGCCTGGATGACTATGTGCTTGATATCGAGAACAAGATGTTTACCCACCGGCCAGATTGCTTTGGCCAGCTGGGCGTAGCGCGCGAGATTGCTGGCATCCTTCATCAACCATTTACGAGCCCGGCGTGGTATAACCTAGAACAGGTATTTGGCGATGGCGATAGTGTGCCGCTCGCGGTTTCGAACGATATCCCGCAGCTTGTGCCACGCTTTATGGCGGTGGCAATCCGCGATGTGCAGGTAGCGCCCAGCCCATTTTGGCTGCAGTGCCAACTGGTGGCGATGGGGGCAAAGCCGATTAATAACATTGTGGATGCGACGAATTATGTGATGCTCATGACGGCTCAGCCAACCCATGCCTATGATTACGATACACTCCGCGGCGGGCAGCTTGGCGCGCGTATGGCGCGGCAGGGCGAAACGCTGGCGCTACTGAACGGTAAGACAATTGAGCTGACACCAGATGATATTGTAATTGCCGACGGGCAAGGCCCGGTGGCCTTAGGTGGCATCATGGGCGGCAGCCGCACTGAGGTATCGGCCACGACCACCACGATTGTGCTGGAGTGCGCTACCTTCGATATGTACGCAGTGCGCAAAATGGCCATGCGCCACGGCGTGTTTACTGATGCGCTGGCCCGCTTTAACAAAGGCCAGTCACCCCTGCAGAATGCGGCTGTGCTGAACCGGCTGATTGGTATGGTAGGCGGCGAGCAGGCCAGCCCAGTAGCGGACATCAAGCCGTTTGCGAGTGGGGCGGCTGGCATGCTTGATGAGTATTTTGCAGGGAAGTACGAGCCCGCAACCATCAATATAACCAGTCGATTTATTAATCAGCGGCTTGGTTCTCACCTTACTGAAAACGATATCTGTACTTTACTCAATAACGTTGAAATCCACAGCCATGGCCCAGAGAACGAGCTTGGCTATATCTGCCTGCAGGTGCCTTTCTGGCGGACAGACCTGGAAACTAAAGAGGATATCGTTGAGGAAATTGGCCGGCTGCATGGCTTTGATACTGTGCCGCGCCAGCTGCCCATGCGTCGTATTCAGCCAGCGCGCAAGAACCCCCGCCGTGAGCTGAGGCGCGTTGTGCGCGAGGCACTGGCCAAGGCGGGTGCCAACGAAGTGCTGAGCTATAGCTTTGTGCACGAGCGTGTGCTCAAGGGTGCAGGCCAAGACCCAGCCCAGGCCTTCCGTCTCTCGAACGCCCTCAGCCCAGACCTCCAGTACTACCGCCTGAGTGTGCTGCCGAGTTTGCTGGATAAAGTTCATGCCAATATCAAAGCAGGACACAACGAATTTATGTTGTTCGAAATCGGCAAGGGCCACACCAAAGCACGGATCGGTGAGGACGGCTTGCCAGCCGAGCAATCACTGGTTGATCTTGTATATAGCAGCAAAAAGCCTCAGGCTGGCGCCGCCTTTTACCACGTGCGGGCAGTGCTGGACCAGCTGGCGCGTGATAGCGGCCTGACTCTCGTGTATACGCCAGTCACGGCAGCTCAAGATGATCCAGTGTATGCGCCTTTTGACATCAATCGCTCGGCTCATATCTGGGTAGAAGGTAGCGAAGCGGCTGGTCAGCCCGAGCGGCAGCTTATTGGTGTGCTTGGTGAGCTGCGCCCAGCAGTAGTGAAGCATTTCAAGCTCCCTGAGTATACTGCAGCGGCGTCACTTCGCCTTGGTGCGATGGAGCAGGTGTGGCGCGATACAGCGGTACACTACCAGCCAATGAGTCGCTACCCTACCACCGCGCGCGATATCTCAATCCAAACAAGTACAGAGGTTACCTATGATGAACTCATGCAAGCAGTCTCGAGCGCTATGACTCGAGCCAGCGAAACACACCCAGATGTGACGATCCGCGATCTCACGCCGCTGAGTATTTACAAAGCGACCCCTGATGCATTACATCAAACCACGACATTTCGCCTAACGCTATCGAGTAGCAAGGCAACGCTGAGTGCCGAGCGTGTCCGTTCGATTATCCGGACAGTGTTTGCGCCCGAGCAGCATGTGCTGTTTCAGGGCGTGGACTTTGGCGAATGAGGTTGATGCAAGCGACGCTGTGGTAGGCGATTGCGCAGACGGAGGAAACTCCGCCGCGTGGGCCGACCAATCAGTACGCCAAATGACGCACCGGCCGCAATGGCAATAGCGATGAGGACAGCACGCACTAGCAGACCTGCCTCGCTTGAGCCAGTCGTCACGACGCCCATGAGCCCATTGTAGAGCGTGACACCTGGCACGAGTGGAACAATTCCGGCATTGACGATGGCAAGGCTAGGCATATGCCACAAACGGGAAGCGGTTGTCGCAATAAAGCCAATCACTAAACCCGCTGCCGCACTGGCCGCAATAGCAGACATGCTCCAGCTAGTAATGGCGAGGTATATATCGTAGCCAAGCATGCCAGTTGCACCAGCTAGGATAATGCCAATTGGCTGAGTATGGTTGCCGAGGGCAAAGGTGGCAGCAATAGCAGCTGCTCCGATGTACTGGTACATCGTGCCGGTCAGCTGCAACTGATCGGGCGTGGCAACAAATTCAATCCCAAAGCGTCGCGCTGTATACAGGCCAATCATCACACCGATCACCACGCCCATTGTCATCATCGCCACTTTGAGTAGTCGACCCGTTGCCGTCACGTAATATTCGTCGATTGCATCCTGGAAGGCGCCAACGATCATCATCCCCGCCACCAAGAGCACGATGCCGCTCACGGTGATGATGGTTGGGTTAATGATGCCAAGAACATCGAGATAATGGTTGGTGGCAAGCCACGTGATGATGGTTGCAACCAATGTAATAACGCTTGCCGCGATGATTTGAGTAAAGAACACAGGAAGAGCAATGTGATTTAAGCGGCCTAGCAGCCACATAATTGCCACACCCATCACAAAGGTAGCAAAAATCACTGGCAATGACGCCGTATAGAGTAAGGCCGAGCCAGCGCTGAGCCCGCCGCCTGCCAGATAAATCACCCAAGGTGGATAGCGTCGTGGCTTGGCAAGGATGGCATCGAGCTCGCGCTCGGCAGCATCGAGGGTGAGCGCTCCCTCGGCAATAGTAGCGGCTAGGGTCTGGAGGCATTGCATATGTTGGTAGTTGATCTCGCGCGGTGGGATGGTGCGTAGGAGTGTCAGTGGTTCGTAATCGTTACCTCGATCTTGCGATAAAATAAGCTGCGACGAAATAACGTCGATATGTACTTTGCGGGTACAGTAGGTGTCCGTAATACTGAGCGCCATATGAACGACATTTTGGGCTGGTGTGCCCATTGAAATGAGCTGGTCGGCAATGCTCATCGCCAGGCGCAGGGCGCGCATATTGGGCGTGAGGGCACCATCAAGTTTCTCGACTGACGTTGGCTGCAAGGTGGCAGTACCGCCAATAGCCAGGCGGGCAAGCAGAGGTGAAAATAAGGTGTGGAGACGGTTCATCGCTTTTTAGTATACTGAGAAAAATCGCCATTGCAAGAGGTGTGTCGGCTGATGATTGTTCGCGTGGTGTTTCTGCGCAGCACAAGGTGATAGTGAGTAATAGTTTTAGCAAAATAGTTACAGTGCAAGCTAACCAGGATTTATCGATGTGACCTCTGTTATCTAGCAGTCATACTGGCAAGTGTGCTATACTGGGCAAGATAGATTAGTCGATGAAACAAGAGGAGTTATGGCAACAACCAAGACACAACGCTGGATTATTATTGTTATTTTGGTCGCGACGGTCGTCGGGACGCTGGGGTCATTTGCGGCAATGATCCTTGCCTCGGAGAATTACAAAAATGACCAAGCCAAAGCGCAAAAAGCACAAGAAAAATACCAGAAACTCATGAAAGACTACCAAGCCAAGACAGCTGCTCAAGCACAAGAGTTGTCAAACAAATATTACCCAACCTTTAGCCAATATACGAGTCGGGTTGGCGAGTTTGACCGCGATAGCGTGAAGGAGCTCTCTAGCGAAGACTTGGTGGTTGGCGATGGTGAGGAGATCAAGGATAATACGGCATTTGCAGCCTACTACATTGGCTGGAACCCGAAGGGCAAGGTATTTGACCAATCTATCAAAGACGGCAAGCTTGATGCACCGTTTGCTGTTGAGGGTGGGCTCAAGAGTGCGAGTGTCATCACTGGCTGGAAGGAAGGCATCAAGGGGATGCGCCTTGGTGGAGTACGTGAGCTAACCATCCCTTCCGACAAAGCATACGGCGAGAAAGGCCAAGGCAATGATATTCCCGCCAATACACCACTCAAGTTCATCGTGATGGCAGTGCCAAAGCCGGCTACAATCGACACTTCGGAACTATTGAAGGCATACCAAGAAGGCCAAGGAGGGAGTAACTATGGACAGCACTACCAATAACAATAAACCAACCCAGACACCAGTCTACGACGTTGTCATGATTGGCGCGGGGCCAAGCGCTCTGGCTGCCGCGGTATATACGACGCGCGAGAACCTGCAGACGGTGCTATATGAAAAGGCGGTGGTTGGTGGCCTCGCAGCGATTACCGATAAGATCGATAACTACCCAGGCTTTGCGGACGGCGTGTCGGGCCTCGACCTCGCCGAGCAGCTGCAGCGCCAGGCAGAGCGCTTTGGGGCGCAGATTGAGCTAGGTGAGGTATCGAACCTCCGCAAAGATGGCAATGATACGATTGTGACAGTTGACGGGCAGGATGTGCGTGCCCGTGCGGTGTTGATTGCCACGGGCAGTGCATATAACAAGCTTGGTATCCCTGGCGAAGATGCATTGTATGGTCGCGGCGTACACTACTGTGCCACCTGCGACGGTGCGTTTTATAAAGGCAAGCGACTGGTGGTGATCGGTGGCGGCAACTCTGGCTTGCAAGAGGCGATGTTCTTGACTCGCTTTGCGGAGCATATCGACCTCCTGGTGCGGAGTACAATCAAAGCGAGTGAAATCCTCCAGACCGACCTGCAGCCCTTTATCGAGCGAGGACAAATTAGCGTCCATCTCCATACCGAATCGACTGAAATTATCGCAGAGGACGGCAAAGTAACTGGTGTTGCAGCCATCAGTAATGGCCAGCCAACTACCTTCGCCTGTGATGGGGTGTTTGTCTTTGTTGGCCTTAAGCCAAACACGGGCTTTTTGCAGGGTACGCCCGTCCAGCTCGATGAGCGAGGGCTGATTATTACCAATGAACATCTTGAGACGACAATGCCTGGTGTCTTTGCCAGTGGTGATGTACGTAGTGGCGCAACGATGCAGATTGCTACAGCGGTGGGCGAAGGCGCGACGGCTGCTTTGAGTATCCGTGAGTATATTCAGCAGCACAAAGCATAGAATAGATAGTGCGTGTGGGGTGGCTAAGAGCCTGAATCTCAAAACTCAGCTCTTGAGTAGCATCTCCTTTATATCTAACAAAGTAAAAAATCAGTCGTAATGGCTGATTTTTTACTAGTGTGAAGACGAAGTTGATACACCTAGAGAGGTTGCTTGCCAACTGCACTAAAAGAGCTACCGTCTGCTCTTTTTGGTTGCTTTTTCGATAAACTCTTTAGGTGCTTACTCGATTATTGCTTTTCTGCATTGAATTGGATAGTGGTAATATTCGTCCACAGAAAGGAACGGAGAAGTCTCGCATCACCCAAGTGAGGCGTTAGTTGGATTCAGACAATATTCCTAATCTCGCACGACAGGCGTACCGTGTTTTATCGGATAACTTCATATGTTATTAACTATAACGCTGTAGCTCAGCAAGAAACTTATCTGGATAGTTGGTAACGACGCCGTCGATGCCGCGCTCGGCAAGCTGCTGCAGGGCACCTGGGCGATTAACTGTATAGACATAGGTAAAGAGATTCGACCGACGTGCAATCTCTATCGCCAGT
>CALHVV010000013.1 GCA_938036915.1 uncultured Candidatus Saccharibacteria bacterium
TCGCAAAGTGAAGCAGAAGGCCAACCATACGAGAAGCCCCAGCCTGAGGTGACTCAACCACAGGAGACTCAGCCTACACCAATTTCTGAAAGTGATAACTCTAAAGTGATTGCAGGTATTATAGAAAAGAAAAAACCAAATCCAGAAGATGATTTCTTTGACATTGCGCTAGCTCTAGGGAATAATAAAGACCATAGCGATGTGATTGTTACAACTCCTGAGAAGCCTGAGGATCCAACAGCTTTTGGTAATTTTAGTAGGGATTTTCATGATCGTATGGCCGAGCTTGGCGCACGAATCGCACAATCGTCAACAGACGCTGAACTTAATGACAACGAATCGAAAGCTCATGCAGAGATACGGAACTTTGCTGAGGAAGCGAAAAGATTTCCTGGTAAACGGTTTGATGTCATCCGGATAATAGCAATGGCGGACGAGAATATGCAAAGAGCAGTTAGTTATAATGTAAACAATCGTAAGTCGGGGGGTCAAGCAGCCTAGTGCGGTGTTTGACTCGCATAGAATAGAGATTAAAGAATTGCATTATGCCGATCACTCACCCTCAAGCTACCCCTCTCATCACCCAATACGATCTCGATCGCCTTGGGATCAAGACGCGCGACTCGGCAGCGCTGCTGCAGGAGGTGAATAACACGCTTTATGAGCGGGTGGGGCTAGAGGTTATTGGCCGCTTGTCGGACAATGATCTCGATGAGCTAGTGCGCCGCCAGGAAACGGACGATAGTGCAGCGCTATTTGCCTGGCTGTCGCAGCGGGTTGCGCACCTCGACGAGATCCTGAGCGACGAGCGCACCCTCATCCTTGGCGACTTGGCCAAGAAGGCTGATGAGCTGAACGATGCAGCGTGAGACCTGTGCGCGGCTACAACTACATTGCTGCGAATGTACCAATCGATAACCACGCAAAGCATCTCAATACCATTCTCGCGATGAATGACGAATACCCAGCTTCTGCGATGCACCGCATTGTGCATACCATTCTCTTTGGTGAGTATCCGTGGCAGCCACGCCTGGACGAGCGTGATAGCCGTATCGTCAGCTGCCCCACCTGGTCGGCTGTTGAGCGCACGATAGCGCAGATCGCCCAGGACGAGGAGGTGTAACAGAGGTAGACAACACTACTAAGGGAAATTACACCATATTTTGCCATTTTTATTGTATGAGGGGTGGATTGTTTGGTATACTAGGGGCAGGAGGAATTGAAAAACATGTTTCAATTAGACGATGCTTTTTTGCAAAAAATCGGTATAGCAGACTGGCCGCCAGAGGCGCGGCAGCGCTTTATCGACAACTTTCGCCAGGTGCTGGAGCTGCGTGTTGGCACAGTACTGAGCGATGGCTTGAGCGAGGTGCAGCTCAATGAATTTGAGTCGTTTATGAATCAAGACGCTGCGGTTATTACAGCGTGGATCGACGAGCACGAGCCCGACTACGAAGATGATGAGATATACCAGAGCCAACGCGAAGCCTACGAGAAAGCGGCGGAGCAGCGTGGTGTGGAGGTAGACCAGCTGGCGCTTTTTGCGGATTATGCCCAGCTCAAGTGGCTCACCCACAACCGCCCAGACTACACAACTGTCGTGCGTGAGACCTTTGAGGGTCTTGTAGATCTCGCCAAGGCAGACCCGCAGAAGTTTCTTACTCAAGAGGGCCTTGCTAGCATCTTCCAGAGTAGCGATGCGACAGATGGTGGTACACCAGACGAGCTTGAGGGAGGCCACCCCGACCCTGATGTAGCGCTTGCTGCGTAGTGATGGTGACGAAGTAAAAACACGTATGACCCCTGTGGATGCAGGGGTTATATTATGCAGAATCTGAATTATGAAACCTTGACCTTTTTCTCACGCTTACCCTCCCAACTCCCTCCTCCGGAACACTATAAGGGTCGACATTCGCTGGATGTCGACCTCTTGCGTTGGGCTGAAAACCGGTCATTACGACCGGTTTTCACACTCCATCGGATGAAGTGGTGGGGAGGGTGAGCTAACGCAAAGAGAGTATAAGACCTTGAGAGCTGAAAGCTTGGTGATTCAAGACTACTATCTACACCATTCACACCCGATACCCGCGCAAAAATGCTGCGGCGCTGAGCTCTTTGCCACTGGGGGCGATGAGCTGGTCGATGACGAGATAGGTGTCGTCGCTGCAGCGTGGATCGAGCGTGGTGGCAGGCGCTGGCGCGGTGTGTGCCTGAGTGATGATATAGTGCCGCTCGCCCAGCTGGAGGCGAGCCCGTGGGTAGTGATGGTAGGCCCGCACCATTGCTTCGGCCTCTGCGGCGGTGTGCTGGGCGGGGTTGATAATGCTGCTGGCTTTGGTGAGGAGCTGGCAGTAACTTGCGTTGGACTCATCTTGTGGTGTGGGCTGGAGGCTACCACTCACGATGCGTGGCAGGAGTTGCACTAGTGCCTTGCTGCCAAGCTGGCCTAGTGTGCTGTAGAGCTCGAGCTGCTGCTCGTCACCGCGTAAGGGGTGGGTGAGCTGCGCATAGACCGGTCCGGCGTCCATAGCAGCGCTGAGCTGCATGATGCTGACGCCAGTGGTGGTATCGCGATTGGCGATGGCGCTCTCAATCGGTGAAGGGCCGCGATAGCGTGGCAGGAGTGATGGGTGGAGGTTGATAATTCCTGGGGAAAAGCAGTCGATCACCACTTGGGGGATAATCTTACCAAAGCTCACCAGTACGCCAACAGGCTGGTTGAGCGCTTGGATATCGGGGATAATATCGCGCAGTTTGGTGGGCTGTAACACTGGAATGTCGTGTGTTAGAGCAAGCTGTTTGACTGCTGGTTGACACAGTTGCTTGCCGCGCCCCCGCCGGCTGTCTGGCTTAGTGATAACCAGCCGGACGGGGAAGCTATGTTCCAGCAGCTGCGTGAGGCTGATGGCGCTAAAGTCTTCAGTCCCAAAGAATACGATTGGTCTTGATATGCTCGTCATAATCAACTGGCTGGAGCTCGCCCTTCTCATCGAGCTGATAAAATGCGCTGGTATCATCACGAATGCGATCGATAAACACAATGCCATTACAGTGGTCAATCTCGTGCTGCAGTACCCGCGCTAAGAAGCCATCAGCCTTGAGGCGGATGGTATTGCCATTGATATCAAGCGCCTTGACCCGGACGCGGCTGTAGCGTGGCACCTTGCCATAGATCCGACCCGACACGCTGAGGCAGCCCTCATAATCACTGATTAGCTCGCCCTCATATTTGACAATCTCTGGGTTGATGAGGGGGATGAAGGTGCGGTTGTCTTTGTCGTCGAAGTCTTCGCGCACAATGACGACTCGCTCCAGCTGATCGATCTGCACTGCCGCCAGTGCTGCACTGATCTCGTGTGGGCGGGAATTCTCCCAGTCGATGCTGGCGCTGGTCATGTCGGCCACCAGCTGGCGCGTCTCGTCGGTAATAACATGCACCCGCTGCGACTTCTGGCGCAGGTGCGAGTTGGGTAGGGTGATAATAGCGTCTTTTTTCATTAGCTTTATTATAGCAGATGGTGGATGGGGTGGGCGAGTGGGGTGTGGCGAGAAATACCAAAACCTCACGAACACTCCTGCAATAACCCACCGCACCGAAAATGTTCCGGCCAGATGGAAGAGGGAGCTTATCCGCTGGCTTTATCGCTGGCCTCCAGATATTTTCTTGTTCGGTGAGTTATTACAGGAGCTCGGAATGATGTATGGTTGCGAAATTTGATAGTAGATAATTGTGATCAGATCTACCTACAGCAAAGACTGTGGGTCGATATCCACCTGCCAATGTTTAGTGGGCATGTCGGCAATAACAGCGAGGAGGTCGCGGCGTTGGGCGGCTTTGATGATAAGCTGCCAGCGGTAGGTGTTGCGCAGCCGCTCGTGGAAGGCGGGCGTGGGGCCAAGGATGCTTACTTCGGGGTGGTGCTGGCGAATATGCTGAGCGAGTGCTTGGCTATTGCGGATGGCGGCCGCCTCCGTCTTGTACACACACGTGAGCTTAAGCAGGTGGACGAAGGGCGGAAACTGCCCACGGCGGCGCTCGGCCAAGGCTTGGTGATAAAACGCAGTATAATCCTGAGCCAGGCCAGCCTGAATCACTGGGTGCTGCGGCTGATATGCTTGCACGACCACTGTAGTGGCGTGAGCAGAGCGCCCCACTCGCCCCACCACTTGAGCAAGCAGCTCGAAGATGCGCTCGTTAGTGATGTAATCGGGCAAGGCCAGGCCAGCATCAGCCTGCACTACCCCAACGGTGCGTAGCTGCGGCAGGTCGAGCCCCTTAGCCACCACCTGCGTGCCGATGATAATATTGGCCGTGCCATCATACAGGGCTTGGTATTGCTGCTCCAGGCTGTTTGTGCTGCTGCTGTCGCCATCAAAGCGGACAATACGTGCCTGCGGCCAGCGCGCGGCTACCTCTGCCTCGATGAGCTTCGTCCCAATCCCACGGTGGACGATATCGGTGCTATGGCAGGTGGGGCACATCGTTGGCACTGTGGTGTGGTAGCCACAGATATGACACTGCAGCTGGTGACGGTCGGCGTGGAGGGTGAGGGGAACAAAGCAGCGTGGGCACTCGGCTGCCCAGCCGCAGTTGGTGCAGAGCGATACATTGGCGCTGCCACGGCGGTTATGAAACAGCAGCACCTGCTGACCCGCTGCAAGCGTGGTATCGATAGCGGCAATGAGCTGATTCGACAAAAAGCGATGCTGGGTGAGGTTGCTCCGCTGGGTAAGGTCGACTAGTTGAATGGTGGGGGTGGTGGCCTCGGGCCGAGCTTTGCTCGGTAGGGTAGCGATCGGCCGCTGGGCTTTTTGCGCCAGATAATACTCGCTGACCAGTGGTGTGGCCGATCCTTGTACCACGGTCGCACCATGCTGTTGAGCTAGCACACTCGCGGCCCGCAGCGCCGAGTAGCGGGGGGATTTGTCTTGTTTGTAGCTGGCCTCGTGGGCTTCGTCGATGATGATATACCCCAGCTGCTGCAGCGGTAAGAAGAGGGCAGAGCGTGGGCCAATTGCCACCCGAGGCTGCGGACTCGTCAGGGCGGTCAGCCAGGCACGGTGGCGCTCGGCCTCCGTCTGGCGCGAATGGGTGAGGATGATATCGGCAAAATGCTGCCGAAATTCCGCCACCAGCTGGGGTGTGAGGGCGATCTCTGGCACGAGGACAATCACCGACCGGCCTGCAGCCACAGCGTGGCGTGCAAGCTCGATATACACTGCTGTTTTGCCGCTACCTGTCACACCGTGGAGGAGCACTGTGCCAGGGCTGGCTTGGCGAATGGTGCGAACGGCCTCCTCTTGCTGTGGATTGAGCGAGAAGGTGGGCGTGCGGCGCTGTGGTGGTGAGCTCGCAGGGCGGCGCGGCGTGCGGCGCTGCTTGGCAATGCCAGCTGGTAGCACTGTCTGTAGCACGGTGGCAAGGTGCGTGGCATAATAATCGCTCAGCCACTGGCTCGTCGCTAATAGGGGAGCAGGCAGCGGTGGCAGTGGCACGACGACATCAAGCGGCTTGGTCGTGTATGTCGGCTTTCTGGCGCGCGTTATGATGATGCCTACCACTTGCTGCGCACCAACGCTCACTTGCACCACCTGGCCCAGTGGCAGTGCGTCTGGCCAGTGATAGGTGAAGCTCTTGCTGGTAGCGCGGATAATCTTGAGTGGCGCAACTTCGTAATAGTGCATAGGATTTATTATACCCGACAGCACGCGAGAGTGCAGAGGGGCTCGTCTCTCCGTCGCTACTTCATCTGGGTGGCGTGCAAAACGTGCACATCAATCTTGCTCGCCCTGCCCAAAGCTGGTATGATAAAAAGCAGACACGTGTGTCGTGTGGATGGTTGATGAGTCGCAGTTGCGAGAGACGAAACGCACAATCAATTGGTGGGTGGTCTTGCCAAATTACCATCAAAAAGTGTAGAATAAAAAGCAACAGTTGAGTAGAGGTAACGGAAGCGAGAATTCGCTAAGGGAAGCATGTTAGAAACGTTTATTACATCACGGGTGCGGCGCAAAATCATTGTGGTCTATGCTAAGTATCCGGAGTTCCACACCCATGTCCGCGGCTTGGCGAAGTTGATCAAAGAAGACCCGGGCAATATCCAGCGCGAGCTTAAGAATCTCGAGAAAGCTGGTTTTTTGATGGCCGAAAAACAGGGTAATACCAAAATGTATTATACGAACAAACAATATATCTTCTTCAAAGAATTGCAGAGCATGGTGATCAAATCCTCGCAGCAGCAAAAGGGTCAACAAGCGGCGGATACTGTGCAGCTCTGATGAGTTTATTCGCACAGATATTAGCGGCGCGGGGCTTGCATGGAGCAGCCGCTGAGGAGTTCTTGCACCCCGATTATGACGCGAAGCCCGATCCATTCCTACTCTCCCAGATGCAGATGGCGGTAGATCGCTTAGTGCAGGCGCACCAGCGGCGCGAAACAATTGTGATTTATGGCGATTATGATATCGACGGCCTCAGTGCGACGGCACTGCTGCTTGATGCCTTTGCGAGCTTTGGCTTTGCCGCGGTGGAAGCCTTTATTCCTAATCGCTTCGTAGAGGGTTATGGCATGACTAAAGGTGCGGTAGATAAGGTGGCGGCGATGGGGGCGCAGCTCATCGTCACGGTGGACTGCGGCAGTCTCTGTCATGAGGAAATTGCCTATGCGAAGGAGCGCTACGGCATCGACACAGTAGTAACCGACCACCACAACATTGCACCGACTCGCCCACCCGCCATCGCCACGGTTAATCCGAAATATGACGACCACCACTATCCCTTCCGTGACCTCTGTGGGGCAGGCGTGGCTTTCAAGCTTGTCCAGGCACTGCAGACGGTACTGCCGGGCTTGCCAGCTGGCTACGAGAAGTGGCTGCTGGACTTAGTAGCGCTGGGTACGGTGTGCGACATAGTGTCGCTACAGAATGAGAACCGCGCCAATGTGTACTGGGGGCTCGAGGTGCTGAAGAAGCAGCGCCGCCCTGGCCTCAAGGCACTGCTGGCGGTGGCTGGTGTGCAGCCAGCCCAGATTACTGCTCGGACGCTCGGTTTTGGTCTTGGCCCGCGTATGAATGCGGCAGGACGATTGGCATCGGCTGAGTATGCCCTCGATATGCTGCGAGCGCACGATGGTTTGGCGGCGCTTGAGGCGGCTCAGCAATTGGATCGCTTCAATACCGAGCGCAAGGCCATCCAACAGGCCATCTACGACGAAGCTTGCCAGCAAGCCGAGCGCTATGCCGCCGACCCCGTCCTCGTCGTGAGTCAGCAGGGGTGGAACCATGGCGTGATTGGCATTGTGGCATCCAAGCTGGTAGAGGCGTATCACAAGCCAGTCTTCATCATTGGCGAGCGG
The DNA here is from genome assembly GCA_938036915.1 of uncultured Candidatus Saccharibacteria bacterium. Lineage (GTDB taxonomy): Bacteria > Patescibacteriota > Saccharimonadia > Saccharimonadales > Saccharimonadaceae > Saccharimonas. The sequence goes on from CALHVV010000013.1 coordinate 7,356, forward strand.
GGCGAGATGGCAACGGGCAGTGCGCGTAGCTTTGGCGATTTTTCGGCCGAGCGGGCAGTGCGCGCTGCCGATGATGTCATCCTACGTGGCGGTGGCCATGCGGCAGCGGCTGGTGTGACGCCCGAGACGCGGCAGATTGCCGCCTTTCGCCAGCGAGTGAACGACTACTACCGCTCGCTCCATCTCTCCGACCAAACGCACTACCTCTTGCCGCAGGCTGATGTGGTGATTGATGGTCTATCAGAGGTAACAGAGCAGCTGGTGGCCGATATTGCCCGCCTTGAGCCCTTTGGCAATGGCAACCCAGAGCCTGTTTTGCAGCTGCGCCGCGGCACCGTCTCGCAGCTGCGCCACATGGGCGGCGACGGGCAGCACATCAAGCTTACTGTGCAGGATGGGCAAGGCACAGCGTTGCAACTATTGGCCTTCAACGCACCACCGAACTTCGTACGCCAGCCGGGCGATGTCATCTCGGCTTGGTTCCAACCCACCATCAACGACTGGCGTGGCATGCGCAGCGTAGAGGGGCGGCTACTCCATGTAGAGCTGGTGGATGAGTAGTGTTGCATAGCTGATAGTGCTCGATACCACGGATTTATAAAGCCAAAGATTCTGATTATTCTAAAGCACGCTCTTGTTTGAGGGTGTTTTTCTTGGGAGTTGGCGGTGAGGTTTTGAAGGCAGGGTAGTGTAGTTTGCAATAAAACCTCTCCCATTACATAAATATATTGACAAATCGAGAGAGAGAGAGAGCAATATGGGTTCTTATCAATTATAACGATAGGAACACCACTCATGCACGAGCACATCACAGCATCGACACACGATGCCAAACCAGCTATACTACCACCAGAATTAACCCAGGAGACCGACGCAGTGCCACCCCTCTACCTTGATACCAGCGCGCTCGACTTTAGCGCCATCACCGACACCTACACCAAAATTGCCGACCCGAGCAAAGCGGTACATCCGGAGTTTGCCACCGAGCGGCAGGCCCTGACCACCAGCTTCGCGCGGGCGGATGGCCAGCAGTATGTAGAGACGGAGAACATTGCCGAGGTGGGCGATGCCATTATCACTGGACCAGAGGGCGAGCGCTATAGCATCCCGGCAGCGGATTTTGCCGCCCTGTATGAACCGCTACGTGGTGAGGATGGTGCGGTGGTGCCTGGCGCGTATCTGCCCAAGAATCAGATCAAAGCCATGCCCAACCCCACTGGCCGCGAGATCGTCATTGATGCACCGTGGGGCGGCCAGCAGCATGGCGAAGCAGATTGCTGGCTGGTGGAAAGCCAGGTCAATGGCAGTCGCTACATCATTGAGGCAGCTGCCTTTACTCAGACATATCGGCTGAGTGAGCGGTAGAGAAGGTGTGCTCATTTATCGCTAAGTGAGCCGATTATTAACAGGGGTCAATAGCGACTGGCTCCTTTGCCTTGTGTAGCGTTTTTAGTAGTAACCGCTTGGTGGAGTTTGGCGCCGTGGGTCGTAAAGGTCGATATCTGAATGGTAGCGACGCTCAAGATCTTCCATACTCTCCCACGTGTGAGGTGCCTCAAGCATAAGGGTAATATCCCATGTGATTATCGAGAGCGTCACCCGCGCACCGTTATTGAGATACCACTCGATGTGTGTCCACTCTTTGTCGCGCTGTATCTCTGTTCCTTCGCCATACCGCGCGTCGAGGGCTGTCTCGTATGCGTCGAAGGTGTTTGCTGGCAGCATATAATACTCACCACTAAAGTGCAGATCATCTCTATCGTCTTCATTGCCGCCTTCGAGCGAAGCAAGGGATAACCCGATAGATTGCGGATGATCACCACCTGGTACGCAGGTAATATTAGGGTATGTTGCCACTTGCGTGTCTAATTCTCTGTAAGATTGTGGCCACTTACTGGTCAAGTCAGTCACAGCTTGTAGCATCGTCTCAACGGATGCGGCGCGATATGTATAGGGGTGCGGTAGAGTTGGTGTGTCGTCTGGCATGGTATCTCCTTGCTTTAGATTCTTACCAGCTAGTGTAGCAAATGCTCCGATTTGCGCCAACCCGATCATCTGTGCTATAGTAGGGGGCAAACAAACCATACCAACAGAACATCCACCACATAACCACGGGAGACCCCATGGAAAAACCTCGTTCGATAACATTAGAATCGCAAAAACCAGAAAAAGCACTGCAGCCACTTGCTGTTGCATTGCTAGAGAGTGCTCAGTGGTGGCAGCTGAATAAAGCCGAGGAAATGACTACTGAGGACGCCCAAAAGCTAGCCAGTGCCCAGGCTGCCCGAGCGGAGCAGTTGGTACCATTCTTGCAAGAGTATGGTTATGATGCGGATAATAAACCACAGCCAGCCAGCGAGCAACTGGCCGACCGAGAGAGTGCGCTCTACCGCGACGCGCTTGCGGCGAGCTATATCCAAGAGCTTGAGGCTCAAGGGATAGAGCTGAGTGATGTCGAATTAGTCGCAAACGATGTACCTCTGTCGGATGAACTACCCAAGAGCGAGCAGCGCCGCTTGCTGCTGCCTATTGAGCACGCTTTGCGGGCAGCTGAGCACGAGCAGCAAAAGGATGAGAAAAACGAAGAGCTTGAAGTGTCTGAAGAGAATGAAGAGAATAGTATATCAGCATCGACGGCAGCGTTTGTTGGCAAAACGGCTATCGGAAGCGATAGAGCCCAAGAAGGCAAGCGGAGTAATAAGCGTCAGCAAGTTAGTGTAACGAGTCGATGGTCGCGTAAATATGACCAGACAGCTCAGGCTGCATAAGATACAATAGAATAAATAAAACCAGCTACAAAGGCTGGTTTTTAACTATGTGCATTGCTTGCTTATTGTGTCAAAATACTTGAGAAAGTTAGTGGATGAGAGAGGGGATAGACAGGAAGAACCTGAACCAATAGACACATTGCGCTGCACCGGTAGTGCTGTTATCAGCCAGAATACACCCATACTTCGCACCCTCCTATCATATCTTTACCTCTGTAAACATGCGCACAAATGTACTATGTTCCAAAATTAGACAAAATGGTTGTATAACTTTGGCAAGTACGCTACAATGGAGGCATGATGCAACAGGAAGGACCAAATCGCAATGAGTTTTGAGGCAAGTATTAGGCAACTGCGTGGCAATGCGGGGCTTTCGCAGCAGGCGGTGGCCGATGCAGTTGGGATTGCCCGCGCGACGTATATTAAGCTAGAGAATGGTGGCCGTGAGCCAAAGCTTGGTGAGCTGACGAAGATTAGCCAATACTACGAAGTTGGCGTGCAGGAATTGATTAGCGGCATTGCCATGACGGACACTGTTGCACAGCAAGCTCAGCACAGTCCGTGGCGGGTGGCGGACGATGCAGCACTGCATGTGAGCGATGCACCAGCCGAATACCGCCACGATGATGCGCAGGGTGCCCAGCCTACGGCTACTCAGTCACGCGATGCTATCCCGCGGCTCCACACGACCAAACTGCGCCAGGTGTTACTCTATACGCTGGGCAAGATTGGTGCGCGGCCCAATGTGGGCGAGGCGGTGCTGCATCGGCTGCTGTACTTTATCGATTTTGATTATTACGAGCGCACAGGCAAGAGTATTACTGGCCTAGCGTATTTGCACGAGACCTATGGGCCTGCGCCGGCTGCAGATTTGCAAGCTTTGGTCGATGAGATGCGGGCGCATGATGAGCTGGATGTCATTGAGACGAAGCACTTTAGCCACAAGCAGCGCAAGTTCCTGCCGCTCAAGAATGCCGAGCTGAGCGAGCTCAGTGCCAACGAGATCAAGCACATCGATGCCGAGCTAGAGCGCCTAGGGAGCAAGAGCGCTGCTGAGCTGAGCAACCTTGCCTACAAAGATGCGCCATGGGTGATTGCGAAATATGGACAGACGATTGATTACCGCGACACGTTTTATCGGACGGACGTTACCTCTGTAATCGAGTCAGATGATGATCTATAAGCAGGCAACAGAATTTTCGAGTGATCTCCAAACGCTGGCACAGCGCATTCCCACGCTGCCAGCCGATATCGAGCGCGTTAAGCCGCGGCTGGTGCGTATCTTTGCTGAGCCAAGTGAGACGACGGTGGCGGATTTTCGCCAGCAGCTCTTTGCGTGTGGCAAGGCGGCCATTATACAGCAAACTGCTCAGTGTACAGTAGTGCAGCTCTGTCTCGATACCGACACAGCAGCCTATCGACAGGCGGTGTGGTTGGTGTTTGCGGTAGTGCGAGCACTGCCTCGTGATACACCACCGTCGCGGGCTGCTCGAGCCACCAGCACCATTATCCTTATCGAAGTCTATGCTACCCCTGATAAAGCGCATGGGGATGAGCGGCGTATCAAGCGAATTATGAGCAAATTGGAGGAAGCATAATGTAGAGCAACAGGGTACTCACACTGGTCGAAAATAAGCTGCGTAGAAGAGAAGAGAGCCACGCATGGCTGATGGGGTTGACAAACAAGACGCGATTTGCTAGAGTAGTGTCCTTGGGTCTGGGGTATAGACAATACTACTCTTGTCCGGTTTGCTGTCTTGTGACTGTGTGATACCACTGTTTTTTGCGCTCCGCTTTCTACCGCTTATGCTTCCTCCGACCAAATACTCGCTCTAGGCTCCCAATATTAGAGCGAGTATTTGGGCTGAGGCATCCATATCTCTCGAGATGCGAGAGGTGCTCCATCGATATGATGCGCTGCGTGGCCACCACCAGACCATCTGCAATCACCTACCACAAGCTATTCATAACAGTGTAGCACATTTGTTGCAATTTTGTGCAAAATAAGCAAGTAAGTATCAGTCGCTAGCGATACATACCACGCTTGCGATTTTGCAAAAATAGCACAAGACTGACGACGAAGGCGATGGCATATACGGTGATAAAGAAGGCATAAAGGCATAATGAGATAATTGCCTCATGAGAAGGGACATTCCAGAGGTTTGGTGCTATCACATAGGTTTGCTTGGTATAGCTTTCTCCAAGCACCCCGACTGTTGCGTGGGCAATTATCTCAAATAGGCTAACAATGAGCATGCCACCAGTAACGAACAGGCCCTGCGACATACTGCTATCACCCTCCGTTTGCTCTGGTGCAACAATGAGCAAAATCGGCAGTATACCAAGGTTTACATAAATAATGTAGCTGTACGCAGCGCCAAGAATACCAAAAATAGCGGCAATGACGATGTACAACACCAACAGCGCAAATAATAGCCCGGCAGACACCCAGCGAATAACTGCACCAAATGATGAGCCAGTGCGCGGCATGGCTGTAGGCGAATAAGCTGCCGGCATTGGTGCTGGCGCGCTTTGTAGCTGCTGAGGTGGCTGTGGTGGGTATTGTCCGTATGGCTGTGGTGGTTGTTGCTGCTGGGTGTATGGCTGAGGCTGCTGAGGTTGCTGTGGGTATGGCGAGGAAGGTGTCATAGTAGATTGATTATAATACAGAGACGAGCGATGCGCCAAGCAAAAATAGCCCAATAGCTCAGCCCTAGAGCCTCACTGTTGCTCATACCTCTCTGCGCGACGGTGCAATTATGCTGAGCTGCACGAGTTTCGGAGTTGTGCTAGCACTAGAGTGGTGAGGGGTATGGCGTGTTTGAGGGCTGGTTTTGTGGGCGACACAGCAATTTGCACAACTTTGCGCGCGATAGAATTGCAAAAATTGTCGCATCTGCTATAATGAGGAGCGATATGGTACAAGTAACACGAAAAGACGAGCGCGAGGCGAATGAGAACATCATCCGTCGGTTTAACAGCCGAGTGTTGAAGAGCGGTGTGCTAGCAAAGGCACGGGCATCGATGCGATTTGCCAAGCCGATCAGCAAGACCGATCGCCGCAAGAAGGCGATTACCCGTCGTCAGCGCAAGGCTGACAAGATGGCCAAAGTTCGCCTGGGGATCCGCTAGGTGACGACGCTCAAGCAGCGTATCAAAGACGAAATGAAAGCCGCTTTGCTTAGCGGCGATCGTTTTGTTGGTGACACCTTGCGCAACCTTGGTGCTGCCATCCTTGATGAGGAGGTGAAGCAAGGCGTGCGTGAGACTGGCCTGGACGATGCTGCCGTCGAGCAGGTGATCGTTCGTGAGGTGAAGAAGCGGCGTGATGCCGCAGCAATCTATCGCACCAATGGTCGCCCTGAACTTGCTGAGCCCGAGGAGCGCGAGATGGCAGTGCTCCAGCACTATCTGCCGCAGGCACTGAGTGATGAGGAATTACAAGCCGCGGTGACCCAAACGATTGCCGAGCTTGGGGCAGATAACCCGCGGATGACGGGCCAGGTGATTGGCGCTGTCAAGGCCAAAGTGGGCAACCGGGCCGACGGTGGGGCGATCGCTCAACTGGTGCAACGTGCCCTTGCCCCGTAGTTTTATGACAAGAGCAATAATTTTTCTTAATAATAACGATAACCACATAATAACAAGGAGGCACAGATGATTCTTTTGTTTGGCCCAACTGGTGCCGGTAAGAGTATGCAAGGGCAGATGCTGGCAGTGCGCCAGGGGTGGAAGTGGCTCTCGACGGGTGAGATGCTGCGCCAGAGCACCGATCCAGCGGTGATCGCTACGCTCAAAGCTGGTGAGCTCGTGAGTGATAAGCTTACCTACCAAGTCTTTGATCATGCGGTGCAAGAGGCGTATCGCAAGCATTACCAAAACATTATTGTTGATGGATTCCCGCGTACGAAAGAGCAAGCCGCCTGGCTCGATGACCATCTGGCACACACCGGTGATAATATCGACCTCGTGGTGGTACTAGAAGTGCCTGAGCAAGAAATCATGCGCCGCTTAGCCAAGCGAGGCCGGATGGAGGATACACCCGAGACGATTGCGCGTCGCATGGCCATCTACCGCCAAAAGATGTACCCAGTACTTGGTATCTTTGCTGAGGCTGGGGTAAAGATCATCCACCTCGACGGGACTGGCACCGCGGGCGAAGTGCACGACCGGATTTATGACGAGGTAATGCACGCATGGCCCAACTAATTACTGGTATCAAAACACCTGAGCAGCTCGAGGCGATGCGCGAAGGGGGCAAGCGCCTAGCGCAGATCTTTGCCGATATCCGCCAGTTTGTCCATGCCGGGGTAAGCGAGAAGCAGATCGATGCTTTTGCGGCAGAGCGGATTGCTGCCTACGGTGCTGAGCCAACCTACAAAACCCCAGAGGTGAACTTCCCTGGGGTGATTTGTATTAGCACCAACGAAGCGATCGTCCACGGCGTACCAAGCGATTATATCTTGCAGCAGGGCGATGTCGTCAGCTTCGACCTCGTCATTACCTACCAGGGAATGAAGACAGATAGCGCCTTTACTATGGTGGTGGATGACGCACCCACTGGGGCTATTAAGCACCTACTCCACACTACCGAACGCAGTCTCTATGCTGGCATTGACGCGATCAAAGGGCCAGTGCGCACTGGCGATATTGGCGCAGCGGTGGAAGCTGTGCTGCAAAAGGGCCGCCTTGGGATTATTCGCGAGCTGGTGGGGCACGGAGTGGGCCTCGAGATGCACATGCCGCCCGATGTGCCCAACTATGGCCGCAAAGGCACCGGCCCGCTGCTCCAGCCTGGCGATACCATTGCCATCGAGCCGATGGCTACCCTGGGTGGCAGTGCCATCTACAGTGACACTGCTGGCGATGGCTGGACAATTTACAGCCGCGACGGCAGCCTCGCTGCTCATTTCGAGCACACTGTCCTCATCACTGAGACAGGGGCGGAGATTATGACGAAGCTGTAGTGCCTCGCCCTGGAGGGGCAGCCGCTCTTGCTACCACCATTGCTACAGGATACATAAAACTCGCCAAGACACCGAACGGCGAGTTTTGTATTGCGTCCATATTGTACAAGACACAGCATAACCTGTATAATGGTACTATGCATGAAAATTCTCAATACGCAGTAGGAATAGATGTCGGGACGACGACGATTCGATGCGTGGTGGGGCATATGAATCCAGAGACAGGCACGCCGACGATTGTGGGCGTAGGGCAGGCACCGAACAGTGGTATGCGCAAGGGCATGGTGGTCAATCTCAGTGGCCCGGCCCGCACGATCGACGAAGCGCTGGGTGAGGCCGAGCGGATGAGTGGCTACGAAGTCAACAGCGCAACGGTGAGCGTTAATGGTGCGCACATCACCAGCACTCGTGCCACTGGGATGATTGCCGTGGGCACGATCGATCACGAGATTAATGATGATGATGTGGCGCGCATTGAAGAAGTCGCTACCACGGGCAAAGTACAGGCCAACCGTGAGATCCTCGAGGTCGTGCCGCATAGCTATACACTTGATGGCCAAGCGGGCATCAAAGACCCGCTGGGCATGACAGGCACGCGGCTGGAGATCGATGCCAATGTCGTCTCGGCTCTAGCGCCCTATGTGGCGAATTTGCAAAAAGCGGTGGAGATGGCGACCGTCCACCCTCATGCCATTACACCAGCGGTATTGGGGGCGGCTAAGGCAGTGCTGAATGAGCGGCAGATCGAAAGCGGCGTGGCAGTGGTCGACCTTGGTGGAGCAACGACCAGTGTGGCAGTCTTCGAAGAAGGGGACTTGCAGTACGTTGGCGTCATCCCAATGGGTAGTGTGAATGTGACGAACGACCTCGCTATTGGCCTCAAAACTGACCCTGATGTCGCAGAATTGGTCAAGATCAAGCATGCTGCGGCTGGCATCAAGGCAAGCGATGCGGTGGCTAAGGTGCGGCGCGATAAGGAATCGTACGAGTTTGCTACGGAGGAGATTGATGAGATTGTTGATGCCCGGCTGGAGGAGATTTTCGAGGCAGTACAGAAGGAGCTCAAGAAGGCAGGTCGCGCTGGCAAGCTGCCCAGTGGTGTTGTGCTGACTGGTGGTATGGCTCAGATGCGTGGCATGGCGAGCTATGCCAGGGAACAGCTGGGAGTAGCCGCTCGGGTAGGCCGACCAACTGGCTTTACGAGCGGGGTGGCCGACCAGATAGAAAAGCCGCAGTTCGCCACTGCAGTCGGCCTGATGCTCGCCGATAGCGAAGGTGATCAGCAGTCCACCCAGGCCTATACCAACAGTGGTACAGCACACGCCAAAGGTGCACTGAGCTGGCTTCGTCGGCTGCTGGGAGGGCTCAAGGCCTAGAATCATACCGATGAGGATGATATACTAAATGGTAATGGTAAAGTTGATAGTTGCACAAGGGGAGAAACGTGAATGCCGGAAGTAAAACCAAGCGAGATCCAAACCTTTGCTAGTATCAAAGTCGTTGGCGTCGGTGGCGCTGGTGGGTCTGCTGTTAATCGAATGAAAGACGCCGGCCTGGCTGGCGTGCAGTTCATTGCAATGAACACTGATGCGCAGGCGCTGCATAATTCGCAAGCAGATATTAAGATTCATCTCGGGCACAACACCACCAATGGTCTTGGCGCTGGTGCTGACCCCAGTGTGGGTGAGGCTGCGGCCCGTGAGTCACTCGACGAGATTCGTCAGGCGCTTGAGGGGGCAGATATGATCTTCGTGACGATTGGTGCTGGTGGTGGCACAGGCTCGGGGGCTGGCTACGTGGTAGCAGAAGTGGCGCGTGACCTTGGCATCCTCTGTGTGGGGGTGGCCACCAAGCCCTTTACCTTTGAGGGCGAGAAGCGGCGCATCAATGCCGAGTGGGCTATCAAGCAGTTGGGACGGCAAGTCGATACGCTCATTACTATCCCCAACGATCGCTTACTCGATACGATCGATCGCCGGACGCCACTACTTGAGACCTTTAAGATTGCCGATGATGTGCTGCGCCAGGGTGTGCAGGGGATATCGGAGCTGATTACTGAGCATGGATTGATTAACCTCGACTTTGCTGATGTCAAGGCAATTATGAGCAGTGCTGGTAGTGCACTGATGGGGATCGGCCGGGCGAGTGGCGAAGACCGAGCTCAGATGGCAGCCCAGCAGGCAATTGATTCGCCACTGATTGAGGTGTCGATTGATGGGGCGAAGGGCGTGCTGTTTAATGTCACTGGCGGCTACGATATGAGCATGGCGGAGATCCAAGAAGCGGCTGAGATTATCACTGGTGCGGTGTCGTCCGATGCCAACATTATCTTTGGTGCGACGCTCAAGCCCGAGCTGGAGGATGAGTTGATTATTACCGTTATCGCGACTGGCTTTGACAGTGATTCGTTCTTTGATGACGACGAGCCAAGCGATGCCGAAGATGACGAAGAAGTGGCCGAGACGGTTGACGAAGCGGTCGATAGTGTCGATATGGCCATCGACCCCGAGGCGGCTGCTCACTTTGCCCAGGAGAATGAGACGAACATTTGGGATCAATCGATGGATGACGATGAGGATGATACCCCAGCCTTCTTGCGCCGACGCCGCAAAAAGGAGGCGGACGCGTGACGACCCACCGCGACAAGATTGGCAACAGCCGTGTGTTAGAATCGCGTGAGTCGGCCGATGGCGTGACGATTCGTCGCCGCCGCGAGACTCCTGATGGCCACCGCTTTACTACCTATGAGCGGATCGAATACCCAACGATTGCAGTGCTCAAGCGAACGGGCTCGCGCGAGCTCTTTGATCGGGCTAAGCTGCGCGCTTCGGTGCGCCGCTCGGTCGGTAAGTTCTTCAAATCCGAGCTAGAACTGGAGGCAATTATTGATGCAGTGGAGGATCGGATCCACGATGCGGGCGAGAATGAGATTGAGTCACGCGTGATTGGTGGCTTTGTGCTCGATGAGCTCGCAGCGCGTAATGAGGTGGCGTATGTGCGCTTTGCGAGCGTGTTTTATAAATTTAAGACGCTGGACGATTTCGTTAAGATATTAGAGCAGCGTCGGAGTGCGAAGCAGCAAGAAAAACAGAGGTAAAACATATGCGCGTCCTCATCATTTACCGGACAGAGAGCGACTATGCACGCCGTGTCTTCGACTACTTGCGCGACTTTAGTCGGCGCACTGGCCATGCCATCGAGGAGTTTGACCCAGATACGCGCGAGGGGCAATCACTCTGCCGCACGTACGACATTGTGGAGTACCCCACCATCCTTGCCTTGGCGGATAACGGCCAGGTGCTGGGCATGTGGCGCGGCTTGCCACTGCCCACCATCGACGAAGTAGGGTACTATGCCCGCTAAAACGCCTAAAGTACACACTACGACCACTGTAGTGGCGGACGATGCAAACCACACACTATGGCTCCGTCGTCCTGGCATGGCGGCATTGCTGGCGGCAGCTTTGGGCAGTGGCCTGGGGCTCGTGGCATCCTTTGTTCTCTCGCTTGAGACACTGCATTTGGCGCAGCACCCAGGTGGGGCACTTAATTGTGACGTCAATGCCGTGCTGAGCTGCTCTACAGTGGCACAGCATTGGTCGGCAACGGTGTTTGGCTTCCCCAACAGTTTCGTTGGTATGATGACCGTGCCGGTGATGATAACGGTGGTGGTAGCACTGCTGGCTGGGGCACGCCTGCCGCGCTGGTTTGTGCGGAGTGCCTGGGTCGGCGCTGTGCTCGGAATGATTTTTGCACTGTGGATGTTTTATATGAGTTTTGTCGTTATTCGTGTGCTGTGCCCGTGGTGCTTGACGCTCGATGTTGGCATGCTGCTGATCTTCTTTGGGATGACGCGCTACTGCATTGAGGCTGGGGTGATTGGTGGGGAGCGCACCAAGCGCTTTGCTCGCCATGGCTACGATGTGCTGTGTGGCATGAGTGTGCTAGTGCTGGCGGTGGCGCTGATTATTGTGAAGTTTGGCGCGGAGCTGCTGTAGGCAGAGTTGTTTTTTGCACGGTGAGATTGTCAAGCTTGTCAGGATTGGCAAGCTTTTTAAAATGAACAGAATGTTATATTATTCAGCACGTTTTTTGTGTCTATTGGTGTAATGGTGAGTATTTTCTCGCACCAGGGATGCTATAGTATGGTGGCAGCTACCACTATATCGACGCAAGTGAGTTACCTGTTAGCTTGAGCTGCTTGTTTGGCGTAGTAGGAAAACAATACGTGAAGATAATGTATGATGAATTTTAACATAGTTATGAAGCTCTTTGTGAGATTTAAGCACGACGTGCTGTTAATGTATTGGTTATTGTTGCGTGACGCAACCGAAATAGCAAGATAGCGGGAGGAAGATGCTGCCTATTGGCGATACTGTGTATATGAATATAGATAGCATTCTGTTCATTATGCGCTATTGATAGTGAGCGTGTTGGCAGGCTTGTGCGTATCGTGAATTTGCTAGCAAATATGATGATAATATGCTAATGACGCCGTGCTGCAGTAGATGAAATTTGTCTGAATATCAATCACAACGTATTCAGCGAGAGGTGAGTGATATGTTTTGCTAAGTGGTGCAATTTTGAATGAAAGAAAAGGTATGTTCAGTTTGGTGGAGATGTGAAATCGATATAGTTGTATGGGTTAGTTTGATTTTTATCGGCCAATTGCCAAGCATGTTTGCGAAGAACAATTCAACATGCGAGAAAATGAAGCGATTAATACCTGAAAAATGAACGGGTTAAAACGACATGGCTATGATGACAATATGCGTGCGATAGCAGGTGGCTGTTGTAAGCTGTGAAGTGGATGCGGGTGGTGTTATAGCTTGGCATGGTAGCGAAGATTCTTTGCAAAGCAAGCGAGCAAGTTGCAGCGCGATGCTAAAAATGCAGTGAGGTTCTTGGCTGGGCGATGGTGGCTGTGCATTGACTGATACTTGTTAAAGAAAACTGATTAGTATAAGGGCGCTATAGAGCGAGAAGCAAGCAAAAATGACGCTGCGCCGCAGCATGTAAATTTCATAGAATTGTGTAGATGAAGTGGTGTATCAAAAAAATCATTTCGGTTGCATAATGAAAGCAATATGCTACGCGTAAGAGACATAGCGCGCACGCGACAAAGCGTGCGTTATCGTAGCACAACGCAGTGCCCGCAGGCAGATACTATGCGAAGTAAGACGCAGGTAGGATTGTTGATACGTGCTCATATTTTTTAAAAATTCTGAGTGACGCTCATGCTTAGTTACTTGTTACATCAACTACATCAAAGCAGCTTGCATCTATTTTTACATACAGTAATAACAGAATATGCGCATGTTTCTATAGCACAAAAATGAGACCATAGGACGCGACCATAGGGCAGGAGGAAGACGATCGTATCGTGCAGCGCGGCAGGCTTGTTGCTCTATATTTTATGCCAAACAAAAAATGCGAAATAGCTAAAGATATGTAAGGTATACAAAATAAGCGATATGCAAAATATGAATATGCTGAGCAGAACCGTTGCAGAAAACTGGTTACAAGCGTAAGCGTACCAAATGGGTGCTAGATATGTATAAGAACGTTATATATGTATATTCCGCTCTAGATGGACAGGAGTGCCTGTTATAAGCGCTGTAACGCGCTAAACCCTTAGATAAGGGAGAGAAGCTATATAAGCACTATGTTAGGTGTCTATGGCCTCTTGAAAGGCAGATAGACCATTGTTTGTCGTTGATAGGAGAAAATGAGACTGTGTATATGGTGTGTAGAGTACAACATAGCTCTGTTGTAAAAAACTAGAGTAGTGTGAGGAGAGTAAATTGAGATTATGTTGTATAAAATACACAATATTGTTGACGGTAAGGGATAGGGAACAATATGTGATATATACAACGACCTATGTTAGAAGCAGACATGCCATATGTATATAAAAAACAACACACAGAATCACAACGAAACAAACTCGAAAACAAGGGAAATAAAGCAACAAGCTTACAACGTTGTAGGTAATAATGTACATTGTACATATAACAACAATTGATTTTGCGGCACCATAAAAGGAATAACAGGGGTAAATCAGACAATGTTGTTAAAAGTATAACGCACATAAAATAAAAGTATGCTAATGAATAGCAGAGGTAGACGATTCTTTGCAAAGTATACTAATGCATGATAGAAATCTTCTCAATAGCGTCCTCATTAGTATATTAGCTACTTTGAGATGATAGTTGGGACAGACGTAGAGCTTGTTGTACACTACCTATAATAATGGTATGCTAGCGACATGAAGAACAACACAATTTTACGCATTGGTGCTGGCGCGGCGTTTGTGGCGCTGGGCGGAATATTATTAAGCGAGAGCTTCGGTGTGCAGTTCCATTACTGGCGGGAGTTTTGGTATGGTTTGTGCGCATTCGGATTTATCATGGTTGGTGTGCTCACGCTGCGCAATCGCAATTGGCTGTGGGGAGCGCTCTGGGTAGCAGTTGGCCTAACAATTGGCACGAATGCATTTTTGCATAACAACGTTAATATTTGGCGAATGTTTTTGCCACTGGTGCTGATCGCGATTGGCCTGACGATTATTTTTAATTTGTCGCAGCGCCAGCGTCGTATCGCAAAACAATCGTCGGATGATAATATGGTTGCCTCCTTTTCGGGCAACACGCGCAAGATAAAAGGCGAATTTGCAGGAAACTCACTTTCGGCAGCGTTTGGTCAGGTGGATCTCGACCTGCGCCAAGCTAAGATAGAGGACGGTGCAGTGATTGATATTTTTGTTGTGTGTGGTGGCATTAATATTATTTTTCCAGACAATGTCATCGTCAAGACGCAGGTCAATAGTATCTTTGGCGGGGTAGAGGACAAAACCAACGCTGCCAAGAGTGCAAAAAAGACTGTCTATATTCGCGGCGACTGCGTTCTTGGTGGGCTCGAAATTAAATAATTAGAAAAACAATAATTCGCTACAACACGCTTCTTGATAACAACGAGAAGCGTGTTTGTTTTTGCACTAATATACCACTCAGGCGGTGGAGTGTGGGTAGCGCTGGCGCGATAGTACACTGCCCGATTTTTCAACTTCGCACTTGGCTGAGGAGCTTTACTAACGCTACTGGCAACGAGCCACATGTTTGTTGCATACAATCGATAAAATTTTTCGTTGCAGTATTACTCATCGTCAAATATTGATTGTAGTATTGTGATGTGAGAATGGTTTCGTAACATGCGTCAACGTTTTTTGATTTTTGTGTACGCTACTCGGCGAGGATTGCGACAGCTTTGCGGTATTTGTGCATGGTGGATTACTACGCCTCGCTAGTAATAATAAATGTGCGCGACAGCAACGCACACAAAAATGTACTACTTACAAAAATAGTGTGCAGAGTCTTATGGTTTGCTAATTCACTTGCGCTTCTTGCAGAAATAAGTAAGATGAGCATAATGCAAAAAGCATTCAAACTTTACACAAGCACGTCTTGCAAGACTACCTTAGCTACGGCACATACGCAAAGCATAAAAATGTGATGGTAAGATTTTTGCACAAGGTATACTTTGAGGTGGGTGAGCCAGAGCGCCACGAATGCCAGTATACTGTGCCAAGCATTCTTGCTATACTAAAATCATGAACCGCTGCCCCTGGGCTGAATCTGGCGATAATGAGCGCACCTACCATGACACCGAGTGGGGTGTGCCACTATATGATGACCAGAAATTATTTGAGCTACTCTGTCTGGAGGGTGCACAGGCTGGCCTAAGCTGGAGCACGATCCTGGCCAAGCGGGTGGGCTACCAGCAGGCCTTTTACCAATTTGAAATTACAAAAGTAGCCGCTATGACGGATGCGGAGCTGGAGGCGCTCACGCAGGATGCGCGCATTGTCCGTAACCGGCGCAAAATTTATGCGGTGCGCAGCAATGCCCAGGCGGCGCTGCAGGTTATTCACCAGCACGGCAACCTGCAGGCGTACTTATGGGGCCTGGCGGGTGGTGCACCAGTGCAACATCACTGGCATACTGCAAGTGATATCCCCGCCGATACGGCTACGTCCCGGGCAATGAGTGCGCAGCTCAAGCGGAATGGCTTTGCCTTCGTCGGCCCAACGACATGCTATGCCTTTATGCAGGCCGCCGGCATGGTGAATGACCACGTGGTGGGGTGCTTTCGATATGAAGAGTGCGCGGCGCTGGGCATTCACCCTGCATGAGAGTAAAAAGATATAGCTAGTTAGATTAATCGGGCTATATCTTGATGTGTAAGTACTTTTGGTTTTGCGGCTAGTGCGCTACAATAGACCCAGAGGCATTTTTGCGTAGCTTGTGGTGCGCGAAGTGAGCGGTTATCAGCCGCGAAGCCTGCGGGAAGAAATTAGCTAGCGGTTCGCCATAGGCGCGGTTTGCCTGGAGCGCAGCGGCACTGCTATGGCAGTGCATCACTCTGGCTAAGAATAGACCCCGCCGCGAATGCTGCGACAAGGCAATAATCAAGTGCTGAAAGAACCAGACGGCACCCCGAGGCCTATGCATATGGCCCCGAGGCTCCGGCGAGAATCACTTCTTTTGGAATCGAGATGGTACCGTCCGCGCATAACCCAGCGGATTCTCGAGGCTAAGAGAGGTGATTTTTAATTATATAAGGAGGAGCCATGCCATTGCCAACCCACAAGTCAGCCTTGCAGCACGCCACT
>CALHVV010000014.1 GCA_938036915.1 uncultured Candidatus Saccharibacteria bacterium
AGCTAAAAAGCGGGAGATTTACAGTCTCCTGTCATTGCCACTAGACGACTCCGGCAAATAAAATGAACTAACTGTGAATTAGTATAGCAAATTTTTCGCCAATGTCAAAGTGCGAATTCCTACATTCGACGATTTTCGCTTTTTGTGCTTACGCAATATTCTGTCTAACATCATGGTTGCACCAGAAAACACATAAATCGCAGCTCTTTCTCTGTTATTATCACATATTTTGTTTTATACTATCATCCATGACTCACGAAAAACACTTCAACCATGTCCTGGTCACTGCACTATTTACTGACAATGAACCACAACGTACGTCCGAACTCTATCGAAATCATAACCATCCAATCTACGAGCACAAGCTCCAAGCGTACCCACGTATGCCGCTCTTTCCCTCAATGGTCGTGCGCGAGAAATCAGAAGCAGACACAACGAGTCGTGATGGGATTACAAAATATATCAAAGCTCTATCGGAGAAGCTTGAGCCGTTTACTGTACAACTCGGTGATGAGGTAGTAATTGGCGGATCAGTCGGTGACTCACGACGAGTTAGAGAGGTTGCACCGAGTGAAGGAGTGTTGCGCCTCCGATATGAAATTGGGTATATAGCCAGAAGATTATCAGTTGTATATGACGCCCGTGCTATGCGCGGTCTCGATACCATGGCATACGTCCAACACGGCACTACCGACGCGATATTGCCTGGCGTACAAGAGATGGAAGTAGCCGCTATCAGCGTGATTACAACTCGCTCTGATAGTAAGAACACACCAACGAGAGTGATCACCCGCTGTGACTATCCACTTGGTCAACAGCACGATACCACTGAGCCATCAGATGAGTTATTTAGTAAAGGTCAGAGCTATTATCCTATGAGCGATGGCACATGCCATGGTCTCACTGAATATTCTGAGCACACGATACCAGGCAAATCACGCGGTCGTCATTGTGCACCAGATGGAGAAGGTCATGTATATCGGCTACCGCGCCACCGCCGGCCAGTCTAACCTCGTTGCTGATAGTGCGCGGCAGGGAATGGTGTTTCTTGTCGCATAATTTCAACAAGCGAAAAACATCCACGCCATCGGTCAACAATAAAGATCACCCCAACGATGGGGTGATCAACAAATTCAACCATGGAGCCACGATCGGGGCTTGAACCCGAGACCTCATCCTTACCATGGATGCGCTCTACCAACTGAGCTATCGCGGCATTACTTGGTATTCTACCATACGAGGTACGTACCAGCAAGCCTTACTGCCTTGATTCTTGATGCGCTCATTTTGCCAGCACACTCACCCTTACTCTTCGCTGCTTCGTCTATAGGGCGTGCGAAGTTCTACCAGTGGTCAGCCTATCTCATATAGCATCTATAACTTAGCTTTTTGCGCCATACTCAATGCCGCAATTGGGGAGGTTATGATACGTCTATATATAATTCTCCTAGAATCCATTGACAAATGGGGGTATTCGTGGCTACAATACATATTGTCTATCGTTCGAACAATCTCTTGTCAATAGAGTGTTTGTACGATAAAGTTTCGTGTTAGAATAAGAATAACCATTAAATAAAGAGGAGTCTATGGCAATGGCCGGTTTTGTACAGTGTATGGAAGTAATCGACAGGTATCGGTGGTGGATCGGGGGAGTGATATTCCTCATGATTGCCCTGAGTTGGTGGCTCCGCATAGTAAGTGCTCGCAAGAACAAGACCTACACTGCAACACTCCGCAAAAAATACGCAGTCTTAGTCGTTGCCGAGGATGAAGATCCTGAGGTATTCGAGAGCTGCCTGGCCAGCATCAAAGAGCATAGCAAGCCAACGCAGCTACTCATCTCAATCAACAATGCTTCTCGTGTTCATCAATCTCTCCGAGCAATCGCCAAAGAATATGCGACAACAGTGGTCGAGCAGCCCGAGATGATGAGCTACGACGCGCAGCTTGCCTCACTGATCGAAAAGGTGCGACGCGTGAGCCTTGTGATTGTCACAACCCCACGTGCGCGCTGGACACCATCGACCATCAATCTTCTCTTACCCTTTGCCGAGCCAACTATTGGGCTCGTCAGTGGCCGCCAACAATACACTGGTGGAGCGACGCTCTCTCAGCGGATCGGCAGTTGGCTCCTTGATATGCAGCAGCGTGTTATTTTGCCCATGCAGAGCCACCACGGCCAGGCTTATGCTATCACAAGTGATACCTTTGCTATCCGGCTTGAGTTACTCAAGCAATTTACTCAGAGCGATGCAACAGCGCAGCCATGTGCCGCGCATCATCCATCAAGCATCGCGCTGTCTCTACCTGCACAATACCACGCAACCTACCAGCACAGTGCTCTCACGCAGATCAACCACCCGGCAGAGCTCTACCGGATTGCAAGCAGCTATACCCAGCTGAGTCGCGCCGCCTATTGGCAACTCTGGCATCAGCACGCACGTATCTGGCAAGCAGGTCTACTTGTCTGGCTTACGCACATTGGCTTTTGCTTTGCGAGCTTGCTCTATCTTGGGGCGCTAATCGTGCTTAGTAGCACGCTCGTCAACAACCTATACAGTACTCTGACTGGGGCAGCGACTGCTGCAACGTTATGGAGCAGTGTAACGATCCTTGGGCTTGTGCTTGGCTGGCTTATATGGCAGGCTGTGCGCAATATTCCGCACCTTAAGCATCACCCACGCGACCTATGGCTCCTGCCACTCTATCTTCCTATCGCTGGTAGCCTTGCGCTCACGAGCAAACTATGGGCGCTCGTTACACTCACTCGCCATCACGCACCCGCTCCATCGAGCGCACTTCGTCAATATGCAACTGGTCTCGCGGCAATTGTCCTGCTGCTCATTACAGTGCCACTCGCATATGTCGTGGCAATGATCCCAGCTCAGCAACCACAAGAAGCTCCGCACCGCCCTGCACAAACTGCTCCACGGCCGCAGCAGCAACGTGATAATCGCGGCAAGACAGACAAGAAGCAAGCTAACCAACCAGCAACTACCTCTAGTCAATCGCAAGCGCAACACACGCCAGCTCATTCTGAGAAGGAGCAGGCTACCGCACCAGAGCAAAAGCCAATTACGCTCACCGCCCAGGATGGCGACTCCCAGTCGCTTGTGGCGCGGCGTTTCATCAAGAGCCACCGCCAAGCTCAGCAGCTTAACCCTGCACAGGCGGCATATGCCGAGAATCGCTTAGTAGCCTTGATGGGGCAGCGTGATGACATTGACAGTGGCGAAACCTTCACCGTGAGCGCCTCACAGCTTGCCGCTGTGATCACTGAGGCCCGAGCACTGAGCGCTAATGAGCAAGCAAACTGGGCCGCCTATACCACAAGCGAGTAGCAAATCGCCGTCGACACTAGCATTACACCATGGGCTATGCTATAATCAACCAAGATGTTTTATAAAATCTAACGAGTAAAGAAATGGCAAAGAAGAACAATACCAAGCGAAAGATTATTGCTCTTGTGAGCAACCTCACTAAACACCGTACCTACGTAACACGTAAGAACACGATGAATACTCCAGATAAGCTTGTTCTGCGCAAGTATGACCCAATCGCTCGCCGGCACGCTACCTACACTGAGACGAAGAAATCGCTCGGCCGTAACGAGGTTAAACCGCGCAAAGGCTAGTCTTATCGCAATAATAATCAAAAACAGCATTCACTCACGAATGCTGTTTTTCGTGTCAGCAATCAATTGCGAGAGTTAGTATAGCGACCGATGCGGTTCTATGATCGATTGCTTACACGTTACTACCTGTAGTCTCTGTTTTTCTGCGTTAGTTTTTACTCACTATTTTATTTGGGTGACATTCCTAAAGGATCGCCACTAAACCTAGTAAATTCTTAATCATTCGCGTAGACGGCTGCGTTTTGAGCAGCATTAGCTCTTACTGTATTTTTTAAGGAAAGCAGAAGAGAGAAGGGGGCGTAAAAAACTATCGCTCAAGTTTCAGTGCTCAAGACTATCTATGGCGATAGCCCTGGTGGATGGTAGTATGGCGCTCAGCTTGCGCAGCGGCAAGCTGCTCGGCAAACACGTCAAATGTCGCTGCTAGCCAGAGACCATCAGAAACCATCCGGTCAAGCAGCTCCATCGTCGGCGTTGCCATAGCGGCATAGATATAGAGGACACCGCTCGAGATCTCAATACTGAGATCATCAAAATGCGATACTATCACCGATGCTACATCAGGTGTGAGGTAGCGTTCTATCTCAACTGCTCGCCCAAGCTCACCATACACCGTATATTTCTGCATAAATTCTTCTGGTTGCGGCCCAAACATCCCCAGTCGGAGTGGTTGCAACTTGTAGCTGGGGTAGCTAGCAACCTTGCCCTGCCGGCCGATGAACATATACGGTACATCACGACGTGTGTACATATCTACCGCGGCTATCAGCCACTGTTGAGGCGAAGGCTTGGGACTATTGGCAATGCGCACCATATCTCGCCGCGACACAAGTGTGACATTATAGCCGCGGATATTACCCACGCTATAGTGCCTATCGCGATGGGTCGTCGACATAGTGTAGCCGCGGATTGGGTGGTAGTCGTCATCTCGCGGGTTGATCGTTCCGAAATAAATCAAGCCAGCTTGCTCGGCAAACTGCTGCACTATCTTGCGCGCAGCCGAACGCTCCGCAAAAGCTGCTGGCGAAACCTGCCGCACGGCGCGTGTAACGCGGTGGGTAATGGCATCATGGGCTGACATAACCTATAGTAT
>CALHVV010000015.1 GCA_938036915.1 uncultured Candidatus Saccharibacteria bacterium
GTGAGCGAGCCTTTGGACTCCTCGAGCGTCTCGGCCTTGCAGAGCGTGCCTCACACAAGCCTGCCGAGCTATCGGGCGGTGATGCCCGAGTGGCGCTCGGTAACCTTGAGCTTGCCCTGAGTCTCGCTGAGACAGTGACGCCCGATATCGTTACAGCTGCTGCCCAAAAGAAACTTCCGGGCTACGACAAGCAAGGCGAGATGCACTATGATGCGATCTCGGCCTTTATCAAGTCGATGCGGGGTAGCGATGTCCGTGCCACCCTCTATTATCTGAGCCGAATGATCGACGCTGGCGAAGACCCGAAGTTCATTGCCAGGCGCATGGTGGTATTCGCCAGTGAGGACATCGGGCTAGCAGGTAATGGTGCGTTATCTCTAGCGGTCGCGACCTTTCAAGCGGTGGAGCGGGTTGGCTTGCCTGAGGCCCGCTACAATCTCTACCACTGTGCCACGGCGCTTGCCCGCTCGGCTAAATCGCGCGAGATCACCGACCTTATGCACGAGGCAGAGGCTCTTGCTAGCCGCTACGCCGATACACCAGTGCCGCTCCATCTGCGCAATGCTCCCACCAAACTCATGAAGGAGCTCGGCTATGGCAAAGGCTATCAGTGGCAGGCAAACTTCCAACACGAGAAGGGATTTTTGCCAGATGAGGTAGCCCAGCACGTGTCAAAGGATAACGTATAGCAGGCTGAAAAATATTTGTGACTCGTTTTACCAAGCGAAAAGCCTAGGCAACTTAACAAGAGGCTCTTAGCTATTCGTCGTATCTTGGAAGGATACAGGCGTTAAGTAGTGACAAAAACTCGGAGCATCTTACCTCTCCAGGCTACTGCTGCGCTACTCCGAGCTGCTCATCCTTGAGTGCTGCGTACACCCCATTCGTCCAGCCAAATCCATCTTGCAAAGGATACTCCCCGCCGCCGCCTGCACTGGCGGTGACAACATCATACTTCTCGACCATTTTGCGCTTGTTGGCAAAGACGGCTTCGTTGGTGGCGAGCCAGCGATCGCGAATGGTTGCTGCCAGTGTATCATAGCCGTAATTGCGCAGCCCTACAATAGCAAACCACTGCAGTGGTGCCCAGCCGTTGGGGGCATCCCACTGCTGGCCATTAGTGATGAGGGTTGAAAGAAGTCCACCTGGCTGCAAAAAGTCTTTCTCGAGCCGTTGCGCTACCGCTGCAGCTTGCTCATCGGTTGCAATTCCCACATATAGTGGCGTCACCGCGGCGAGCGTGAGTCGCCCCGTGGTCTGACCAGTGGTGATGGCATAATCCTCAAAGAATTGCGTGGTAGGTTGCCAGCAGTAGCGGCGAATTGCCCGAGCTCGGCGCTCGGCCGCTGCCTCGAAACGCCGCGCCAGGCGACGTTGCTTGATGAGTCGGTAAGCCTCGGCGATCGTCATTTCGAGCTGATAAAGGAAGCAATTAAGGTCGACCGGCACATACTTTGTCGTCTCGATGGTCTGAATCTGACAGGGATCGGCAAACCACCGGCTGCTAAAATCCCACCCGCTCTCGGCTGCTGCCCGCAGATCAAGGAATGTCCGCGTCGTATGCGCTGAGGCTGCATGATGCGCCGTATGGACATCCTCGCGATGCGACTCAGGGCGCGGTGTAGTGCGGTTATCATAGTAACGATTGAGCGGCGTGCCATCGGGCATAACAGCGACGCGAAGGTATGCTGGGTACTCAACGGCCTTGGCTTTCGCAATCTGGCGACGACCCTTCATCCAAAAGCGATACTCAGCAAGAAGGCTTGGCAAAAACTCTGCATAGACCCGCTTGCCTCGGTGGCGCGCCAGCAGCTGTACCATCGCTGCAAACATGGGTGGCTGCGACCGACTCAAGAAGTATGTCCGGTTAGCCGTGGGGATCATTCCAAACTTGCGCAGCATGTAGGTGTAGTTGCGCATCATGTGTTCGATAGAGCGCCAGCGCCCATCTGCCGCTAGGCCAAGCATAATGAAATACGTATCCCAATAAAATAACTCATCAAAGCGTCCACCTGGCGTCATATATGGATATGGCAGCGCAAGGAGCGAACCCCGATTCTTGCGGTTGCGCCGCTCGAGCTGCCGCCAGAGCTGACTCACATGTTGGCGCGCAGTAGTGGTGTCGGTCGGTTGATAACTCGAGGTCGGGTATACTGTGGTAGAAAAATGCTGCCCAACGAAGGTCGCGAGGTCGAAGCCGGGCTGCCGACGCTGCCGACGATACCGCGCCATAATCGTCCGGGCCGGCTTGGTGGGCGTCATATCGACAAATGCCTTGCCGTCACCATAAATCTGCTGCGTTTGCACCTCATCAAAGAGCTCGCTGAGCGTCTCGTCGGGTGAGCTTGGCGTCGGGCGCACGAGCTCTACCGTCTGCACTGCAGCGGCTTTGGCATTCTCTTTGGTGTCTTTAGTAAGAGCAATGATTTTCGCAGCAAAAGCGCGGCGGACGTTGTGCATGATAGGCGGTTTCTCCCTATGATGTTATGGTTGCTGTTTGGCGGCGCGTTTGCGCTCGTTGGCGTCGAGATATTTCTTACGGAGGCGAAGAGCGTGCGGCGTAACCTCAAGGAGTTCGTCATCTTCGATAAAGTCAATCGATTGCTCAAGGCTCAGCTGGGTGTGAGGCGTCAGTTGGACGGTGCCGTCGCTTGATTTGCTGCGCATATTGGTAAGGTGCTTAGCCTTGCAGACATTGATCTCAAGATCATCCGGGCGGTTATTAAGGCCAACGATCATCCCGGCGTACACCTCTGTCCCCGCTCCGACGAAGAGCTCACCGCGCGCTTCGGCCGCTTGCAAGGCATATGGTGTGGTCGTGCCTGGCTCAAAGGCTATCAAAACACCGTTGCGCGTCCGCGGCAATGCACCACCAACCGGTTGATAGCCGTGCGGCAGGCTATACATAATCACTGTTCCCTTTGTATCTGTCAGGAGGCGGTTACGCAGGCCAATCAACGCTCGGGTCGTAATGATATACGTCATCCGCGCTGCACCGCTAGTGGTTTGCTCTTGTTTGCGGAGCTCCGCTTTGCGCTTACCAAGCTCTTGGCTGACAACACCGACAAACTCAGGGCCAACCTCAACCAGCAGCTCTTCAACCGGCTCTTGCTCACTGCCATCCTTGGTGATCGTCACAACTTCTGGTCGTCCAACCTCAAATTCGTAGCCTTCGCGGCGCATCGTCTCGATCAATACACTGAGGTGAAGCTCGCCCCGCCCCGATACTACAAAGCCAATACCAGACTCGGCCACTCGCAGCGCCACATTAGTCTCGAGTTCGCGCTGGAGACGATCGCCAATCTGCCGGCTGGTAGTAAATTCACCCTCGCGGCCCTTCATCGGGCTGGTATTCGGTCCAAGATACATGCTAATGGTGGGAGCCTCGACTGCCATGACAGGTAGTGCCTCTGGCTGGTCGCGGCTCGCGAGCGTCTCGCCAATGTGCGCCTCGGCCGCACCAACGATGTAGACAATGTCACCCGCGCCTGCCTCGCTCACCTCTTCTTTAGCGAGGCCGCGGCTGATGAAGAGCTTATCGATCTTGGCATTGGTAGTCGTACCATCCGTCTTGATAAGCGTTAGCGCTTGGCCACGCTGAGCCACCCCGCGATGGATTCGGCCAATCGCATATTTGCCAAGGAAGGTGTCGTACTGGAGAGCCGTCACGAGCATCTGGAAGGGCCCATCTGCCACCTGCGGCGCTGGGATGTGCGAGATAATCGCTTGAAAGATCGGTGCCAGGCTGGCTGGCTGGCTCGCATCACTTGGCAGCGCCGCCCAAGCTTTGCCTTCGCGTGCTACGGCGTAGTACACCGGGTATTTGAGTTGCGACTCATCGGTAGCAAGCTCGAGGAAGAGATCGGCCAGCTCGTCCTCCACCTCGGCAATGCGCCGCGCAGGCTTATCGATCTTGTTGATAATCACGACCGGCGTTAGACCAAGCTCAAGCGCTTTGCTCAGGACAAACTTTGTCTGTGGCATCGGACCCTCCTGCGCATCGACCACGAGGAGTACACCATCAGCCATGTTAAGTGTGCGCTCCACCTCGCCACTAAAATCGGCATGGCCAGGTGTGTCGATGATGTTGATCTTGTAGTCGACTGCTGACTCAGCATCGGTGGGCTGGTAGTAGACTGTCGTTTGCTTGGCAGTGATGGTAATGCCACGCTCACGCTCCTGCTCGCCGCTGTCCATGATGAGCGTCTGAGCCATTTCGGCTTGGTTGCTGCGGAATGTATTGCTCTGCTTGAGCAAGCCATCAAGCAGCGTTGTTTTGCCGTGGTCGACGTGGGCAATAATTGCAATATTACGAATATACTGTGGATCTGTCATAACATAAAATAACGGTCCGAATTATATCAGACCTTCCTTACTGCTTATAGTATCATACTGGCGGCTGGTTTGCCTAGGGCAATGTACATAATCGCGGTGCATATCATAGAGCCCCACCGCGTCGTATCTTATCACTGTGCGACCACTGTTATTGTCAGGCGATCAAGCAAATCATCCAACGTTTCTACCGTGGCAATTCGACGCCAGCCACGCGCCCCGACGACCATCCGTAGGTCATCGATCATACTGACGATGGAAGGCGCAGACTGTTCTCGATAATCAACCGTCTGCAAGCGCTCCAAAAGGCGCTGCCACCCACCCTGGGCTCGAATCATTCGGATCATAAGCTCATACAAGTTGTAGACCTGGGCCGAATAATCCTCCCGGCCAGTTACGAGCAAATATTGCCGCTCGGTATGGCGCCCAGCCGTGCATTCTCTATCATACCCGTGGTTATAATATCCATACGTTCGCTGCAGCAGCGCAGCGGTATTGGCCTGGATCGCATGCGTAAGCTCAATGAAGACGGCCGCTCGCGGGTCGCCCGGCTCGAGATCGATCGATATATCAATCGTATACTCCATGACGTCTGCTTCCCACTCCTCGCGCTGAGCAATGATGCCACGTGGTGCTGTCTCGCCCAAGCAGTGCAATACGTCGATATCCTGAGCATCATACCATGGCTCGGTATCAAGCTGGTGCAGCGCCTCGTGGAGCGCGAGCCGGTCGTGATAGGTGAGCGGGTAGCCCTTCTCGGCAATGATTTGCCGCAGCGCACAGTCGATCATCGCATCATCATACTCCGCCACTGGCTGGCGCAGCTGCGCTACAAAGCGCTCGGCCTGCATGGTGTAGAGCATCGCATCGATCCCCATCACTCCAGCATCAAAATAGACGACTCCATAGGCCTGGTAGTCAATCGCCTGAAACAACCCCGCCTCAAACAGCTGTCGATGCAGCGTTTGCATCACCAAATGCTCGTAGAGGTGTGCCACGAGATGATCGCCGCACGGCTTGAAGATATGAAATGACTCCATATCTGTATTATACCCTACTACTCCACATTTTGTTTGATTATGCTATACTAGCTATATGATGCTACAAAATGATACACAATGTTCGTCAAGTGATCGCCCCGCAGTACCCCCCCCACGGCCACTACGAGTGGCAGTTGTTGCCCCACCGTGGCTCGCTCTCCCCATCAAAGGCTATGGCGGTATCGAGCTCGTTGTCGAAGGTTTGGTGCGTGCACTGCAACAGCGCGATGATGTCGAGGTAGAGCTCTTTGCCAATGGTGCACGGCGGATGCGCAACGGCACACCAACCCACTCATACTACAAGCGCGAACTCTTCGACACCATCGACGACCCCTACTACGACGCACCACTCCAAGCCCTCCAGACTCATCTCAATTTTACCCTCCACGTCATCGAAGCCGATGGTCATTTTGATATCATTCACGACCACAACCCCTACATTGGGCCAGCCTTTTTCTCACCAGTGAGCCGCATACCGGGGTTACCACCAGTGTTGCACACGTTCCATGGGCCACCATTTTCTACGCCGCAGACTATCGAGGCAGGGCAGATGGACAATCGCCCACAGCTCAAGTATATGAATCCTGGCCGCCTCTACATGACGTGCATCTCGGAGGCAATGGCGCGCAAAGCCCCGCGTGAGATCCGCCCTCATTTGCTACCAGCTGTGCACAACGCCATTGATTGCACTGTCTTCCCCTTCGTCTCGCGTAAGCAAAATTACTACATCACCCTTGCCCGCTTCACCCAAGATAAAGGCCAAGCTACTGCTGTAGCCTACGCTGCCCAGTACAAGAAGCGCCTCCGCATGGCGGGCACAGTCGCAGGGATCGGCAGCAACCGCAAGCTGCTCCTCGAGCTCTCCAACCCACTCACCAACTACCGACGCAACGAAGAATTCCGCTACTATAGCGACCACATCCTCCCGGCCGTCCTCAAGCATCGGCGCATCACTTATGCAGGTAACCTCAGTGGCAAGAAGAAGCTCGACTTCGTGGCTAATGCCAAGGCACTGCTCTTCCCCATTGAGTGGGATGAGCCCTTTGGTATGGCAGTCATCGAGGCGCTGGCTTGTGGCACGCCCGTTGTGGCGATGAAGCGCGGTGCCATGCCCGAGATTATTACTCATGGCGTCAATGGCTTCCTTGCGAGCAACCAAGACGAGTTCTTTGCCTATGCCAACCGCGTGGACGAGATTGACCCAGCCGCGTGCCGAGCCAGCATTGAGCAAAAATTCTCCGCCACTATCATGGCGCAAAATTATGTCGAGCGATATCAGGAGGTGATTGCTAGAGCGCAGTGGTGAGTGCACACTGATATTGCATAGTACATCACTTCTTCAAGTTCGTATCTTTATAACGGCAGTATATAGCCGCCAGTATAAGCGCCATTACTACAAAGAATATGATGATATGAACCGCAACGTCTGGTGTCTTACCAGAAATACCATCACCAAATGCAGTATTGATGGAATTATAGATCAACAGTAGCGCTGCAAGTAAGCACACATTGTAGGCGATTTTATATCTGTATTCCATGAGCGTTGTTGCTTTCGTTGCATATCGTAGATTTAATACGTATGCCCTTATTGTACATTATTGATAGGATCAATTTTAAAGGGTGTTTGCTACTAACTGGTAGATAATACACAGTAAGCTATCTAGCCATGTCAATTCAGGCTATTCACTTAGTTGCATTTTTGCAATAAAAAAGCACCTAGTAAAGGTGCATTTGTTCGCATTTTGTATGGTGCGGGTTAGGAGACTCTAACTCCTGGCCTCTTCCATGGCAAGGAAGCGCTCTAACAACTGAGCTAAACCCGCATGTTGCTGAGTTGTATTATATGGAATAGTGCGTAAAATTTCAAGCCCTTTCTTGTATAAATCGCACACTATTCGCTCGTGCGCACTTCGGCTTCACCACTATTCCAGGAAATGTATGGGCGGCTATTTGTATGCTAGCCTCTTACTTTTGGAGAAGCGGAAACTAAATTATATTTCAATCCTCACCTTTTATCGGATACATCAGGAAGGTTCACGCAAGAATCTCCTGCAAATTTAAGTACGCAGAAAATATACTCTACTCCGCCGCACCAAAGCCACGAATTTTGCCAACGGCCGCTCGATCGATTGTGCTGACGTGGATTGCGTTGCCTTCGTTGCCGCCAACGGTGGTGAGCTTGCCATCTTGGTAGCGCAAAAGGATGTTAACATGCTCGCCGCGCTGGCTGGTTGTGTCGTAGAGGATGGCATCGCCTGGCTGGGGCGTATAGCCACTATCAGCTGAGTGCCAACGACCAGCGGCGCGATAGTATGCCTCGAGGCTGCGCACACCAGGGATGCGCCAGCCACCATTGTGTGGGTTGACGAATGGCACACCTGCCTGCTGATGTACCCAGCTGACAAAGTTTGCACACCAGTCTTGCCGCTCGCCCTGGCTGTAGAATGTACCAGGCTGTGGAGTGTCAAATTGCTGGTGAGCAGTCGTGATGATCTTCGCTCGGACGGGCGATAACTGCTTCGTATCTATCGCTGGAAATTCCTCTTTTTGCCTAAGCTGCTGGACTGGATGGGGTTGCACGCGGCGTGGTATAAAAAACAGGACGCCATACACAATAGCACTGCACAGTACAATCGCAAGCATAACCCAGAGCGCAAACAGAGCAAAACGTTGCCAGGAGAGCGGTGTGGACTGACGGAGTGATTTCATAGTGCTTATTATACACGGACGTCTTGTTTGTGGGTAAGTTGTATCATACTAAAAGAAAAACACCCTCTTATTCTAAAGAGAGTGCTTTACTGGTGGCTCCTACTAGACTCGAACTAGTGACACAAGGCTCTTCAGGCCTC
>CALHVV010000016.1 GCA_938036915.1 uncultured Candidatus Saccharibacteria bacterium
TTGAGGCTGCGGGCAGCTTGCTCGAGTGCACTATAGACAGCCCGCTCAGCAACTTGCTTTTTGCCATCCAGCATCGATTTGTTAATCAAGCGCTGCACCAGCACCGACTGGTACTTGCGGTCTGGCTTGATGGTGCGCTGGAGTTTTTTCGTGACTTTACGAGGCATGGCTAGTTACCCTCCTTCTTGGCGCCGTACTTGCTGCGGCCTTGCTTACGCTTCGATACCCCTTGCAGGTCGAGTGCACCACGGACGATGTGGTAGCGCACACCTGGGAGGTCTGGCACACGGCCACCCCGGACGAGCACCACCGCGTGCTCCTGCAGGTTGTGACCTTCGCCGCCAATGTAGGCCCAGACTTCGTGGCCGTTGGTGAGGCGCACACGAGCCACCTTGCGCATGGCGGAGTTTGGCTTCTTGGGGGTCTTGGTCGTTACCTTGACGCAGACACCACGCTTGAGTGGTGCATTTTGGTCGTAGTAGCGCACCTTGAGTGCGTTATGGATGCGCCCCAGCGCTGGCGACTTCGACTTCCGAGCCGCCGTCTTGCGTGGCTTGCGCACCAATTGGTTAATGGTTGGCATGCAATTCTCCTTATTGCTTATTGTTCGTAATCCCGCCGCCCACCCTACTTATCCGATCAGTGGTGTAGCAGCATAGAATACCGGCTACTAGGCTATTTGCCCAGCATATTTGCGTGTACGATTGGGAGCAGCACCTCCGCCTCGTGTCTATACCTTCTCCGCCAGGCAGTGCGCTCACACCAGCGCCCCACCCCGAAAAGAGGAAACTCGTGGGTATTATAGCACGAATGCTTATATTGAATCAATTGTGTCGTCTCTGTACATCTTTTCTGCTTTCGCTACGATTTAGTGTATACGCTGTTATTATAACCAAAGATCACTTTATATCAATCATCACAGCAACAAGCCAACAAATATGCTACACTTACATTATTATGAAACAAACTATCGAAAAGGTGGGCTTACTTAGCCTGTCACTTATACTTACATCGTCTAGTGCCATTGCCCCAGCTATCCCTGCAATGAAGGCATTTTATCACCAATTTTCGAGTACACAGGTTGAGCTAATCTTGTCTATTCCGTCGCTGTTTGTCGTCGTGACGCTGCTGGCTAATCATGCAATTCGCCGCGTACTGTCTGAGCGACACATCATTATTATCAGCCTCATTCTCATTCCGCTGGCTGGCGTAGTGCCGTTTTTTGTTCAGGAGTATTGGTTAGTGCTGGCTTCGCGCGCAGCCTTCGGTATTGGGACGGGGCTCATCAATGCGGTTGCCATTACTATCCTCAGCGATTATTACAGTGGCCGAGAGCGTGCGCAAGTATTAGGCTGGCGCGTCTCTGCCGAAATCATTGGCTGCGCGCTGCTCACCCTGCTGGCTGGGCAGTTGATCAAAATTAGCTGGATGCACGCCTTCTTAATTTATACAGCCGGGCTCATCATTCTTGCTATCTTCCTCATCTGCGCCCCACGACAACCACAGGTGCCCACTGAGCCTACCAAAGCAGAGGGTGCTTCGCCAACCGTTCACTCGCTGAGCCGCCAGCAGCTTAGCACAGTCATTGGATTAACGCTGTGCGGGGTATGGTTTGTTTGTATTGATGTATCACTGGCGCTGCGCCTGCCCGAAATCACTATTGCAGCGGGTTTTGGCTCGGCCACAGACGCAAGCATCATCCTCAGCCTCAAGCAAATCATGGGGATTATCGCTGGTGCAGTATTTGTCTATGCCGTGAGTCGGTACAAGCAGCGGCTCTTGGCGCTGTCTGCTCTGCTGATTGGTGTTGTTTTGGTTGGCTTGTCGCTATCGCCAACGATCTGGCTGCTCGGCCTCTCGTCCTTTGGGGTTGGTTTCGTCTACAGCATCATTCTCTCAACGATATTCCACCGGTTGTCAGACGAAGTCCCCGCACAATCGCGCAGCACAGCCACAGCAATTGTCCTCGTTGGATGCAATCTCGGTGGTGGCAGCGCACCATATGTTTTGCAGCTGTTTTCGTGGGTGGGCGCTCGAGGGCTGGCAGTCTTCGCTTGGTTTGGAGTGTTGTCTATGCTAATTGGCGCGAGTCTCTGGCTCTCCTGCCGGTACGCGCGTAGCCGATAATTTTTGAATCCCAGAGCCCACTTTTCAATAGCAACCTCCTCTATAATATATTCTTTCACTCTGATCCAAATACTGAATATTCTCAAAATATATTCAGAATCATCGCGATGTGGAGACAACTGCAAGGTGCGATATCATACCGCAGGTTAGATGGATAACCTCCGTCATCCCCGCCTCATGCTATACTAATCTCATGCATATTGCCATCCAAGGTCAGGCGGGGTCGTTTCATGAGCAGGCAGCGCAGCAGTGGTTTGGGCCACAGGTCGATACCGTGCCGTGTACGACGTTTCGCGATGTTTTTCACACGCATGCGACTGGCCAAGCCGAGGGCATCGTTGTGGCGGTGGAGAACACGGTCTATGGGACAATCAACGAGCCGTACCACCACCTCGAGGCATGCCCGCTACCCATCATTGGTGAGGTGCGCCTTGCCATTGAGCAGATGCTCATCACATTGCCTGGTGCTCACCTGGCTGATATTACCGAGGTGTATTCGCACCCTGTCGCACTTGCGCAGTGCCAGCGCTTTCTTGCCGCCGAGCTACCCCATGCGGTGCAGAATGAATTTTTCGATACAGCGGGAGCGGTTGCCTCCATCAAAGCAATTGGCGACCCACACAAAGCCGCCATTGCTGGCCAGGCGGCTGCTACCCTCCATCATCTGCCCATCCTGCGCCATAGCATCCAAGATAGCCACGACAACATCACCCGCTTCATCGTCCTCGCACCAGGCCACGCACCAACCCATGCCAACCGCGCCACGCTCGTCGTCACGACCAATCACCAGCCTGGTGCACTACTTGAGGTGTTGCGCATCTTCGCCGCGGCAGGCATCAATATCAGCAGCTTGCAGTCTCAGCCGATCGTCGGCCAGCCCTGGCAATACAAATTCTTCCTCGTCGTCGACAGCGCAGGCGCCCCACTCCAGCATGCCCTGCGCGCCATTGAGCAAAGCGACCATACTGTGCGGCTGCTGGGTGAGTATTGTGCGGGGTGAGTCTGCGGGCACACTGTCCGCCGCCTTATCCCAGCTCGTCCATGCTGCCGATCAGCACATCGCGCGGGCGTGAGCCGTCGGCTGGGCCAATGATGCCTTGCTCTTCCATCTCCTCCATAATGCGGGCCGCCCGGGCGTAGCCCACGCGGAGCTTACGCTGGAGGAGCGAGGTTGAGGCTTTGCGGGTCTCTACTACCACCCGCACGGCATCGCGGAACATATCGTCATTGCCTTCGCCACCGCCGTCCATATCCATCACTACGCCACCTTTGCCATTGAGCTGGACAGGCTGGCTCACGATCTCGTCATTATACTGCGGTGCCGACTGCATGCGCAGGTGGTCGGTCACCTTAGCGACTTCTTCGTCCATCACCCAGGCACCTTGGATACGCTTGGGCTTGGGCATGCTAGCAGTTTTCATCAGCATGTCGCCCTGGCCAAGGAGCTTCTCGGCACCGATTTGGTCGAGAATAGTGCGGCTATCTACCTGGCTGGCCACTGTAAAGGCGATGCGGGCTGGCACATTGGCCTTGATGAGGCCGGTAATCACATCCACGCTTGGTCGCTGCGTCGCCAGCACTAGGTGAATACCAACTGCTCGAGCCTTCTGAGCCAAGCGGACGATCAGCGCCTCCACATCACGCGCTGCCACCATCATCAGGTCGGCTAGCTCGTCTACCACAATGACGACATACGGCATACGGCCTTCGTCTACCTTTTGCATGTGGCCTTGCTCATCGGCCACAGCAATCTGTTTACCGCGGGTTTTGATCTTTTCGTTATACGTCTTGATGTCGCGCACCTTCTCCTCAGCCAGCAGACTGTAGCGCCGCTCCATCTCATTAACCGCCCACTTGAGGGCACTAATAGTTTTCTCTGGCTCAACAATAACAGGGGTAAGGAGGTGTGGAATATCGGCATACGGTGCCATCTCTACCTGCTTGGGGTCGACGAGGATGAGCTTCATTTCGCTGGGACTGTTGCGGTAGAGCAAGCTGGTGAGGAGCGTGTTGATCATCACTGACTTACCCGAGCCCGTTTGCCCCGCCACCAAGAGGTGCGGCATTTTGTTGAGCTCACCGACGAAGGGCCGGCCCGAGATGTCCTTGCCAATAGCAAACGCCAGCGGCTCCTTGGCGTGTTGCCACTCGGGGCTATCTAACACCCCACGCAGGCGCACATCGGCCGCCTTGCGGTTTGGCACCTCGATGCCCACGGCCTTCTTGCCTGGGATGGGTGCCTCAATGCGGAGGCTGGACGCCGCGAGGTTGAGCGCGATATTCGTCTCTAGCGCAGTGATACGGTTGAGCTTGACGCCGACGGGTGGCTTGAGGGTGTATTGCGTTACCTTCGGGCCAATGTTTGCCCCCTCCATCTCGACATTGATGTTAAATTCGTGCAGCGTGTCTTGGATAATGTGAGCATTTTGCTCAATGTCGCCAGCATCAGCCGGGCTCTGGCGCTTCTCCAGTAGCTCCAGGCTGGGCGGCTGCCAGTTGGGGTCATTGACGGCAAGCATAGCAGACCGGTCTTCGGCTGCTTTGTCTACAGAGGTGGGCGGTGTGCTGTCGCGCAAGGTTGCCCGTGGTTTTTTGTCTGGTTTTGGCTCAGCCGGGCCATCGCCTGAGAGGGTTGGGACGCCCGCGTTGAGTTTGAAGTCACTCATAGCAGCAGGCTTATCTTGGGCCTTCTCGTCCTTACTACGCTTGGCCTTTTTGCTGGTGTCTGGTGCTTGGCTATCAGCGGCGCGGCGGGCCACTGCCACATTAGCGGCATCATCTGCCTCGGCCTCGCTGCGCACCATGTTTTGCAGGCCACGCCACAGCGCCATGGGCGAGACACGCAAGACGAAGAGTAGCGTCAAGCCAATCAACAATACATACACAAAAACCCCTACTGGCCGGTCGACCAGTACCAGCATAGCACGATTGAGTAAGTCACCCATCACACCGCCTGTCGCAGCTGAACCGCGTCGCAGTAGGCCAAATAGCCCCGCAAACCATAACACCATCAGCACTGCTGCAAGCTTTAGCGCTACTGGCAAGCGGTTATCCTCCGCCCGAAAGATCGCCACCGCCACATACACCGCCACTACTGGGACGACATACACCGCATAGCCAATAATATGCAGCATCGTCGCATCAAGCCACTTGAGAATTGGCCCACCCGAGCCAAACCACGACACCACCAGTAGCACCGCAAACGCCAGCAACCGCACCGCCGACACCTGCGCCCAAAACCCCGCCGGCAACGTATGCTGCGGCGCGGCCTGCTTGGCTTTGCTCTTGCTCGGACTGCGCCGACGGGCAGCGCTTGAGCGAGTAGACGAACGAGTGCGAGTGGTTTTTCTTTTTGTAGCCATATCCTTTTTATTGTACTCTGTTTATGCTTGGTTTGATAGCGTATATTGTAGCATAATTTACTACATTAGGCAATCGGTATGGGATATGCCATACTGGGTAGTATGACAACGCAATCATCTTACCCAATCATTACCCCATTTGAGGCCACGCCCACAGCCATCGATGGGCTCTATATTATCACCATGAAACAAGTGACTGATGAGCGTGGCACAGTGCGCGAACTGTTCCGCCAATCGGCCATGGATAGTACACCACTGCCGCAGTTCGGCCCTTGGAAGCAGATCAATGCCACGCAAACCAACTGTGGCTCCATCCGTGGCCTGCATGCCGAAGCGATGAACAAGCTTGTCGCGGTAGTGGCGGGCGAAGCCTTTGGTGTCTATGTGGACGCACGGATCGATTCACCCACCGTTGGCGCAGTTGTGACTGTCCCATTGACAAAAGGTGTGCAGGTGTTTGTTCCACAAGGAGTTTGCAACGGTTTTCAATCGACAAGCGAGCAACCCTCCCAGTACCTCTACTGCTTCGACGAAGAGTGGCAGCCTGGCATGCCCGGTATATCACTCACACCACTCGACCCAGAGCTTGGCATCGACTGGCCCATCCCGATTGACACATCCACCTATGACCAAGTCTCCAAAAAAGACGGCAATGCGCCTACTTTGCGTTCTGTTATTGGTGATGATGCCATGGCGCAGCGCACTCACTAATATTCGAGACCTATTCACTATCACGCGGATCATTGCTATATGATACCCCTCTCGCCATTTTGTCCATTCTATGTCACAATAGAAGCAAGGAGGTCGTATGCAGCAGATGGTATGGAATATAGTAACGATGATTGCACCCTTTGCGGTGATTGCCTTTGTGCTGGTGGTGCTGGCCGAATATTTGCGCGTGCAGCAACGCATCAAACACCTGGAGGAGCTGGTGCACGAGCTGCAGCAGCGAATTAAGTCGGATACGTAACCACAGGTTGCACAAAAAAGCCAGCTATATAGCGCTGGCTTTTTCATTTTTGATGTTGTGGACGACCCCTAGTAGCTTCGGCGCTCCGAGCGATCCTTTGGCACAGCTACCTCGGTGTCGGGCTCTTGCCGCGGCGGGAACTTTTTGCGTGGCAGGCCAGCGAAGGCGTCATTGCTCGGCTGCTTGCTACGTGCGGTCGTGCGATTATTAGCCGAGCGGCGCTTGCGTGTACTAGCTGGGCGAGTTGGTGCTTTCTCTTCTGTTGTCGCGGGCAATACACCAGCAGTTTTGCGTGCGGCAATAGCAGCTGCTTTGGCAGCGGCACCACCCTTAGCAATGCGCGGTGGCGTGTGTGGCTGAGCTGGCGCAGCAAGGCTCTGACGCGAGCGCCCAGCTGGGACTTCGCGCCCCACACGGGCAGCGCGGCTCGGTGCCTTTTGTGGTGCGCCCACTTCGTTGATGACTGGGATAATAATGGGCATGCGGCGTGTTTGGTCGTACAAAACGCGGGCAATGTCGTCTTTGATTTCCTTCTTTACGACATCAAGGTCATACGAACCCACCATGCTGCGCGCTGCTTTTTGCTTGAGGTAAGCGCGGATCATCCCCATCAGCTCTTCATTATCGCGCAGATAGATGAAGCCCCGGCTGATGATATCTGGACTGGTGAGAAGGCGGCCCGTCCCACGCTGGACGGTGAGCACCACAACGAACATCCCCTCCAGGCTCATGTGGATGCGATCCTTCAGCACGACATCGCTCACCACTGCACCAGCGTCGTCATACATTGTGCCGCCCGAGTGCGGAATGCGCCCAATCTTGTGTGCACCATCGGTAGTAAACTCCACAATATCCCCCGGATCGCAGACAAAGATATGGCTGCGCGGAATACCACACTCCTTCTCGGCCAGGCGAGCATTATGCACCAGCATGTGGAATTCGCCGTGGTTGGGCAAGTAGTATGTGGGCTTAACGGCACTAATGAGCCGCACGTGGTCATCATAATACCCATGGCCCGACAGGTGGAGTGGACCCACCCCGGTCAGGTGTGTCTTGCCATTTTGCACCACGTCGCCACCTTCGCGCATCAAGCCATCGACGGTGCGTACGACGTACTTCTCGTTGCCTGGGATAGGGTTGGAGCTAAAGACCACCACATCGCTCCCCTTGATCTTGACGAACTTATGTGCCCCCGTCGCCATGCGGTTAAGCACTGCACTAAATTCTCCCTGGCTACCTGTACAGACGATGGTGATCTTGTGGTCGGGCAGCTTTACGAGGTCTTCCATCTTTACTACCGTATCTTTGGGGATCTTGATAGCACCAGTGCGCAGTGCTACCTCCAGGTTTTGGATCATACTAAAGCCAGCAAAGGCCACCTTACGCCCATGCTTCTCTGCCTCCTCGAGGATGAGCTGAATTCGGTGCAGCTGGCTAGAGAAACTACTGATGATGATGCGGCTCTTGGCCCACTTGTCCATCACCTCACCCATGCTGTGCTGGATGTCGTGCTCACCGTGGGTGTGAGTGCCAGCGCTCTCGCAATTGGTCGATTCGTTCATCATGAGGAGGAAGCCCTCAGTGTGCGAGATATCTTGCAAGCGCTCGAAGTCGAACTTGCGGCCATCCACCGGGTTCTCCTCGATGCGCCAGTCACCACTGCTGAGGATATTCCCTACTGGTGTGCGTACCACCACTGCAGCCGAATCAGGAATGGAGTGATTCACCCGCACCAGCTCCACACTAAAGGAGTCGCACAGCTGGACAATCTCATGCTCCTCCGGCTTGAGCTCATGGTACTCTGGCTGGTAGCTACCATCGGTCTCGGCCATGGTGCGCTGCAGCATACCCAAGGTAAAGGCCGTGCCATAGACTGGTGCAGGCAGCTTGGGGATAATATGCCGAAAGGCACCGATATGGTCGAGATGCCCGTGGGTAAAGATATGTGCCCGAATCTTGTGCTTATTCTCCTCCAACCACTGTGTATCGGGGATGATGTAGTTGATGCCTGGGTAGTCGCTGCCTGGGAAGAGGAAGCCCATGTCGATGATGATGATGTCGTTGTCGTACTCGATGGCCGTCATATTCTTGCCAATACCCATCTCGCCTACCCCACCAATCGGGATGACCTTGAGCGTTGGGCGCGGGGCACGGGGACGCTTGGGCTGCATATTGAGAGTAAACTGCTTGCCGCCATAGCCATTGTAGACCGACTTATTAACCGGCACATTAATAACATGCTGCGAGGCCTGGGCATTGACCCCTTCGCTGGTGCGGCGCTGCGCCCGAAAGACCTCGCCTTTGCGCGTGGTGGTGGCGCTGAGCACCGTGTTGGTTGTCGCTGGTTGTTTGCTTGCGTGTGGACGCTTCTTGGCGTCATCTGCCTGGGGTGTGGCCACTCGTCGTTGACCCATTGTATCTCACTCCTTCTAATACATTATTCTGGTTCTACTAATAAGAGACAGGCTAAGAGCCTCAATAAGTGGTTGTATTATAGCAGATGATGGTGAGGTATGTCAAAGCCACCTCTCGTGAGGTGGCTTGCTGCTAGTCTAGGTATGCAAACGTGCTTAATTATTTATAGACACCAATACCGGATTACTCTGCTCGTATCTTCTGGTTTTCTTGGCTGCCATGTGTAATTGCGATCGGAGCCATTTGAGCTCTGAGATGCTTCTTGTATTATGAAGGTTGGCTCACCCTGCCCGCTGGTAGTGCGCTTTATTTCCGTATATGTCGTCTGGTCTGACCCATCAGCATTAGGATCATAACTCTTTGCCATATCTACCTCTGTCTTTGGATTTTCCAAGAGGTCACGAAATCCTTGCGAAGTTATCTTACCAAATGGCTGTTCTTCGCCTGCTCCTTCTGGCATGTCTGGCGTCACTAGGACTACTCTATCAAGAGTCGCTGTTTTATTGGTCTTTTGGTCCCGCTGCTCATGATAGATAGTTGTCGTCACTGTCTCTCGTCCTGGGTGGCCAGGAGCGGCTCCTCGCTCGGTCGTAATGATCAAGCTATCATCGACTCCGTTCTCCTCATCGGTCTTAGACACAATCAAACTTCTGTCGGTAGCATAGTGATAGTGATCAACCTCTATTGGGTCATGCATCTCGTTGAACCGCGCGGCAATACCAGACGTAACTTGTTGGTCGACCTTCTTTACATCAATCTCGCCGTCATCAGCCATAAAATTGACTTCTTGCCCTTTCATTACAAACTTTGCTGGCTGGTCTGGCGTCTCAAATGGTTCAGCTGTTGCAACTGTTCTGTTGTGATTTGATGCAGGTGCTGGTGCTGTATTGTGGGCTGCTATACCACTTGCGACAGCAATAGAGATACTGGCAATTGCAACCGCTTGTGGCCACGAAATCCAGGAATCTTTGTCATCTGTATGACTCTCACCTCTATAAGTACGACGCGAATTATTCTTATCTAAAATTGGCTGGTCTTTCTTTGGGAACAGCCCCCCTACTTTACCCGTCTTTACATTAGACCTATTCAGAGTAACTTTGAGAAGTGGTACTTTCCTCTCTGTACTACCTGGGCTCATTTGAGGTTTTTCGCCAGCCATAATGTCTATCTCCTATTTTCTACTTGTCAAACAGTTCTTATACAATACGCTTTATTTACTATATTTGTCAAGTGTTTTTTCTCTGTAGCAATTTACGCTCAGCTACCGAGGCTCTTTTGCGCATAACTCACCTTTACACCACCAAAAAGCCGGCTACCCCACCATAGCCGGCTCTGTGCTATGCCTCGCAGCACATTAATTTTAATCTCCATCCACCATCGTATGAGCAAACTGCCGCGTGCCACGCCAGGCCAAGAAGCCGATGAGAAGCGCGTTTGCCACGAGCGCAAAGCCAGCCAAGATGAGCATGTGCTGCGTATAGAGCGCACTATCTACCCCACCCGAGATCGCATGACGATAGGCAATGATAGAGTGCGTCATGGGTAGCCAAGGGTTGATAGCCTGGAAGAAACCAGAGGCTGTTTGGATGGGGAATATCCCTTCGCTCGCTGCCAGCTGGAGCACCATGATGATCATTACCACCAGCCGGCCAGGGTTATCAAGCACCATCACTACCAGCGTAATGAGCGACATAAAGGCAAGCGAGGCAAGGTAGCTTGTGGCAGCAAATAGCCACGGATAGTCGGGCTGCAAGCCCACCACATAGACCAGCACCAGCATCATAATCGTTGCTTGCACCAGTGCAGCCAGCCCCAAGACTGACATCTTAGCTAGCCACCAGCGCCAGGCATTTTCTTGGCGCGAGAAGGTCTTACGCACTGGGTACATCGTCGTCAGAGCCAACCCACCCACGAAGAGCGCTAGCGAGAGCATATACGGCGCCATGGCATAGCCGTAGTTTGGTACACTGCCAGTACTGTGCTCGCTACTCGCCACAGGTGCGGCCATCTGCTGCTGAGCCGCTGGGCTGGTTGGCAGGAGCTTTACCTGAGCAGCACCAGTCTGCAGTTTGTGCGCTAGTGTGCTCGAGCCATCCGCCAGCTGGTTGCTTGCCTGCACCAGCGTGCTAGAGTGCTGCTGCAAGGTGGCTGCGCCCTGGGCCAGTTGCCCACTACCCTGCTGAGCTGTTGCGAGATTACCCGCCACCAGTGCTGCACCAGCTTGGAGCCGCTCGCCACCAGCCCGCACCGTGTTGTAACCCGCAAAGGCAGTGGTGGCTTGTGGGGCAAATTGCTCCACGCCAGTATTGAGTGCCGCCACACCATTCTTGAGTGTTTGCTGCTGAGTGGCAAGCGTTTTAGTAAGAGTATCGAGGTTGGCCAGCAAGCTCTGCGTTTGCTCGGCAATGGCTTTGGTCTGCTGCAGAGCGCTCGCTATGGTCTGCAGCTCGGGCAGTGTGATGGTCGTGCTACCGCCAGATGCAGCTGCCTGCGCACTAGTCTTTTGGAGGATCGCCCCAGCCGACGCGGCGGGTGCTTGCATTGCCTGGAGCGCACCCACCACCCGCTGCGCATCTTGGACGACGGCCGCCTGCTGAGCTGCCACCGCTGGTGATGGCTGAGCCACTTGGGCGTTGAGTGTATTCATCCCTTGTTTGATCTGCTGCATACCAGCCGTTAGCTGGCCCACTTGGGCCGCCGTTGGCAGTTGGCCAGTCAGCTGCGCTGTGCCCTGCTGGACCTGTACTGCGCCGGCCTGTAGCCGCCCTAAGCCCGCTGTCAGCGTCTGCTGCTTGCTCGCCAGTTGGCTAACGCCATTGGTATAGTGGGTAAGACCCGCTTGGAGCCGTGCCGACCCCTGGTGCAAGCGCCCAGCACCATCACCAGCCTGCGCCATGCCATTACCCACCGCACCAATACCCGCTGCCACCTCTTTGAGGTAGGTTTGGGTCACTTGCTCGGCCACTGTTTCCTTCACTTTTTGCGCGGCTTGGCGGCTAATGACTGCACCAATGTAGTTTTTGGCTGGCGTCAGCTGATACGACACCACTGCTTGCTGCGGCTTGTCCTGCCGAAGTGACGCCGCACGCTGTGAGAAATCCTCCGGTACCGTCACTACTGCGTAGTAATAACCACGGCGCACGCCATCATCGGCTTGCTGCTTGGAGACGAATTCCCACTTAAGCGTCTTGCTCTTATGTAGAGACTCGGTCATTGTCCGGCCAATCTGCAGCTCCTTGCCATTGATCTGCGCCCCCTTGTCCTCATTCACAAAGGCAATCGGCAGTCGGTCGGTATGCCCATACGGGTCCCACACCGAGCTGAGGAAAAACGCCGCATATATTACCGGCACAAAGGCTAGCGCTATCACTGCCACTAATAGTGTTTTGCTCTGCAGCAAGTGCCGCCATTCGGCCTGGACCATCACGCTGCGGCGACGCTGGATAGCTTGTTTTATTTTCTCACCCATTGTTCATTAGCTCCCGAATAATATCTTGCAATGTCACGCTCTGCAGTGTCTCAGCCCAGCGTGCCTGAGCCCGATCAAAGGCACCAAGGATGCTCACCTCACCGCGTTTGATCTTGCTATCATCCGCCTGGCGGGCAAACATCCGCTCAGCGACTCCTTGGTACTGGACGAAGCTCTCCGTCCCCTCGACTGCCGCCACGATATCCCATAGCGTCAGCTCCGTACTAGCCCGCGCCAGGCGAAAGCCACCACCCGCACCCCTCGCCGAGGTAATCAGCTGGGCTGTTACAAGCTTGCGCGTTACTTTGGTAATATACGTTGGCGACACCCCCATTTGCTTTGCCAAGCTCTGATTCGTCACTGGTGATCGCAGGTCTGGATGCGCCAGCAAAATCACAATGCAACAGGCCTGCTCGACTGCTCCTGATAATCTCATGGTTTTATATGCGAGGTGCTATGCAGCCCACCCTGCGCAGCAGCTCACTCCTCCTTTCTTTGATTGTTGATAATAGATATCTAATATCTAGATTAGCATAGATTATTCCCTTCTGCAAGCCTATCGTCAGAATATACCCTCCTAAAAAATCAGGCTACCTCTGTGGTCTCGAGTATAAATTTTGCCGGGCTGATGAATGACAGCCCAGCATTATCCTCTTTGCTTTTGTGCTACTTCGCGCGGCTCTCCAGCGGCTTGGTACCTTTGTAGAGCAGGTAGCGGAACAGCCCTGCCTCATACAGCGTGCTGTAGCCATGCGATGCCATCACAGCATTAACGAAAAACGGCGCAAGCTTTGCATCGGGCTGAATCCAAGCAAATGGCC
This sequence comes from uncultured Candidatus Saccharibacteria bacterium, assembly GCA_938036915.1. Classification (GTDB taxonomy): domain Bacteria; phylum Patescibacteriota; class Saccharimonadia; order Saccharimonadales; family Saccharimonadaceae; genus Saccharimonas. The sequence continues at coordinate 13,165 of CALHVV010000016.1, forward strand.
GGGCAAGCAAGCGCAAGCGATGGTATGTTGGCATAACGGCCTCTGTCCAATCAGTCTCGCTTATATCCGCAAAGCCAGCCTGCTGCAGGGCCTGCGATATCTCACCAGGGTTTTGCTGCCGCACACCAAAGCCACCAGCATGCTGCTCCAAAAAGTCCATCATGCGCTGCTGCCTGGCCGACATATGGCGGGCATCGACCTCATAATCGGCAAACGCTACACGCCCACCCGGCTTGAGGATACGATAAAACTCCTGCATCGTGGCCTGCATATCCTTGGCGTGCGACAGCGTTTCATTGACATACACCACATCAAAGTGCTCATCTGGGAAGTCGGTGTGCGAGTAATCGCCCAGCACAAAGCGCGGCGCAGGATTCATATGCCGCGACAATTTCTCAGATATCTTAACCTCTCGTGGCGTGATGGTAATGCCTATTACCTCACTGCCATTCGTCTGGACGAGGTGCCGGGCCATCACGCCTTGGCCCGAGCCCGCATCGAGCACACGGTCGGTCGGCTTGAGCTGCAACTCCTTGGCAAACATCTGCAAGAAGTTCGCTTGGGCTTGCCGCTCGTTCTTTGTCTCGCTCGTCCAGTAGCCAGCGTGCTGCGAGCGGCCCAGCACCATGTTATAGCCTGCCCACGAGCCAAACCGCGAATAGTATGTAGCCACACCGTTGTTCTTTGTGTTCATCGTTTTCTCCTTGTTACTGTGCTTATTCTATAGTATAGCGTAGAACTGCTCAATGGAGTGAGTTTGCAGGGGTCTTTCTCTACCCTCCTCTCTCAGCCACCATTCCCCTTTGCTGCTGCTAAAATTCTCTCTCCGTATGTCATTTTCTCTACCTCCGATAGGCCTATTTTATCAAAGCATGAGCGATATCATAATTATGACAATGGGGCGATTTGTAGTATCATGTATAAGTATAAGTGTTATACCAATGAGGTGAGGAGGAAACACAATGCCAAAACAAGAAGCAGCTGGCCTGCCATGGCCAACCCAAGCAGCCCGTAGACAAACTACGCGCCAGTCTGACCCTGCCATCCGCGATAGCAGCGCCTACCGGCAAAAGCCTGCTGAGGATGCCGAGCGCACCACATCGGCAACCGCGCAGAGCGAGCTCGGTGCTGCCAAGACCAAGCTTGCCACCCTGCAAAAGGCGCTGCAGCATGTAACTACCGTTGAGATTGGCGAGGCACAGCTCGGCACTAGTGCACGCGACTACATCAGCCATGCGCTCGAGGTATCGCGTATTTTTTCTGAGCTAGAGCACCGCCGCGTGCCCGTCAATGGCGCATACAATGGCCAGCCCTTCCAGGTATTGCCAAGCTCCAACCTCGAGCTAATCGAGCGCGACCTGGGCCGTGCGAGCTTTGGCCCCTATGGCCCAGCTGGCCTCACCCGCGTTGGCCCTCAGCCCAAAGAAGAGCTCACACTCGACGACTATGTAGCCGATGCCACTGCTCAAGCCACGGCCGACTACAACACCAAGAAAAAGCAAGCCGACGAGCAAGCCAAAGTCGCCACCGAGCTCCAAACCGCCCAAGAGCTCCTCGAGCGCAAAGGCTACGGCGTGACCGCACCAGAGGCTGGCAAGACGAAAGTCGCCTAACCAGCTCCGCAAATATGCATACCAAGGTAAGTATTGCGACAATGCTTACCTTTTTTCGTTTGCACAGCAAAGCTCTTGCCATTCCCTCTCCTGCTGGTTATGAGGCGTGATGTACCTTAATATATCTCTATACTATTCATTATTTACTCTGCGTCGTCTGCCGCACATACGCCACTGCCCGCACGAAGTCGTCGATGAGCGTCTGGCGCATGGCACCGTTGTATAGCGCAGCGGCTGGGTGGTAAAGCGGAATGACGACGAACTCTCGCTCGTGCAAGCGCACTTTGCGCGGCTGGCCATGGTCGCGACTAATGCGTAGATCGGGGATGAATCCACCACCACTGTGCCGGCCAAGAGTAAGCACTGCCTTTGGCTGGATAATATCGAGCTGCTGCACGAGGTACGGCCAAAAGGCGCGCTTCTCCTCCGGCAGTGGGTCGCGATTATTGGGCGGACGATATTTGACGATATTAGTAATATACACATCACTGCGCACGAGGCCAGCCGCGGCGAGCATTTCGTCGAGGAACTTCCCTGCCGCCCCCACAAAGGGCTTGCCCTGCAGGTCTTCATTCTTGCCGGGCGCCTCCCCCACAAAGACGATGTCGGCATTGGGGTTGCCATCACCCAGCACCAACTGTGTGGCCTGGGCAGCCAGCTCGGGGCAGAGCTTGGCGGCGATAATCTCCTCAGCAAGGTATGCTAGCTGGGCGGCTTGAGTTTGGTCTGGCGTGGATGAGTCGAGTGAATGGGTCATACATCCAGTATAGCAATCGATGGGCGGGTGAAGCAAAAAAATGGCCGTCGTTGATCGCTCTGGTGCTGGGTGGTGATATTCTGCTTTGCAGCATTTAGGGGTGTAATAATTGCTGAGGTTTTGCGGTGCAGGTCGGTAGCAAACAAACGCAACCGAGGGTATAAAAATAAAAAAGCAATCCTGCATTGCTTTTTGTCTACCAAGAGTAGTCCGCTCCCGCGGAGGTAGAGCATCCAGATGGACGCGTCGATACCTCCGCGGAGAGCGGGTGGTGGTGAGGTTACCAACTAACTACTAGGCCCACCCCAAGGCGTTCGATCCTTGGGCTATAACCCAAAGATACAAGACCATCCATGATATCTTCCTGTATAGGGTTGGGTTTATCACCCACATCTAGGCGATCAAATGCCCTGCCTTTGTAGGCAAGGTTCCACTCACCTTGCTGAGCTACTACCTGGGCCATAGCGGTAATAGCTTGAACTGTCTCTTCTGCATTCGGGCTGGGAGTTCCTGACGTATGAAATGCGACAGAAATTTCCCGCATTTCGCTAGCTGACAGAGCCATGATAGACTCCTCTCTGCACTCGCTATGAGTGCGATAGTGAGCTCAACCCTGTGTCGAGCTCTCTCCATTGCTGTGCACGCTCCGGTGTAGCGTCATCAAAAGACTGGGCGCTGTATAGCGCTCGGCAGTTCCTCTAGCAGCAGCAAGTCGAGAGAGTTCGACTCCTCACCACAAAAAGTTGCTATCCACCTCTGATAAGGGGAGGATATGCTATTATGCTATTATGCTATTTTACATTTGTCAATAGTATGGGGTAATTTTCTACTTTTGTTGCAAAAACACCCCCACAAAAGGAGGTGTTTTGCTATGCGAGGAAGCAATGCGCACTGAGCGTACTACTCCCTACTCTGTTTGGTTTGCCTCTGGGTCGGTGAGCTTGCGCACCATAGGTAGCACCAGGTAGATGCCAATGATGGCGGCGAGCAGCCCTCCACCAACAATGCCGAAGTATAGTGGCGAGAGCGTTGGCTTGAGCGAGGCGGAGAAGGTTGTGATGAAGATGGTACCAACCCACACCCCAATGGCGCACGAGAGGAGCGAGACGCTCAGCAGCGGCACTAGCGACTCCGTCATGATGAGGCGCTTGAGCTGACCCAGGCGCATGCCACCGAGACGCAGCGTGTAGAGCGAGCGACGGCGCTCAAACAATCCACCAATCGTCGAGACGATCAAGCTTGCCACTGCGACGAAGAGTGTCACACCCATACCAGCATAGGCCATCTCGGCGAAGTTCTTGATAATAGGGTTGATCTGCGGATGCTTCTCGAAGTCCCCACTACGGATATAGAGGAAGTCCTGCGGAGTCTGGCGAGCATAGACAAGAGCGCGCACCTTCTCCACGTCATCATTGTGGGCAACGGTCAGGAGATAATCCTTGGGGCCATTAGTATTGACTGGCTGCTCGGCGAGTGAGACAGTCTTGACGACGGCACCGTTGAAGTCGAGCAAAGCATAGTGATCACTCTGTGCACTGCTGGGGCAGCTGTGCTCGGTGTAGATAGCGAGGTCGCTGCAGCGGATAGCGCGAGCTTGGACGCGGCCATTGTCACCAGCAATAGGATACATTGGGGCAACATTGGTGATGTATGGCTGCTCGCTCAGGATCTTTTGGGTATCGGGCTGCAAGGTATGATCTTGCGAAGTGATCGCTACAGCATTGCTGCGCAGCTGTGAGTAGCCGTTATTTGCCACCGATGAAGCATTGAGGGCATCAATACCACTCACCGCCGAGAGGTAGAAGCTCCCCGCAAAGAGGGCCAGCACTACCCCACTCACACTGCGGAAGACGGTCTGCGAATGAACTGCAATCCGCTTGCCCGCGATCAAGGCAGAGCCACTGCGTGCGTAGCGTGCCACGATGCGAGCGATTTTATTCGTCAGCCAGCCACCAGCCAGCACCAGGCCAAACATTACGCTGAGGAAGGCTGCGAAGAGAATGAGGGTCGGTGTAGAGCTCTCACTTGCTCGCTCAGCCATCCAGTCGTGCCCAGGCTTCGACGCCATCCAGCCAAAGATACTGAGGCCAAATGCCAGGGGGATGACGCGCCACACGCGCAGCTTCTTCGTCTTTTCGGCTGAGCGTGAGACGCCCAGTGGCGAGAGCTGTGCCTTGCGCATCCGGCGCCAGTTGACGTATGTCGTTAGGCCGAGAGTCACACCGACGATGATAATATATTGATACCACTGCAGCGCAAGATCAGCTGGCCAGAAACGCATGTCGCCATAGGAGAAGCCATAAAGCGAGCTCTGTGTCAGCGTAAAGATAACGAGACCCAGCACCACACCAGCCAGCGAGGCCAGCAGCGACTCGAGTAGCAGCACACGAGCTACTTGCCCCTTGGTTGCGCCTACTAAGCGCAGGGCGGCGTAGCGCTTCTCGCGCTGTGCCCCACCCAGCTGCGTAGCAACAGCAACGAAGGTGACGATTGGGAAGAGTAAGATCGATCCGCCCACAACCAGCATCATCAGCGAGAATGGGTCGAAGGCAACACTCTGCGCCGCGCCATTGACATCGGTGATATAGACGTCGGCGTAGGAGTTGGGCTGCCCATTTTTCTTAGCATATTGGTTGCTCTTCTCAACCTCCTCCGCACTCACACCCTTGACCAAGTACAGGTCATCGGGGCTCGCCGAGTACTCGTCTGGCAGTGTGCCGAGGTTGGTCGTGAGGCCAGCAAAGCGCTCGAGAAGCTTGTCCTCTGGGTGCTGGGCGATCGCTGCTGCTAGCCCCTTGGAGAGGTAGTATTCACCTGCCTTTGGCGTGTCCATCTTGGCAAATTTGGCGGACTTCTCAGTGCCCTGCAGCGAGATGACGCTGATTGTCTTGCCTCGCCATTCATCTTTGTTGCCCCGCTCGATGCCACCAGCTTTGAGTGGCTCTTGGCCGGTTGCTTGTGGCTTTTGGGGTGTATCTCTGGCTGCAGAGATAGTACTTGAGATAATCGCCCGGTTTTGGCGGCCCACCAAGCCATTGAGCCCAGCGGCCATATAGCACAGCATAACGATACCAAGCGAGATAGCTGCTGCTGTGAGGCCCAGGCGCATCATCGATTGCCGGCCTGATTTTTTTAGTAATAACCAACTAACGCTCATGTTACATCCCTCCCGAGATCTGCCCATCACGCACGATGATCTCGCGGTCTGCGTAGGCAGCAATGGTTGGCTCGTGAGTCACCATAATCACCGTGGTACCATATTGCTTAGCAGTAGCGATAAATAATTCCATCACACGCTGCGAGTTGAGGCTGTCGAGCGAGCCGGTTGGCTCATCGGCAAAGAGCACCTTCGGCTTGATAACCATTGCCCGGGCAATCGCCACCCGCTGCATCTGCCCACCAGAGAGCTCACCGAGCATGTTGCCCGCCTTGTCGCCCAGCTCTACATTGTTTAGCCAGCGCTGGGCGGCTTCGTACGCTACGGCACGCTTCTCGCCATTGAGGAGCAGTGGTAGCGCCACATTATCCAGCGCCGTGAGTTCTGGCACGAGCTGCCCAAACTGGAAGACAAAGCCAAAGGCTGTGCGCCTGAGGACGCTCCGCTGATCGTCATTGAGCTTGTCGATCCGCTTACCTGCGCAGTGAATCTCGCCACTGTCGACAGGGGTAATCGCCGCCAAGCTATGCAGCAATGTACTTTTACCCGAGCCGCTCGGCCCCATGATTGCTAGCACTTCGCTCGGCATCACATCCAGCGACACGCCGCGCAATGCTTCCGTCTGGCCGAAGGATTTCTTCAGGTTGTGGGCGCTAATGATTGGTTGATTGGTTGGTCTCATTGGTCAGTTCCTCCTTGAGTTTGGTTAAGCGCGACGTCGTTAGCTCAATCCAGCGCAGGTCTGCCTCCAGATGGTACAGTGCGTGGTCGATGAGTAGCGTGTCGGCTAGGTTACTTTCGCGGCGGCGGCTTGTGAGGCTGCGCATCCGCTGGATGTGGGCTTGCCGCTGGTTGTCTAGGTAGGGCGCGGCATCACCTTCGCGCAGGATTGCCAGCACGGTCTTGACGTACATATTGGCCTGCGACTGATGCGATGGCACCTCAGGCGCCTCCAGCCAAGCCTGCAGGTCTTGCTTGCCCTGCTCGGTAATGGCGTAGCGCACCCGGTCTGGCCCACCAGACTCACTGGTGTCGGCGATCTCCTCCACTTTGTTGTCGCGCTTGAGGCGCCCCAACGTCGAGTAGACTTGCCCTGGCAAAATCGGCTTATCTTTGCCAAAGAAACCATCATACTGCTTCTTCAGCTCGTAGCCATAGTTTGGCGCATTCGCCAACAATCCGAGTAATGTATATTGAACGTTCATATCTCCACTATACACCGAGTGACTAGCGAGTGCAAGCCTTATTATACACTTAGTGTATAGTTTGGGTCGGCGGGACATGTTGCAAGAGATTCTACCCCTGTTGCAGCCTCAACCTTATCCTGTCATTATCACACTCTCAAGCGTTCATGAAGGGAACAAAACTCAATACATTGCAAATAAACAAAAAGAGTGCCACAAATTTCTCACCACATGAGAACAGCAGCAAGTGTATTTGCTATGTGTCTCGTATTTCTCGCATCATAAAAACACCTGAGCACAAGCCCAGGTGTTTTTTGTTCTTATACGATAGAGCACCTAGTCGTCACTCAGACTGCTGCCGCTTGCTTTCGCGCGCAAGACTTGGCGCAACTCCCGTTTGGCATCACTAATCGATGCCCCAGCGTCACTTATCTTACTATTAATATCCTTGCCGAGATAACCTCCCTTTGACCGTGGTACCTTTGGCATACTACCCTCTCGACTCTTCAGGTAGTTCACAGCAGATACATAATAGGCTCGCAACTCCTTCAAATATTGTGATTGATTTTCGGCATATTTGCGAATACTCTCGTATTGCGATTGTTTGAGCTTATCGAGTGTTTTGATACAAGTGCCTTGTTGCTCATCAAATTTTTTGCCTGCTTCATCACCAGACTCAACGCCACTCATTGAGATATAGGTAGATTTTTGCCTGCAGCTTTCTTTATATTCTTTCGAGGCAGTTGCCGTCGCAGCACGTTCGCGCAAAAGTGGCTTGCGCTCTTCATACTCCTTTTTGAGGCTATCGTATGCTTTTTTCACATCACCGTCGTGCATGGCTCGCATTTTGCCAAGCTCATCAAGATGCTTGTCAACCTTTGTAATCAACTCATTTGTAGCCGTCTCTTCATCGTCCGAGTTCGCTGTGATTTCTCGAACAGTACGGGCATCAAAGCTAGCAACTTTGTTATACGCCTTCGCATAATCATCTCGGCTTGGCGGCCCAAAGAAAACGAAGAACAGCACTACACCGATAATCAACAATACTAAGGCAACACCGCCGCCAATCAAACTCCATAGCAAGCCCTTGCTCATGCCCTGCTTGGGTGGCATTGGGCCCATTGGCCGGCCTGGTTGCATAGGCTGGGGCTGGCCCGCCACTGGCTGAGCTGGCTGCTGCATAGTAGGTTGAGGTTGTGGCTGAGCCGCAGGTGCTGGCCCGGCAGTCGGTGCAGCTGGCGCTGGCTCAGCGGCAGCACGCTTGCTGGCCAGAGCGGCCTTCTCTTCCTCAGTATACGGTGGGTTATTCATATCAAAGGTTGGGACAGCCTCTGGGGGTTGCTCCTGGGGGGTTGCTGGTTGCTTACTCATGCATCTCCTTGTTGATTTGGCTATTATTTACCATAACTATTATACCGGAAAGATGCCAATAGGCCAATATGTGGATTGTTTAACCGCATGCCGCTTCGTATTCTCTCAAACATCCTCTCATAATAGCACAGCGAAAAAGTATGATACTCGAGATACAACCAATAAAAACACCCCACGCGTCCTTGCTGGGGTATTTTTTTGTTGCGAGGCTCGTGCTTCGAGCTGCTACAATCCGATCATCGTCAGATTAATCTTGCCGCGCTCATCAATGCCGGTGATCTTCACCTGCACGGTTTGGCCTTCTTGCACGACGTCTGTCACCTTGCCGACGCGACCTTTGGCAAGCTTCGAGATATGCACCATCCCATCCACGCCAGGCAAAATGTTCACAAAGGCGCCAAAGTCCTTAATCGTCACTACGGTGCCGGTGTAAGTGCGGCCAACTTCGGGCTCTTCTACCAGGCTTTTGATCCAGGCCAGCGCCTTCTCAATCGCCTCACCATTGGGGCTGGCAATGGTAATCAGGCCGTCTTCTTTAATATCCACCTCGGCGCCCGTTTCGCTGGTGATTTTGTTGATGGTTTCGCCACCCTTACCAATAACAGCACCAATTTTATCCGGGTTAATCTTGAGCTTTTCGATACGCGGCGCGTAGGGGCTGAGTTCTTTACGTGGCGCTGGCAGCACACTCAGCATGTGCTCCAGGATATGGGCGCGACCAGCCTTACTCTGCTCGAGCGCCTGGCGCAGCACCTGCACGGGCAGACCATGCACCTTCATATCCATCTGCAAGGCGGTAATACCCTTGCTCGTACCCGTCACCTTAAAGTCCATGTCGCCAGCAAAGTCCTCGGCGTCGGCAATATCGCTCAGTACGTAGGGCGTGTCACCATCCATCATGAGGCCCATAGCAATACCACTAACTGGTGCCTTAAGCGGCACGCCAGCGTCCATCAGGGCCAAGCAACTACTACACGTGGCCGCCATACTGGTAGAGCCGTTTTGGCTCATGATTTCTGTCACGCTGCGGATGGCATAGGGGAACTCTTCTTCGCTTGGTAGCACCGCCGTCAGGGCGCGCTCCGCTAGGTAGCCGTGGCCAATCTCGCGCCGGCCTGGGCTACCCAGGCGCTTGACCTCACCCACCGTGTAGCCGGGGGCGTTGTAGTGGTGCATATAGCGGCGCTCGCCTTCTGTTACTTCCATAGTATCGACTAGCTGCGCGTAGCTCAGTGGTGCTAGCGTCACGATATTCATCCCCTGCGTCACCCCGCGGGTAAACAGGCTGCTCCCGTGGGTGCGCGGCAAGATCCCAACCTCGCTCGAGAGCGGGCGGATTTCCGTGAGGGCGCGGCCATCGGGGCGGGTGTGCTCCTCCACAATACCGCGGCGTACATCGTTGTGCAGCGCCAGGGTAAAGGCTTCGTCGTACTCATCACGCACCGCTGCGTATTCCTCGACATCAAGGCCCAGCTGCTCGGCCATGGCCTCGTGGAAGGCCCAGCGAATTTCGTTCACAACTTCATTGCGCTCGGGGTATGGGCGGCGGATCTTCTCACCTAGTTTGCCATCGACCCATTGGTTGGCTACGGCCTGGATGTCTTCATTTGGCAAAACGAGCTCATATTCCTGCGGTGCTGGTGCCACCTTATTGGCAAGCTCGCGCTGCAGTGCGATCGCTGGCTGCATCGCTTGGTGTGCCCAGGCTATGGCATCGACAATCACCTCCTCAGGTACTTCTTTAGCGCCAGCTTCTACCATGGTAATGCCGCGCTCGATCCCTGCCACCACCAGGTCAAGGTCGGACTGCTCACGCTCCTCTGGTGTCAGGAAGGCCTTAAACTCACCGTTCACTCGACCAACGCGCAGACCCGCCACTGGCCCATCAAACGGCGTACCCGTTAGCATCAGGGCGCTGCTAGCAGCAACCATCGCCACCATATCGGGGCGGAAGCTCGGGTCCATGCTGAGCACTGTAGCCACCACCTGCACTTCCTGGCGGTAGCCCTTTGGAAAGAGTGGACGAATTGGTCGATCAATCAAGCGCCCAATCAGCACCGCTTCGTCGCTGGGCCGGCCCTCACGCTTAATAAAACGGCTGCCGCTAATCTTGCCCGAGGCATAGAACTTCTCTTCGTAGTCGATGCTTAAGGGAAAGTAATCCAGCGTTACCGGGCGAGTGCCCACCTGGGCCGTACCCAGCACCACCGTATCGCCGTACCGCACTAGCACACTGGCCGTCGAGCGGAAACCAACGCGGTTGACCTCCAGGGTGAGAGGGCGACCGCATAACTGCGTCGTCACAGCAAAGACATCTTTGCCGCTTGGGTTAATAATACTCATACAGAGCTCCTTTCTTGCGGCAAGTAACAGGGGTGAACGCTCGCATTCATCATCTCCATGCAAGCCCTCAACGCTATCACTGCCGCGTTAATATACTCTTCTTAGTATACCGCATTTTGGGATATACTGGTAGTGCTTCGTATCGGACAGCCTCGGAGCTTACACGCCATCTGAGCTGCTATGGTCAATTATTACCAGGCGCATTGTATTATCACCTTCATATGTAGTCTGCGAGCCCTTTTTTATGCGGAGAATCTTTTTACTACCCTTGATCGCTGCACTGCCCACAAACCGCACATACGTTGCGCTCAGCCATTCGACACCACGTGGCATGACCGTAATTTCTTCGCCTTGATCCCCTATGACGGCGAACGAGATGCCATTCTCCACCTCTTGTGGTTGGTCATAGATCATATACTCACTACGTCGAGAGAGTCCTTTCTCCAAAACATCTTTATATTAACAAGTTATCCCAGATTCGTCAATCAACCCCTCATCATAACTATGTATATCACAGCCTCATCGCCTCTATCCTTCACCTCTCTTCCCTACTACTCTATCCGAGCAATGAGTAGTGAGAAGAGGATATGTGAGAATTGGTGGCATGTGCGACACACTTGTCGCTTAAATCATTGTGTTGTCGTACCGGCTGCGGTTCTTCGCGTGGCGGCGCTTGCGGCCGACGAACCACCACCAGGCACCGCCGCCACCAGCTGCAGTGAGAACTACCCCTACAGCGATAAAGATGATGATTGTCCAGTTGGGCCCTGCCTCTTGCTTGCGCATGGTCGGTTGTTGGTGCTTTTTGCTTGGCTGCGGCTTTTTCTTGTCCTTCTTTTCGTCCTTTTTCTTGTCTTTGTCGTCTTTTTTCTTCTCCTCAGGCTTGGGAGCAGGTTTTGGCGCTGGTGCAGGTGCTGGCGCGGGCTGAGCCGTTACTTTCAGACCAAAGGTATCGGCACAATCAGCCGTGAGCGGCGTCGCTGCACCCACTGGCACATTACCGCGTTGGATACTCCCCAGGCCGGCCAAACCACCCAGCAAGGTAGATGAATCATTATACGGGTTGATATTTGGGTCTGCCTCCTCGGCTGGTGTGGTCGGGCCGCGATCGGAGGTCGTATACACCCAGCCAGCATTGCGCTCGCGGGCCTTGGCTACCACCTGGGCCTGCTGCTCGTTGCTACCCACACTGTGAATGACGTGCCACATTTTGTAGGCATTAGCTGGGTTTTTCTCGAAGTTGGTGGCAGTTGGGTGATTTAGGTCGTAGTAGCTATCGCTCAGGTAGCGCGCTGCCGAGGTCTCGGCATTGAGAAATACATCGCCATAAGGCATGACAGACTCACCGAGGAAGCGTGTACCCGCATTGTGGATAACGATAGAGCCAGGGTGCTTGACCTTGACGTAGTTGTAGAGATTAGCCAGGTAGCAGGTCTTTTGGCCACTACTGTGGTTGTCGGCTTCGTCGAAGAAGATCCCCTTCACATTGGGGTAGAGCGCATACCAGCGGTCGATCTCTGCTGCCACCTCAGCAATATTGCGCGTCTGGCGGCCATGCTTGACGTAGCCAATGTATTTGACACCAAGCGAATCGAGTCGTGCTAGAGCCTTTACATAATCACTACTAACCGTTGTACCTGGCCCACTCGAGGGGTTAACCACCACAAAGGGCATCTTGCTCGAGACATTAGCCATATCATTCCAATACTGGTTGTTGCCACCCTGCATGGGGTAGCTATAGGCTGGCATCATGATGGACTGCTGCGGCGCCAGAGCACTCACTTGCGGTACAAGCAGCTGCCCCAGCACCGCCACAGCGGCCACAAACATCAGCACAGCCCGCCGTACCTGCTGCATACTCCACCGCATCGCCACACCCGTGGACGCCTGTGCTGCGTCTGTCACATCCTGCATAGTCACTCTCTATGATAGCATCTTTGTGCACAAATGGGTATTATGTTGTGTATGTCACAATGTTTTTGCGTGAACTTCCCTGTTATGGCACGTTACTTGCAAACTCAGTGGTATCAGTCTATCATCTCCATTACTTCATCCATATTAACTATAGAATGGAAGAATGGAAGTGATTACGCTTGTACAATACGGCGAAAGTAGTCGTGCACAGCGGGTTGGCTCGCTTCGGGCACGTTGGCCATATATTCAGCGCCAAAGACCGTCGCGGCTGTGTCTCGGTCGAAGCAAAAGCCCGTCAGCCTAAGCGGAGCATATCCATCGCCAAACTGCCCCCACACCGTACCGGGCGGGAATTCTACACCGCAGTATCGCACTGCATCGGCGGCAAGGAACGTATGCGCCCCATGTGTTTTGCTGATAAAGCGCTTGTTAGCAATATCCGTCTCGCCCATCGCTGGTTGAGTCCTCATCGTATATGCCTGAGCAAAGTACGCCTCTACATCTTTGCAGCCGCCCTCACGGAGGCGCACTGCTTCGGTCGGCATAGGCAGATCGCTAGTGCGGTCGGTGCCACGAGTGGCAATTTGGTTCAGTAAGGCAACCAAGACATCCGCCGCTGGCTCACCAGTTGGCTGAAGCACTGTGCGATGTTCGTCATCCGCCACAAGGTGACCTGTTTGGTCAGCCGCCATCTTGATGACCTCGCGCGACATCCAGGCATAGGCATTGCCATAACGACTATCTCGCTCGGTAACGAGCTCCCACTCAGCAGCATCCGCAAGACGCACACCACCAGCATCACAGGCATCCAACAGCGCTCGCGCTGATGCGGTGTGGAGATACAGATGTTCGTCTGTATCATTTTGCTCTTCGTAGCGGGCAAGCAGTGCCGTTCCATAGCATTGTAATGCACTATTACTACCATCTTGCTGAACTCTACGCATCAACACGCGGTCAATGTAGATACTTGGGTCAAATACACCGATGGAGATCATGGGCGCGCCAGCGTGCAGATGTTCAATGCCACTTGTAATCTGGTACGCCACCTCTTGCACGCGCCGCATAGCTGGCGACTGCTGGTATGCATCTGCTACAGCCTGGCAAAATTCATCATTAGTCAGCCCATCATCCCGCCTTCGGCATAATGTGACGGTTCGCTGCTCGAGAATACGCGCCTTATCTATCGTCTCATCCACTGCAACGACTGCGCCATTTAGCAGTGGCACTACCTCCTCAGGTATCATATCTGCCGGGCTGCCATCCACCAAATATTCTGCAGCCTTCTCCCCTGCTGCCATCGTCTCCAAATCGTGTGCAAACCGCTTTGTCTCGCGCGCTGCTTTGTCAACGACAAACCGTCGACGCTCCTGCGCAAGCCGCTCAGCTGTGCATAGTGGCTCCCTCGCTATTTCGTGCGAGAAAGATACTGGCGAAGTTGTTTCAGCTGATGGTTGTTTTTCTTGGCTCATTATTGCATGATAGCGTATAGTGGTTAGTTTTGTAAAGCATTGCGTATGCTATAGCAATGCTACCCGCTCTCTCGCCCACTCTAGTGCGGCGAGGCTGCGCTGACGAGCTGCTATGTGCTCAGACGAGGGTTGGTCGCTCCCCCACCACTGATTCCAGGCCCAGTCAATAGGGTTGAGACACTCAAGATGGTCGGTATGGTGCAACTTGCCATTGATAAAGACATCATTGCGCTGGGTGTAGAGGTGAGTATAGCCACACCGCTGGAGGGCGCGCAGGCTCGCAATGTTGCCCTGCACCACAGCCGATTTAATACAGTGCAGCCCCAGATTCTCAAAGGCGTACCACGTGCGAGCATGGTGGCTAGCACTAGCAACACCCTTACCCCAGTAATCTTTATCCACAATAATGATGCCGCTTATGGCAGTGTGGACGTGCTTTCTCGTAATATTCACCAGTGACGTACTGCCAATTAGCCGCCACGTTTCGCCATCCTTAGCCCAGATACCCCAGACGATACTCTCTTTATCTGCGATTGTTTTGTCATACCACGCTTGCTCGGTCTCGAGCGTCTGCGCTCGATGCTCGGCAAAATACTGCGTGACCGTCCCGCGTGCAAACCCCTCTACAAACGGCCTCAGCTCATCCCGCGCAAACGGCGCAAGCTCCAGCTCGAGCCCCTGCTTTGTCGTGACTGTCATCATTGGGCCAAATGCCATAGTATGCTCCTTTCGTGGTGTTTTTTCTAGTATATCATTGGTGGGAGAATAATACACAAGGCGAAGGGCCGCCCTCATCAGATACCCTAAGGGCGAGAGAATATGTTCATCATGCGCTTAACTCCACCACGGACAACGTCAAGCGTCGTAGGCGCGGCATTCTTCTTGGAGTGCTCGACAAGTCTCTTGACAATATCTAGATCCTCTACCTGGGCATACTTACCAAGGTCCTTGCTTGGCTTTGTTTGCGTCTGCTGTGTATATCGCACAGCTGAATTGTTTGTATCAATCACATACTGTGCTCCGCCAAGATCTACCTGATGAACAAATCTTTCACCACCATAGCCACGAATACTGATGCCATTCATAATGCATTGGATGGTCGCACCTTTTTCTTTTCGTTGCACCTGCCCATTCTGTGTTGTCATATGCTCATACAGCTCTACAAGCACATGTGTCGAGCCATCAAAGGTCTCGAGAGGCTGGAGTGTACCCTCATGCTGCTCGCGATATTGCGCCTGCACTGCATCCGCCGCCTTGAGCAGCTCACGCATCCGTGGCGAATCTGTAGCATCAGCTATGTCTGCCACATCGTCAAGTGTCAAGTGACTATACGTCACGTATCGTTGTAGGTCTGGGTCTTCACGTAGCAACGGTGCACCCTCAAGCTGTTGGCTAACAAATGAGTCAAAGTCGGCTACTGCCTTCTCATACTCGGTCCGACCCAGCATAGCTTCGAGAGTAGAAATGCCATGGCTGCTTGCCCCATGCCCTGCTTCGTACATACTACAACTCCTTCTTTGTTTATGGTGTGGTATATTATATTACGATACATTTTAGGCAGATATTTGTCAATCGTGGCACTATGAATCTTAAAAACCTCCCCAATAAGTGGGGAGGTTTATATCTCGTGGCGGGCGCTTATTTGCGCAGGCCGAGGGTTTCGAGCGTTGCTTTGTAGGCATCAAAGTTCGTCCGCTCAAGGTAGCGGAGCAGCCGCTTACGCCGGCCGACCATTTGCTTGAGGCCACGACGAGCCATGTTGTCGTGCTTGTTGGACTTAAGGTGTTCTGTCACCTCTTTGATACGAGCCGTCAAGATAGACACCTGCGCCTGTGGGCTGCCGACGTCATTCTTGCTGACCTGAGTCAAAGCAATCGCTTTCGCTTTGTTATCCTTAGTAATCATACTGGTGTATTGTAGCAGGAGGGCAGCGTGGTGTCAATGTCAGAGCACTTAAGTTTCGAAGCTTCATTAGCTCTCGCATCTCTTCCCTAGTTGGCGTATACCACTACCGAAGGAGCGCTTGGTGAGCCTGGGTGATGATGGTGTTATTATTCTCCTGGCCGAGCAGCGCTGCTTGCTGCTTGATGTCATCTCTAGTCACTAGCAGCCGCATCAGGTTGTAATACTGGAAGGTTGCCTGCGCAATGGCACGGTGATTCTGACTCATCGCAAGGAGCTCACGCCGCTTGCCCACCTTGTTGCCCGTCCGTGCAGGGTAGCGGGCATCGAGTGCGGTATAAAATTGCCGAAGCGTCTCCACCAGCTCTGGTGCAACACAATGCGCACGGCGGCGGGCTGGCTTACCCCGATAGGCAACAGCAAAGTAATTGGTATCGCTCTCTGGGTCATAGAATGGCTCGGTGAGTAAGAGGCGCATATTGCCAATGTCGCTATCGATAAATTCGCTGATATCGAGCGCAGCAAAGAATGTCTCTGCATCGGGGAATGGCGACTGGTAGTCAACCCCTTGGGTATTCTCTGCTGTTGGCCACACGAGATCAGGCGCAGCATCTGCATGTGCAACAGGTAGATCGATGAGCGGCTCGCCTTTGTCGATGAGTGCTTGGAGCTGCTGAGTCTCAGGCCTCCGCAAACACTGCTCGAGCTGTGTTGCATAGCATTCCATGTCCATAAAGCTTGGGGTATTCTCGTAGGGGTAGCGCACCCTATCACGTGGGCCGCTGTTTTCTGCGAGCTTTGGCACTATATCAAGCACATCCTCAAGGCGGCGAACGTCATTGTTCGTCAGTGGGGCGTCGAGTGCTTGGAGGTCATCAAGCAATGCCAGCGCATCCTCTTCTGTCAGCGCCCCTTCTGTGTGGGGCTGGAGATTGTTCGGGCTAATCCGCTTATGGCCAATCGAATACTCTACTGCCTGCGTGCCAGTTACATCTCCCTCTCCATCACCCTCGCGGATGGCATATGTGCGAGCAATAGTGAGTACGTCATCAGAGCCTTTGATAGGAACTTGGGTTTTTATATCAAGAAAGAGCTCGTCGCCAGTCGGCTGATTATTGCGCATACACGAGAAGCGGAAGGCAATTTGCTGTGGGTATTGGAGGCGTCGCCCTTTATCACTCTGCTCGTAGTCATCTGGTACAGCAATCGTCTCGTCACTACCTTGACCAATAAATATCTTCCGGACGACATCATCTGGCAGCTCCACACGATATCCTTGGTGCCACGTATCGCCATATGATGGGGCTACTGGCGGCTCTTCGTATGGCTCACCATAGCAATAAAGCGTATGCCACGCCTTTGCTAGTAGCCTATTAAGACTCTCTGGCGAAGCCTGGAACTCCCCATTGGTATAATGCTCGGATGAGGGTGGTGTGTTATGGTTCATAATTCCACTATAACCATTATTGGGTAGTGGTGTCAACTTGAGACTACTAGAATCTCCAAGCTCCACCACTCCCTACAGCAAACTCACCACCTCACCCGCACGCCATACTGTGCCGTCTGCCCCGGCATTAGCGCTGTAGCATGAGCTGGGTTATCGGCGAAGGAGTTGCCGCTGTGCGTTGGCTCAACACAGAGGTACGGGCCTAACTCATCCGTCCAAATCGCCCAGCGAGGTAATTCCTCACTTTGCAGTGTAATGGTGCGCTGGCCTGTGGCGAGCTGGCGCGTGAGCCCATCAACAAAGATCGTCTCCGCAAGCGGCGCAAGGTCGGTGAGCGACTGGCCATCCAGCACGAGCGCGCCATCATACGCAAAATACGGATGGAAGGCCGGTGCCACGAGCAGTTCATCCTCGCCAACATTCACCAGTGTGAGCTGCATTGCAAGCTGGTGCTCCGCCACTGTATACACCAAGCGAGACTCCAGCCTAGCATAAGCATCACTCCCCTGCAGCATGAGCTCCACTCGGTCGCTGGTGTGCTCTACCACCTGCCACTGGCTGGTGCGGCCAAAGCCATGCTGCGCCAAGCCACTCGCTCCGCCCGGACCAAAGTTGGGTAGGCAAACGTGGCAGCCACCGCGCGTTTTGCGCTCGCCATCAGAGGTCGTGAGCTGCTGCAGTGGGTAGAATACATCCCCATGCTCGTCAGCCAGGCTGGTGATATATGCGCCGCTTGTGGTGATAGTTGCGGCGGTTGTGCCAGTGTGTAGCGTGATATTCATTGGTTGCTCCTCGCTTTTTTATTATCGCTTGTGGCTAATCAACAATCCCAAAATCCTGCAGCTGCTGCGCCTCTGCTACTGGCCAATCGGCAATTGCTGTGCGCCGCAGCGCCGCGCAGTACGCTCCCGTGCCAAGCTGCCTGCCAATATCCACCGCCAGGCTGCGAATGTATGTGCCACTGCTCACCCGCGTGCGAATGACGAGCCGCGGATACTGATACTCCAGCACCTCCAGCGAGTGAATCGTAATGGTGCGCTCTGGCAACTCCACTTCTTTACCATCGCGCGCGAGCTTATAAGCCCGCTGGCCGTTGATCTTGATGGCGCTAAAGATTGGTGGCCGCTGGCGAATCTCACCAATGAAGTGCTGCAGCACCTTATCGAGCTGCTGACGTGATGGCGGCGTGATAGGCGCTTTGGTATCTTCCGGCAAATAGGGAGCAATCTCCCCTTCTGGGTCGCCTGTGGTGCTGGTTTGGCCTAGGATGATCGTCGCTTCGTACGTCTTGTCGAGCTTGGTGTAGCGCATGGCATTACGGCACTCCGTACCCGTCACCAGCAGCAAAAGGCCCGTCGCAAAGGGGTCAAGCGTGCCACAGTGCCCCACCTTCACCTTCTTGCCAGCCTGCTGGCTCAGCACCCGCCGCACCCGCGCCACCACCCCAAAGCTCGTCATACCAGCTGGCTTGTCGATATGGAGAATGCGATTGTATGATGAATCAGATGTTTGGTGCGTCATGTGGTTAGTATAGCATGACGGAGCAAAAAACCAGCCGTGGTAGCTGGTTCTCTGGGTGTTTTTATATTGCTAGGGTGGTAACCCCTACTTCTCCGGTACGTGGAATTGCGATGGGTTGGCTTGGTCTTTCTTGGCCTTAGCCTCAGATTGGAGCGCAGCATCGAGCTGGGCCATGGAGTTATCGGCATCAGGGCCAGGCAGCGGTGGTACACCTGGTGGCAATGGTGGCAAGCTAGAGAAATCTGGCATTGGTGGCAACGGCGGTAAGGCTGGCCCTTCGGCGTCATCGGCTGGCGCAGCCCGGTGCTTGGCGTCGAGGTCGGCCAGGGTTTCTTTGCCCGTTGGCGGCGGAAGAATGTCGTCGTTGTGAGCCATCGGCACACGTGGCATGTCATTCACATTGGGGACGGTCGGCTCATGGTCGAGCGCTGCCGTGGCGGCGTTAAGCGGTGCTTGGCTACCTGGTGTGTCGTCACTGTCGAGGTAGCGCCCACCTTTGTGCGAGAGGATGGTCTTGTTGCGGCCATTCTCGCGCTCGCGGCGCTTGTCATCAGCTGCTTGCTTGGTGGTAGCATTAAGCGTACCACCTAGGCTCGGCTCACTCAGCGGCGTCTCAATAGGCTGACGCCATGGCTCGGCGCTGCCGTTGCGTCCTGATGAGCGGCGCGGGGCTGGCGCGGGCTCGGGCTGCGGATTATTCTTGGCCAGTTGCTGGGCTAGCTCAGCTTCGTCGGCGTCGGTCTGGCTTAACTTTTTTTTTCCAGCTTCAGCGTTGTGCGAGATGACGAGTGACTTATCTTTGTTATTTGCCTGAGCAGGCTTCTTGCTGGCAGGCTTGGCAGGCATTGGGCCTGCAGCGAGCTGCTTGGCTTCGGCGAGCTTGGCCGCAATCAGCTGCTGGTCACCACCAGCACTCATCAATTGCGCGGCGAGGGTCATAACACGCGAGGTAGTCTTTTCGTTGCTAAAGCGCTCGGTGGCCGCTACAATGCCGGTCAAAAAGGCTGTGGCAATATGCTTATCCAAGAGCGGCTGTTCATCATCGGTATTATCAAAGCCCTGGGCGAGGCTTGCCGCGAGCTCACTATAGCTGCTAGCCTGAGGATCCGTCCAGACGATATTGCCCAACGTACCTGGCGCATCAATATGTAGCGCTGCCACTGGCGACTCGCGCAGGATGCGGCCATGCCCTTTGAGCGCTGGGTCGAGGTCATCCTCGCTGCGCACACCGATCGTCACGACGAACTGCACATTGTAATCGCCCTGGCTAAATTCCAAATCACTCTGGCTAATCGTCGCGCGGTATGGCGTAATGAAAATCTTAACGAGGTCGCCATCGAGCTTATAGCGCAAATGGTCGGCCTTTTCTTTATCAAGGGCAATGATGAAATCTCGCAGACTATCCACCGTGCTCTCAAAGGTACGCTCTGGCTCCAAAAAGCCCACTGCCGTTGGCACATCCCCACTAAAGACAGCTGTGGCGTGCTTGTCGAGCTTGTTGAGCAAAAGCGTCAACCCCAGTGCCGCACTCAGCTCATCTACCGTGGGGTGGGCGTTAACCGCCACCAAAATATTATTACTCTCACCTAGTTTGTCGATAATTTGTTGCCGCACCTTTATCTCGTCCATAGCTCCTACTTTTGCCTTACCCAAAACTCCATCTATCCTACCATAAGTAATTTCGTTTCGTCAATGGCAAGTCACAGTTAACAGAGGTAGCTATGCGAAGTATAGCACCTTTCTTTGTGCAAAAATCCCCAAAATGTGTGATCCTTATATCTCACACTATTTCATAACAGTTACCCTAGCCTACATACAAAAACACCTCTCCCTCGAGGTGTTTTGGTATATGCTCGTGCCTATTGCTTTACGCAAGCTTGACGCCAGCAGCCTTGGCAGCCTTGGCGAGCGATGCCTTGCGGCGGCTCGCGGTGTTTTTCTTGAGCAAACCCTTCTTGACGGCTTTGTCGAGCTCGCTCTGGGCCTGGCTCAGGGCGGCAGCGCTTGGCTCAGCAGCGAAGGCCTTGGTGCTAGCCTTGATGGCGCGCTTGGTAGCAATGTTGCGCTGGCGGCGAGTGGCCGTTTGCTTCATGCGTTTGACAGCTGATTTGATGATGGGCATTAATTTCCTCTATCGCTTGTTATTATGGGTTAGTACTACAATCAAGCGCTCATTATAAGGCATGGCGCAGGATTTGTAAAGAGCCGGGCCACCACGGGAGCTACTGGCGCTCGCTCTTTTGCGGCCGCAGCAGCACATACCACACTGTCTGTGCTGTAGCCATACATACCTCCTTAGGTTGCGCCACTGTTTGCGATAACGTTATTATACCATATATTCACTAGGCAAGACGTTAGGCTTGATTCATCCTCATACTTATGAAGCATGCTTTAGCGTTACTACACACAACGATTTCCTTGAAATGATTTAAAAAATATGAATGAGATACTAGTTAATGGCCTGTTGGGGTTTCATTTTTTCATAAATCATATTAGCAAACACGAGTAATGGTACGATCATAAGAATCGAGTTAGCTCCCCACCAGAATATCTCAAAGTCTCCGTAGTAGGCCCAGAATGATATCGCCATAAACCCTGCACAGAACGTTAAAGTCAATCCAAACATAAGCACAAGCTCGCCTGCTGCAATTTTTCGATTCATCAAGAACACACCTAGAAACACGACCAATGCAGCGGCTACATCGAGCGGAAAGAAAGACCAATTCCATGCTTGCACTATCTCATTGCTGTAGTCTCTGAAGCGTAGATCTTTGGGAAACAAGTCTGTAATTACCATGAACCAGTACAATAAGAGTCCTGCGTCAACTAGGACAAGCAGTGGTTTGAAAAATGCGCGCATGTGGATCAATTCCTTCCGTTAGAGTTGCTGTCTTCAATAGAATATTAGCACAATTGATACAGAATCAGTAGAGAAGAAGAATTCACCTCCTACACTACCGCCCCGCCACCGCAAACAAGAAGCTCTCCACTGCATCCCACGGTGGTATGCCCGTTGTCTTCATGTCGGCATCAAGCTGAGCAGCCCGCTGGGTGAGGGTGCGGATATCAGCTGGCGTGACCTGTGTGGTGAGTGGCTTGGTTTTTTTGACGACGTAGGGATGGAGCGAGAGCTCGCGCGCAATCTCTGCCTCCCCTGCCTCGCCATAGCATGCAATCGCCGCCAGCTGAGCCCACTGCGCCCAGATGAGCGCCGCGGTTTGGTATGGGTCGTGGCTCAGGCGCAGCTCATCTAAGGCAGCGCGCAAGGCTGGGCCTCGGCGCTCCACCGCGAGAGTTACAACATCAAAGACCGAGAACTCACGGGCCGGTGGCAACACGGTGGCAATTGCATCATCGATAATAGTCTCGAGCTGAGCCAACGCGTTGATGGCGTGCGCCAGCTGCAGTTGGTCGATCGACCCACCATGTCCCTTTTCATCCGGAACCAGAGCACGCTCCACCATGCTGCGCAGCTGGGCTGAGCTCAGCGACACGCCGCGTCTATTAGCTAGCTGGCGCAGCCACCGCTCGGCAGCAGGGCGCTGCCGGTCGGTTAGCGGGTCAGCAGCGATAATAGTCGCGGCTTTGTGCAGTGCTTTGTACGTTTTGGTGCGCTTATCTAGCCCTGGCTCTACCAGCACAAGCGTCGTCTCGTCAGGGATATCATGGGCCCACTGGCCAAGCTGCTCCCAGAGGTCTGGGCGCTCAGACAGGCGTCGCAGCACAATGAGCCGCTGCGCCGCAAAGAGCGACACACCGCGCACCAACTCAGCCAAGCCCGCGGCATCAAGCTGCTGAGTATCGACGTGCTCTGCTGGCACTGGCGCGTGCTGAGTGATCTTCGCCAGCTCTTGCTCTGCTACGTAGCTATTCTTCCCCACAATGAGATAGAGCATGGGCTACTCCCCCACTTTCACCTGGCACACTGGGCAAATATGCGTCCCGCGGCCTGCCACGCGAATCTTCATAATCTCTACGTCGGGGTGGCGCGGGCAGGGCTGCCCCTCACGCCGAAACACCTGCGCAAAGGCCAGATAGCTCCCCTTCTTACCTTCAGCATCGACGTAATTGCGGTCGGTGCTGCCACCCTTATCAATACTGAGCTGCAGCACCTGCTGAATATGAGCAAAGAGCGCGGCAAGCTGCTCATCATCCACCATGCGCACTCGTGTGGCGGGGTGGAGCTGCGTCATCCACAGCGATTCGTCGGCATAGATATTGCCCACGCCAGCGATGGTCGTTTGGTCAAGGATGGCCGCCTTCATAGTCGTGCCGTTCCGCCGGCGGATACGCGTAATGAACTGCGCCGCCGTAGTATGCGGGTCGAGTGGCTCAGGCCCGACTTTTTGCATAAAGGGCAGCTGCGCCACCTCTGGTGTAGGATAGAGCTTCATCCAGCCAAATTTGCGCAGGTCATTAAAATACAAATGCGCGCCATCCGCAAAGGTCAGCGCTACCCGCGTTAAGCGGTCGGGTAGCTCATGGAGAAAGCTATCATTTGGGTGGCCGCCGCCCCAGCGCTCCTCACCAACAAAGAGCAGCTGGCCTGTCATCTTGAGGTGCACCACCAGCGTGTAGTTGGTGCTCAGGCGAATCAGCAGCACCTTAGCGCGGCGCTCTACCGCCGTGATGGTCGCACCGTGCAGGAAGTGCGCCACCGCTGTGGGGTCGTTGGGGAAGCTCTTGGGTGAGTCGTACACCGTACTTGCCACAATCTGCTTCCCCACCACCAAGCGAGCGAGGCTCGTACGAATCGTCTCAACTTCAGGGAGCTCAGGCATGGGCATACTCCATCGCCCAGACGATCGCCACAAAAAGCGAAAAATAAATCGCTTGCCCCACCAGCATAATATAGCGATGCCACGGCTTGGCAAAGAAGTAGCAACCAAGAACAATAGCCTGGCACACCATAGCGCCACTCGTCACCACCCGCACCACTGAGGAAGCATCACTCAATAGGATAAGAATCTCAATGATCGTTATAACTGGTATACAGCCCCAGGCTGCAATGTTGTGGATCAGCGTGCGCCGCTGGCTCACGCCAAAAGGTACTAACCCCATCACGCAAAAGTTAAGGCTCACGACAAGAAGGAGTAGCTGCACCGCTTGTGGCAATGCCGACTGCACAGCCCACAGCGCAAGGCTCAGGCCAGTCAGTGGCAAGAGGAATTTGCCCGCAATCACCGTCCTCGTCCGCTGCTCAATATGCATACTGAGCGTCTTGCCAAGCTGCGGCGGCACCATCCACAGTGTGTAGACAAGCAGCACAAGCAGACAACTGGCCATTAGCCCAAGCCACACCGTCGTCATCACTCCCCCACCAGCTCCTCAAGCTCGGCCATTGTACGGCGATTGGCTGTGTGGAGGATGGCACGCATGCCAGCAGCTTCAGCCCCAGAGCAGTTGTCGAGCCGGTCATCAATCATCACGCACTGGCCAGGCAGCACACCAAGCCGATCTGCTGCTAGCTCGAAGGCTTCGCGGCTTGGCTTGGCAACGTGCTCGGCATATGAGAGCACCACGGCATCAAAGAGCTGGCGCAGCTCATCAGGAGCAAACAGTCGCTCGATCGTATCGCTCCCCACATTGCTCAGCAACCCCACCTTGATGGCTGGGTGGTGCTGGCGCAGCGTGTGAATCATGGCGATCAGCTCGCTATTGCGCACATGCACCTGCTCAAGCAACGCCGCTATCTGAGCTGGCGTCTGCTCCGAGAGTCTCGCGACCTCTGCAATAAACTCCTGCCGCGAGATATAGCCATAGTCCGACTGCTTGTTAATATCCTCTAGCTCGGCCCGGCGATCCGGCGGGCACTGCGCCATCAGCACCTCAATACTCCCACCATAGAGCACACCAAAACAATCAAAAATTACTGCACGAATCATACGCTCGATTATACCATTGGCGGTGGGGTGTGGCTAGCATGAGCTCTTCTTCCCTATCACTGTGCCCGATTGAGTATGAAATCAGATCGTCATAATCTCTTTTTAGCCTAGCACACAAGGCCGACATACAAGCAAAATATCAACCTGTATAATATTCCACCCGATGGGAATATAAAGAGACACGGCGTAAGATCACCAAGACTCTGCTCAGACCTTAGACACCAGCCACGCAGCGCCTTTTTATTGTGTCTTATCAAACATCGGTGCAAAGCCAGGGATCTGGTTAGCAAAGAGTGCATGAATCTTAGGTACATCGGCCTTCATCGAGCCGGGCGAACCTTGACAGCTCGATGTCCAGATGCGCGTCTTCGTCGTGCCGCTCTCCATCGTCTCGAAGGTGTAGAGCCGCCCAGCAGTAGCACACACCCCACGCACGTCGTCATCATCCACACTGCGCGTATCTTGGATCTGCGCCTTGCTCAGGGCATACACAAGCTGCTCGTAGGCCTGCTGGTTGTTCTCAAACTCTTTGCGGTCGAGCTGCTTGTCTAAGTAGCCTTGGTACACTGTATACGTCCGCTTATTGGGCGAAATCTCGATCTGGTACGAGCGGAAGGTCTCGTCTGCCACAATCGGCCCGCGCACCGTCCAGCGCACG
>CALHVV010000017.1 GCA_938036915.1 uncultured Candidatus Saccharibacteria bacterium
TTGGTTAGATTGTTCCGGCGTTAAAGTTGCGGCGCACGAGGCGGATCTCGGTGCTGAGCTGGCGTGAGCGAGCGTAGAAGAAGACTACTACCGCAAGGACGATGCCAGCAAAGATGATATTCTCACTGCTACCAGTGTGGGGTAGCTCGGTTACCACTTGCTCGACGACGCGCTTCTCGGCGGGGCAATCTACCTTGGTGCTGAGTGTGTTACCAAAGGTATTATCGATGCGGCAATCGTAGGAGGTTGCTGGTGCCGGTGCCCATCGAAGGAATCTGGTCTTTGAGTTGGACGGTAAACTGCCGCTCTTGGCTCTCACCTGGTTTGATCTCTACAGCTGGCCAACTGAGGATGGTTGCATCGATGCTGGCGCTTTGGTTGGTGTCTTTGGCGAGTGTGCCGCCGCCAGCGTCAACGACCGTAGCGTATTGGAGGACATCACCGAGGTTGTCGCTAAAGGTGAATTTCTCGGCGTTGAGGCCTTTGTTGGTGACGCTAAGCTTGTAGGTAATGCGGTCGTGGGCTTTGGCGGTGACGGTGGTCGTCTCAGCACTGTTTTGAGTGAGATTATGGCCACTCTTGGTCTGGACAAATTTGGCAGCGCAGGTTTTGTCTTCGAGCCAGAGGGTGCTGTTGCCTGGGCAGGGCTGGCAGCGGGCATCGTCTTTGAGCAGGGTAGGATTGACGGGGCAGCGGGCAGGTGCAGCGATGACAAAGGTCTTGGCGCAGGCTTCGTTGGTGCGGTCGCCCAGAGAGGTCTTAACGGTGAGGACGACGCGGTACGAGCCAGGCGTTTTCTCGCTGTAGCTAACGGTGGGTGTGCTACTCTCGAGTGTTTTGGCGAGTTTGCCATCGCGGTAGACTTGGAAGACATAGCCGGTGATAGTAGCGCCATGCTGGGCAGACGCCGCAGCGGTGAATTGGTAGGTGGTGTCGTTTTTGTTGATAGCGAGGCCGCTACAGCTTGCTACTGGCGTTGGCTTGATGACGGATGGCGGCGTGCTACAGTTTGGATAGGTACCGACCTGGCCGGGTGGGCAGACAGGTGCTGGTGGCACTGTCTGGGTAATGAGGTTACCACAGTTGAGCATAATGGCGAACCAACCAAACTTTGCTGAGTGGCCAACGAATGCCCGGTAGGTGAAGTTCCCCCACAAGCGGTGTGGTCGGTAGTAGAAGTTGCGCATTCCACCTTGCGCTGCCTTAACAGAATACATGCCTTCGCCCTGAGCGGCACTAAAGTGCGGTGTCATCCCCCACGAGTAGGTGCTCTCGGTGCTGCGCCGGGTCTCGAGGCGGGTTGTCGCCTGCTGCAGCTCGGCACGAGTAATGCCGATGGTGCTGTAGAGGTCGCGGATGTTGTTAGTGTTGGCGTCGTAATGAGCCATGAGCTGCGAGCCATTGCTAATACCGCCATAGATCATATCGCTTGGGTCGGCGGCGTTAGCCGATTCTGGTGGTGCAAGCAGCGTGAACGATTGCACGACGAGTGCCAGCGCGGTAAATATCAGCCCCAAGCGACGCGTTGCTTCTTCTTTGCGCAAACGCTTCGCATAGAAGCTCAGCTGGCCGACGATCGCCGGGCTGAGCGATAAGTTTGATACGAGTTTCCGAAACATGATGTACCCCCATAGACCATCGATGTTAGCTAAATGTTCTATGTATATTCTAGCAATGTGTTGCACGAAATGCAATTGTTTATTGGTTGTGCTTACTGATATATGATGCAGAACCTGTGATACAGCTCGTCTTATTTGACAATAAGCGCCAATTTAGAGAATAATATGGAATATGGTTCGCTCTGCTCGCTCACACCATCCCGATGACTTCGCGCTTAATATTGCGCATGATGAGCTAGATCTCTTTCGCTGGTTTCTATTGGTGTATCTGCTGGGTAAGCCGATTCAATCGCCGGTGGCAGTGCAGACCTGGCGTCTCTTGGTGGAGCACCAGCTTGATACGCCGTGGGCGCTGCTTGCGGTGGAGCGCAGACGCCTCGTGCGGCTGCTAGACGAAGGTAAATACACACGCTACGACGAGAAAACAGCGACGGCCCTGCGGCTCTGCGCGCAGCAGCTAATTGACCAGTATGATGGTTCGCTGATGCTGCTGATAGAAAGCAGCCCAAGCGAAGCCGAGTGCGCCAAACGCTTGCAAAAATTCTATGGCGTCGGGCCAAAGACGGCGGAGATTTTCCTGCGTGGCATAGAGGAACTATTTGCTCGGCGTGTGGAATAAGCGGTTGTCGGATAATAAAAATAAAGGAATAATAAATGTTCGATACATTTCGGAAAATAGGACAGAGCGGAGCACGATGGAGTCAGCAGCACTGGCGAGGATTGACAGTAATTGTAGTGATTATCATGGCACTGTGGCTCAATAATACGAGTCTCTTTGTGTCGGCACAGCATCCACGGATACTTGCTCACCGAGGCCTAGCGCAGACATTTGACTATAGCAAGGTTGGTAATGACACTAACACTGCAGCCATTATAGATAAGCCCGAACACCCCTATC
>CALHVV010000018.1 GCA_938036915.1 uncultured Candidatus Saccharibacteria bacterium
CTGCCAAATCCAGAATATCACCAGTTTTAGAGATGCCCTCGTTATACATAATGTCGAACTCAGCGATGCGGAACGGCGGCGCGATCTTATTTTTCACCACCTTGATCTTGGTGCGGTTACCGAGGATATCATCACCGACCTTGATCTGCCCAATCCGGCGAATATCCACCCGCTGCGAGGCGTAAAACTTCAGCGCATTACCACCCGTTGTCGTCTCAGGATTGCCAAACATCACACCGATCTTCATGCGGATCTGGTTGATGAAAATGACGGTTGCTTTGCTCTTGTTGATAATCCCGGTGAGCTTGCGCAGTGCCTGGCTCATCAAGCGAGCCTGGAGACCCATATGCGAATCACCCATGTCGCCGTCAATTTCTGCTTGCGGCGTCAACGCTGCCACCGAGTCCACCACGATGAGATCAACGGCGTTCGACCGCACCAGCGTCTCCGTAATCTCCAACGCTTGCTCACCATTATCTGGCTGAGACACCAAAAGGTTGTCTGTATCGACGCCAAGTTTCTTGGCATAGCTCGGGTCGAGCGCATGCTCGGCATCAACAAAAGCCGCTGTGCCACCCTGCTTCTGAATTTCAGCAATAGCATGCAGCGTCAGCGTCGTCTTACCGCTACTCTCTGGCCCATAAATCTCGATAATGCGCCCCTTAGGATAGCCACCGCCCAGTGCAAGATCGAGGCTCAGCGAGCCAGACGGAATCACCGCTACATCTGCCTGATGGAATTCACCAAGCTTCATAATGGCACCGTCGCCAAATTGTTTTGTAATCTGATCCATTGCGAGGCCAAGCGCTTTGAGCTTGCCGTCGTCTGTAGTTTGTGTCGTATTCGATTGTTTGGTCATACGTCCCCTCTCCTTCAAGAATTTATTATACCAGAATCTCTTGCCGTTGTCCGCGTGGAGATTAGTTTGTATTTACGAAGAATCAATATCACCGATTTATTTATTTTTATTAGCCTCCAGCTTCCACTGCTCTATCAATGTGGAGTACGAAACAGCAACAATCTTCTAAAGAAATTTTCGTGGTAGACATGCTATAATAACACCATGAAGGCACGTAAAGGATTTACCGTCATTGAGCTCATCGTTGTGATCGCTCTCCTTGCAACGGGCAGCTGGCTCTTTTTCAGCGAGAAAATCGCGACCGAAGCGACGCAGCGCGACAACCAGCGCAAAACCGCCATTAACGCGATGTACTATAGCCTGGAAGAAGTGTATTTTGAGAAAAATAACCACTACCCTAACACAATCGATAGCAAGACACTGCGCTCGGTTGACCCATCGCTCTTTACCGATCCAAACGGCCACAAGCTTGGCAGCGCCCAATCTAGCTACCACTACAGTGGCACCGACTGCACCACCGACAACCAGTGCAAAGGCTACAAACTCACCGCCAACTTAGAGCGTGAGGCAGACTACACCAAGACTAACCGCAATAATACCTAAATCTCTATCGTATAGATGTGCAAAAACACCGAGCTTTGTCTGCTCGGTGTTTTTTAGCATCAACGTCTGCTAGTATTAGTCATCTGCCACTGGCCGGCCGTTCTTAAAGTCCTCTACTGCATTATTGAGCGTCGCAATTTCTTGCTTGGGGTTGGCTACAAATGAGAAGCGATAGGTCGTCTCGTCACCCTCTGTACTAAGGCGAATAGAACCATAATTAAACATCGCTTGGAGGACACCACGCTGGTTGTAGCTGGCATCTTCAATATTCATCAGGCTGACTGTTTGCTCGGTGTGTGAAAAAATACTCGTCTGGATCTCTTGGATAACACTTTCATTCGTGAGATAAAACATATTGCGCGTATAAACCCAGACCGACACATAGCCACCAAGAATAAAGGCCAAGATAAGTGCCATGCACAGCAACATAAACGACCCAGAGGCAGAAGCTGGCAGGTGGAGGAGGTCAAAGATATAATCGTAATTAAACATAAGCGCCAAGACAATGCTCGTCATCAAGGTAGACATAACAATCGCTGGCAGCATACCGATTGGGTGGCGACGCACCACACTAATGATGTATTCTTGCTCACTCAGATTGAGATTTGGGAAGGCCATGACTGATTCATCATGGCGGCGGCGCACCTCTGATGACATCCGTGGCAGGTTCGCTTCTGGGCGCGGCGCATGGTAGTGGGGAGCGCCTTCTTTGCCGCTCACATCGTAGAGTGTGCTGCTCGCGCGTGGTGCCGTGGGCGGCTCGGCGTAGAGTGGGTTACCATCAACATCATAGGCGACGGGCCGTGGTGGATCATTGCGTTGCAATCGTTGTGAATTCATGGGTATATTGTAGCATATCTTAGGCTCATCACCGCATGCCTATTACTCAATTGCGCGACCAAGATGCTGCTGCGCTCGAGGTGTCACCCGTCGGCCTCGCGGCGTCCGCTCAATAAAGCCAATTTGCAAGAGATATGGCTCATAGAAGTCCTCGATCGTCGTTGTCTCATCACCCGTCAGAGCAGCAATTGTCGTCAGGCCAACTGGGCTATCGCCATAAGTATCGAGCATCGAGAGCAGCAGGTTGCGGTCGGCTGGGTCGAGGCCAAGCTCGTCGACTTCCAGCAGAGTCAGCGCCTGTGTTGTCGTTGCTACATCAATAATACCATCACCATTCACGTCCGCGTAGTCACGCACCCGCTTGAGCAATCGATTAGCAATCCGTGGTGTGAGGCGCGCCCTCGTGGAGAGTAATCGCGACGCCTCTGGCTTGATGCGCGTCTCGAGGATAGTCGCTGCCCGTGTGATAATCTGCGCAATCTCCTCTGGAGTGTAAAATTCCAAACGATAGATATGCCCAAACCGGTCGCGCAGTGGCGCTGCAAGACTCCCCGTCCGTGTCGTCGCGCCAATTACCGTAAAGCGTGGTAGGTCGAGCCGGACACTGCGGGCTGCTGGCCCTTTGCCAATGACGATATCGAGCTTGAAGTCCTCCATCGCCGAATATAAGATCTCTTCCACGGCCCGCCCCAAGCGGTGAATCTCATCGATAAACAACACATCGCCATCGTTGAGGTTGGTCAAGATCGATGCTAAGTCACCCGCTTTCTCGATCGCAGGGCCACTGGTGACCCGCAAGCCAGCCCCCATCTCGTTGGCAATCACCGCCGCCATCGTCGTCTTGCCAAGGCCAGGTGGGCCATAGAGCAAGACATGGTCGATTGGCTCGCCACGCTTCTTCGCCGCCGCAATTGCCAGTTGCAAATTCTTCTTCAGCCGCTCCTGCCCCACATACTCCGCAAAGCGCTGTGGCCGCAGCGTCACCTCAATGCGCTGCTCCTCGCTATCATCCGCATGGCTACTGGTATCAACAATTCGTTCTATCGCCATAGATTTATTATAGCATTGGTAGTGGGGATAGATTGCATAGCAACCTCATCATATGGTTTACTATACTCATGCATACCGTCACACTTGTCATCACGACCCTATCATCTATAGCAACAATCATCGCTGCAATTATTGCACTCATCAAGCCTGGTATGATGAGCCGCTCGACTACCATCACTCATGGCGAGCGATTCTACGCAGCAATGTACGCTTCTCGGGCACTACCACTGGGGTTACTTACGGTAGTTGCTCCATTTGTGTTTCATGGTTCTGCGCTGCAGCTTGTCTTTGCTGCAGCAAGCTTAGCGCAAATTGGCGATGTTGTTATTGGGCTCAAAAAACAAGAGTGGGGTATGGTAATTGCACCGGCTATATTGGCTGTTATATACCTTGCAGCGGCATGGTTCCTTGCTTAGGGTAAGTTCTCTTGCACCGCACGGACAATCTTGCCAAATAGCTCCTCGCTCACATGGTGCTCACCACTCTCTAGATGTCGTGGCCACTTTGGGTCAGGGAATTCCTTACCAGCAAATATGGCACCACCAAGATAGCGCGGATGCAAATGCCAATGTACATGTGTTGATTGACCAGCTTTAACTGCATTATTCATAAGGCACTCCCAATTACATACATCAGCACCAAAAGCCTCTTTAACTGCCTGTTCAATCTGACAAATCACCTGATGCAACTCCGCCCAATCTACCTTATCTAGATCCGACAATGTTTCTTTATGCTGGCGCAGGGTGATAAATGATTTACCCAAATAGCATTGGTTTCTATCAAGAACCACATTCCACCGGCTGGTTTGTAAGACCAC
Organism: uncultured Candidatus Saccharibacteria bacterium; assembly: GCA_938036915.1. Taxonomy (GTDB): domain Bacteria; phylum Patescibacteriota; class Saccharimonadia; order Saccharimonadales; family Saccharimonadaceae; genus Saccharimonas. The sequence continues at coordinate 4,170 of CALHVV010000018.1, forward strand.
CGCCGGATCATCAGTTGTTTGCTCTGCCACAAATGGGCAAATGTCGCAGTTTTTCATTTTTATTACCTCCTCTCGTTTTATTATAAGCGAGGAGATACTTGTTGTCATTGTTCTATTTACAAACTAAGCTGAGCTGGGCCACGGGTTGGCCTTTTTCATAATGCGCTTAAGGTGAGATTCAAGAGTATCCAATCGTTTTTGGATTTCGTCCTCAGCAATGCCAAGTGATTGAAAGTCATTCTTCAATGACTCCATATATATTGGGAAGAATTTTGCCTCAAATTGCTGGAAGTGCTTCCACGACATATCCGGATGTTCCTCATGATGGAATGCCTCAGCACCGCGCCAGAATGTCTCCCAATCAGCTGTCATATAGGCCATATCAGCGTGATGGAGTAGCTTCGCCTCGGGCGTATCACGCTGCTTGAGTGCGGGTACCATAATTGTACCCCTAATAGCCCGATCGAGAAAAGCAATCTCACGATCAGTCAGATCAATCTCATTGCTTTTGATATCTTCCTTCATGAGTGCTATTGCATATTCTTCCTTCGTCGGATATCTCTGAGCTGCCTTTTCGTCAAAACCAGCATCATGCCAGGCCGCCGCTAAGGCAAGGAGGTCTTTTTGCCATGGAGTGATCACACGCCGATAGCCATCACTGGGCAAAAGTTCTACAAGCTCGCCAACTGCCTCCATCACATCTTTCATGTGCCCAGGGTGGCGGTAAGGCAGCTCGGGATAGCGCTTACTAGCGCGATCTACTGACCCTTCAAATGCCTTTGTATAATGCTCCTTTGATTGGCTAATCGATTCAGGTACACTATCAACCTGAGAATTAGAGGAATGAGGAAATTTATCAAACATAGATGTCCTATTATATGGGTAAATTCATCAGTTGTCAACAGAGGTACCTATACACCTCAGCTGTGGGTATTATAACCGACGAACTTTTTTGCCAGTTGGCTTGCCAATCCCACGTAGGTGCGGCACTGTTGTGGCTGCAACAATGCCAGCCGCTATACCGCCTGCGAAGCGCGTCCGCCCTGGATTACCACGTGCCGCTACAATGGCAAGCGTCGCCGTAGCGATATTAGCGGCTCGTTTGTAGCGCCCACCCTTGGTCACCTCACCAGTTTTTGCCAGGTGGTAAGCATTGGCTGCGCCAGTTGCTGCCTGCCCAAGTGCAACGGCAGCAATTCCCGCTCGCGCCTCAGGGTAGCGCTTGCCTAGCTCATACATCACCCGCACGACAGCGGCCGTGTCCACCACACCATCAGTTACACGGCGCAGTGGCGTATCGTCAAGAATCTGCCCATCAGCAACATCAGCCACCATAAAAGCTGCAAGCGCAGGCCCAATCGGCTTACCATCGCGTGCCTGCCGGGCAATATATTCTACGCCACCATAGCGCAGGGCTGTCAGCCCCACACTCGCCACTTCTCTTAGGCGAGATATATGCTGCACATCAGGCTTCTCCGAATTTTTCTGCTCAGGATTTTTCACACCATGTGCTAGTATCTCATATTTTTTGCATTGTTGCTACTGCATGCAATATTATTTTGCAGTATGAGCTACTGGCTCTGGCATACGCGCAAATTGCTCCATATGCTGCTGCAGTGCCGCGCAATACTGGCTAATAACAGATGGAGCTATACCTAGTAACAAACCATCCGTCTGCATCTCTGCTAAACACATTGCAAAGAAGCGCTGCTGCCTCTGCAAAAACTCTACCCATGGAGTATCTGGCTGCTCCTCTACCCGATAATTCATACTCCCCTGCCAAAATGTCTGCCAATCCGCAAAGAGAAACCCGATGTCGGCCAGATGAAGTAACTTAGCCTCAAGGGTGCTGCGCTGTAGCGGCGGTACGACAATCGTGCCAAGAATTGCCCGCTCCACAAAGGCATAGGCCTCGCTATCTAGCTCAAGCCGTTCTCTTTGGCTGTCTTGTACAAACAGTGCAACCGAGTATGCTTCTTTGCACCAGTATTCGTTGGCTGCGGCATGGTCGTAGCCTGCATCGTGCCAGGCCGCTGCTATAACGAGAAGCTCCTGCTGCTGAGCGGAGAAAGTATATCGAGGCACAAGGCGTATCAGCTCTTTTGTCATTTGCACCACATCATCCATATGTTGCGTGTTATGGTATGGTAGCGATGGATAAGCCTGACGAGCACGCTGCACTGTAGCCGACAACAAAGAGGTACTATTCATAATAATCACTATAGTATTCCACTGTTGTCAGTATGTCAAGTTACTGATATTATGCCAAATCCTCAGCAACTATTACACGTCTCACTATTTTCTCGATAGAGTATGATCCCTTCGTATAACAGCAAGGTTTGGTTCTAATACTCGGAGATGAGTATTTTAAGAAAGATGATTGACTCCCCAAAAAAGAATTACAGGAGGAGATATTAGCCCAAGCAAGTAACGTTTTACTTGTTTAACACAAGAAACATCTCTTCACCGCCAAGAGTTTTGGCAATTTATAATGCTATTCTCTATTGATATCAACACGGCTTACTGCTTCAAAGCCATTGTCACTCGCTGCGCTGTGGGTAAACTCGTATCGACATGAGCAAGTGCTTTGGTGGCATCTGCCAACGTGTAGCCCAGCGCAACCAACGCTTCGAGCGCTTCGTCGTTTGTATCAAGCTCTGCCTGCACAGGCGCGTCGTGAGCAGCATAGTACGTTGGCACACCCACCTTATCTCGCAGGTCTACCACCACACGCTCGGCAGTCTTTTTGCCTACCCCACTGGCTTTCTGGATAAAGGCCGCATCCGCATTAGCCAAGGCATTACGCACCTGCTCAGCCTCACCAAGGCTGAGGATAGCCAGTGCCGCCTTGGGACCTACGCCTTGCACTGTGATGAGCAACTCAAACAGTTTCTTGGCTGCCCGTGACGAAAAGCCAAATAGCTCCTGAGCTTGCTCTCGAATGTGGTGGTATGTATAGAGTTTAACTGTCTCACCAAGCTGCATCGCATCATAATCATGTGCTGCGACCGCTATCTCATAGCCAACCCCTTGCACATCAACGATGACACTACCCGCAAACTTCTCATCAACTCGGCCAACAATATGAGCAATCATCCGCGCCTCCTCGAAGTACTAGAAGTTAGTCCTGAAGAAGTTGTTGTTATTGCCACCAGTATTATTCTGACTATTCTGCCCAGAGCTATCATCATCGCTCGTACCACCGGTACCAGAACTATCACCACTCGTACCACCGGTGTTACCACTGTTGCCGGTATTATTGCGGCGGCGAGTATTACCGTTGATGGTCGAGCTATTATCGCTGTCGTCGCTTGTACTGCCAGAGCTCCCTCTACTACTTGACGACCGGCAGCTTGCAATGTTCTTTGAGTAACGACTACTGTCAAAGTCTTTTTCGTCGATGGTAATGATGCGCTTTTGCTCAACGTCACAGACACGGATTTGCTGTTTCGTCGTGGAGCAGTCTGAGCTGTTCTTTGAATACTTCGTACTGTCGAAGTCATCTTCGTAGATAGACTCCATCTTTTTATCACTGAGATTACAGACCTCGATCTTGGTGCGCACAACATTACACTGCTTAGTTGGCAATGCCCCAGTTAGGAAGTATTCTTTGTATGTCCCCTTGGCATTCTCAGTAGTAGCCAGGCCACCGTCGCTCGTACAAACCGAGCGCTGCACAACACCACTTGGTACAGAGAATTGGGTATTCGACTGGCCTGCTAAGAGTTTCGTCATTGTGTTGCGCCAGATTGGCCCTGCCATGTCTGAGCCACCATTTTTCATTGGTGTATTATCATTGTTGCCAACCCAAACGCCAACGGCATACTCTGGGTTATAGCCAATCGTCCACGCATCTTTATTATCATTCGTCGTCCCTGTCTTGACGGCCGCGGTATGGCCAGGCACTGTGAGAGTTGAGCCAAACACACTAGCTCGTGCCGCATTATCCGACAAAATATTTGAGATCAGATAGGAAGCCCCCTCACTAATTGCCCGCTTACTCGTTGCATTGGGCCAGCTAACTTTCTTGTTGTATTTGTCATTAACCTGCTCGATGAGCCCCAGTTCAAATTGCTGCCCTTGATTACCAAATGCTGCATAGGCATTAGTCATTTGCGTTAGCGATGCCTCACCCGAGCCAAGTGCGAGAGACAAACCATTCTTCTCACCTGTTGCCTGAGTAATCGACGAGATACCAAGATTGTTAGCCGTTTGAACCGACTTACTAATACCAAACTTCTTCATGATCTCCACGCTCGGGATATTGAGCGACCAGCTAATTGCTCGACGCGTCGTCACACTCCCGTGCCAACGTTTGTCAGCGTTGAGCGGTTGGTAGCCACCGCCAAAGTCCGTTGGCTTATCTTGGAAAATTGTCGCTGGTGTAATAACCCCCTCGGCTAGTGCCCCAGCATAGTAGATCGGCTTGAAGCTACTACCTGGCTGGCGCGGCGTTGTGGCCATATTGACATTACCCCACTGTGGGTTATTGTAGTCGGCACTACCCACTAGTGCACGTACGCGGCCTGTCTTGACGTCTATCACAACACCGCTTGCATTCGTCCCACCGCGGTTGTTGAGGTATGGAATCTGCTTGGAGACGTTATCGATTAGCATCTGCTGCGTATCCATATTAAGTGTTGTTTTCACTTGATAGCCCGAGCGCATTAACTTATCATACGCATTTTTATCTTCCGCACTGTATAGTTTCTGTTTGAGTTGGTTTATAACCATCTGGGCAAAGTGTGGCGCAATCGACTTGACGGTATTTGCCGTCGATGCATACGAGAGCTGCTGCGCATACGCTGCGTCTTTTTGCTCATTAGTGATAGCACCCACGTCAACCATGCGGCCGAGCACTGTCTTTTGGCGCTGCTTGGCCAATTCTGGACTGCCGCTGATTGGCGAGTAAGCGGTTGGTGCTGGCAGCACACCAACAAGCATAGCGCTCTCAGCCAACGTGAGGTCCTTTGGTGCTTTACCAAAGTAAATCTTGGCTGCCTCCTCGATACCAAATGAGTCTTCACCATAGTACACAGAGTTGAGATACATCTCGAGGATTTGGTCCTTCGTATAATTCTGCTCGATCGCTAGTGCCACAAACAGCTCTTGGTACTTACGCATAAAAGTCTGCTCGCTTGTGAGAACAGTGTTCTTGGCGAGCTGCTGCGTAATGGTCGAGCCACCACCATGGCGCTGGAAGGCTGCCCGGAAGATACCGATTAGACTAAACCCAGGGTGTTTATAGAAGTCTTTGTCCTCACTAGCTAGAAGCGCATTTTTCATACTGTCTGAGATGTCAGCTAGTTTTACCATATTGCGGTGCTGGGCTCGCCCCACACTATAGAGTGGCTTGTTGTTGACATCATTGAGGACAATACCAGTGTTATTGCGGTTCATCAGCCGCTCTTGGTCAGAGATATCACGTGCATAATATAGGTATGTCAAGATCGGCACAATCAATAAAAACAGCAAAAATGGCGTCAGGATTACCATCGCCTTCTTCTTTTTGCTCATATTCCAAAACCACAAGAAATGCTTATGCTCGCGTCTCCGGCGTGGCGGCTTCGACTGGCGAACCTCTCCAAAGTTGGCATATCTGCCCATCCGGGCTGGTTGTTGTCTTCCTCGAGGTAGTTGCATAATTTAATTATACCATCGTTCTGGTGCAATGTGCCGAAAACACCAATCTTAGCGCTTTTCTCTTTCTCATCTCTGATAGAGCACAAGCGTAAGCTTTTTTACAATCTGGTTTCTGACTTTGTCAGTGTAGCTGCGTCCAGCAGCAGCTCACTAGCTCTGCCGTGTCATAAACGCTGCCATAATCGCTGCCGCGAGAGCATCTGCACAGTCGTCTGGCTTGGGTACAGTCTGAAGGCCTAGTTGGAGCCGCACCATCTCTTGCACTTGCTTTTTATCTGCTTTGCCATAGCCGGTGATTGTCTGCTTGATCTGGAGTGGTGTATATTCCTCAATTCGCAGTCCTGCCCGCTGGCCAGTCAGCAGTGCTACGCCACGTGCTTCGGCTACGCTCATAGCGGTAGTTATATTGCGGGCAAAGAAGAGCTTCTCGATCGCCATCATTGTGGGCTGTGTCTCTGCAATAATACTCGTAAGACCATCGAATATCTCACCAAGGCGCTCTGGTATTGGCGTATGTGCTGGCGTTGTAATGACACCCGCCGTGACGAGTCGCGTTGCGCCACCATGAGCGTCAATGACACCAAAGCCAAGGATGCCAGTGCCCGGGTCTATACCAATGATTCGCATGATGCTAGTATAGCCGAATCTGAGGGATTCTGCTATATACCGCTATGGTATAGCTAATGAGACTCTAACCTTTGCGCACCATCCGGCGCAGCCACTGGCCAATCTCACTGCGCCATTCCCAGCCAGCATAGCCCACTGCCACGATAGCTACCCCACCAATCATCCACCAGACGATCTCTGTCTGTCCATTATTACTACCTGGCTCAACAGCGTAGCCTGCGGCTGGTGCTTTGCTATTCTTGCTCGTCGATTTGCGGCAGCGATTGGTCGATGGATTACGCTCCCAGCCTGGCTTGCAGGGCGTTAGCTGGTGACTATTTGCTGCGCCAAGCTTTTTGCAGCGGCCAGTCGCTGGGTTGCGATAGTACCCTGCTTTGCATGCGGCAGCTGGTGCCTTGCCGCCAGCGAGCGCTCGGCAGCGCCCTGTGGCAGGATTGCGATACTGCCCCGCCTTGCACGCAGCTAATTGCTGGCCAGTGAGAGATATTGCGCGGCAACGGCCTGTTTCAGGGTTACGCTCTTGGCCTGGTTTGCAGATGGTTAGCTTTTGGGTGCGAGAGGTAGTACGCGCTGCCTTTGCATTACCGGCCGTCTGTTTTGATCGCTTCTCACCGTTGTTTATTTTTCGACAACGATTCGTTGCTGGGTTGCGTTCTTGGCCAGCGGGACACGGTTTACCCGATGGCTGATGAGGTGAGGCTGGCGTATCAGTGATGATATTATCGGCTTGGTCGGGGCTTGGCGTTGTCCATTGCCACGTGCCAGTTTGCGAATTGTATGCCCAAGACCTGCCCTGGTGCGCAGCCTGCTCTGCACCGCTATATGCATCGATATGTGGCGAAAAACTCACCAAGCCATGCTGATCCTCAAACCACAGTGTACCACTACGCAATATTGCAAGCTCCGCACCATTTGCCTGAGCACGAATCGTCAGCACCTGGCCTGGTGCAATAGCCCCTGCAAGAGACGAGGTATTTCGCACAGTACTATTGCTACCAGGCGTACCACTACGCAAACGATAGGCAGCAAGGTCGATTGGCTGGTCGCCAGTATTCTTGACTTTGACGTATTTTTGGCAATTATCTGGTGCTGCGTCGCAGGTGTGTGGATGAGGCAAGACCTCAAGAATTTGCAATGACGGCTCACCTGGCGTCTCGTACGGCACAGTTACTTCGGCTTCGCCAGCTCGTGCCCGAAAATCCTTGGTAAATACCCCAGTCCGTGCCGCTGCCGTCCAGTGGGTACGCTCCCAGACGAGTGCACCTGCGAGCTCATCTACGGCTGCGCTTGCTTTATCAATAGTCGTACCCGATCGCTCCAGCGCCACATCATACCGCGTGACTTGCTCACCATCTGGCACGCTTAGGCAACCCCGGAGTTGTGCGCCATCTGCCGGGGCTACCGCTGGATGATAGTAGCGCACTGACGACTGCGGCGGTGCATATCCCTGTAGATTGACGCGGCACGTGTAGTCGGTGTGGTTTGTGCTAACACTGACAACAAGCGCGACATCACTAAGCGGTACAAACTGACGCGCAGTATTATGCAGCTCGACTGCACTCACCATGCGCCGGTCTGTTGTGTGGAGTGCCCCGATCATCAGCGTATCATGCTCTGCATGGGCAGCAAGATGCACTATAGGCTGCCCTGCTGGAAGCTTGCTGTTAGCAGTATCATCACGCGCCACTGCCCGCTCAAATAAAAAATCGCCGATGGCGGCGACTGGGGTGGCAAAATAAGCAGTGGAAGAATCAGCACCAAGCGCAGAAGCTCCGGCTATTCCTGGTATCATCATGGTTACGGTAAGCCCATATGCAATAATTCGCCGGGCATAATTCCGCATAGTTTGCATTTTGTTTTTCCTCCTCGCCACGATTATGCGCAAAGCATCTCTCTTGGTCAAGCACAAGCATATTTTTTTGTTGATTGCGCAAATTCGTACGGTGGTCGGATTTTGTTCTCTACCGCACAATAATAGCGAGAAATAGGAATTAAGATTTTATAATGCGGATCTTTAGGCTTTCAAACAGATACAACAAAAAACAGGCTATCTCGCCTGCTAATTGATCAATGGAGGGCCCAGTGAGGCTCGAACTCACGACACCCTGCTTAAAAGGCAGGTGCTCTAACCTGCTGAGCTATGGGCCCGTAGACTCTGCGAGTATAGCACTGGTCGTGGTAGGCTGTCAAGCGGAGCACACACTGGATTCATCATCAGTCTTCCAAAATTCTACTATCTATAGCAAAATTCACCTTTCTCCTCTGTAAGAGACTCTACCTTGCAACCTCACTCGGTAAATGTATACATATCTCTTGCTGAACGCAAAAGATTCAATAATTTCACCACGAGAAAGCAAATACATAAAAATTCTAGCCTCCTTGATAAAGGAGGCTCTACAGAAAGTAGGGCAAGCAACATAAAATTGACAGAAAGGTCGCGATTTGGACGTAATAAATTGACGCACCAGCAATGCAATGGTTTAATGATAACCAATGACGTGGTGGCAACGGCGAATTCACCCAACGTGGCAGCTCACAATGTGCTGCGGTGGCATTGTTGGTGGAGTGGCACTAGCCCAGTGGTGGCCGTACGCTGCGTGGTGGTGGCTTGTTGTAGCTGGCGGCGGTATTGCCTGTGCACTGCGCCAAAGCCGGCAGTGGTGCCTTGTTGTCATATTGATTGCTGGACTTATGGTTGGCCTGGTGCGCGGTGGAAGTGATCAGCAGCAGCAACGCTCCTACGCGGCATCGTTTGGGCACGTAGCGATAATCACTGGGCAGGTGCAGGATGACCCTGATACAAATCAACGCAACCAACTCGTCGTGAGGCTGAATGCTATCCGCCTCAATGGCCGCTCGCTACCTGGCACAGTATGGGTGAGTCTGCACGGCAACCCTGCAATCCATCGCAGCGACTGGCTGGTTGTGCGAGGCAAGCTCAAGCCTGGCTTTGGTAACTTTGCTGCTGTCATGCAGCGTGCTCATGTGGAGCACATTGTTCAGCCGCAACCTGGTGATGTCGCTCTGCAGGTACGTGATTGGTTTGCTGAGCATATTCGCCACGCAATTCACGAGCCAGCGGCTAGCCTTGGCAGTGGCTATGTCCTTGGCCAAAAGCGCGCCCTACCACACGACATCCAAGAAGCAATGCGTACTACTGGCCTCACCCATATCGTTGTGGCAAGCGGATACAACCTCACGATCCTCGTCCGCCTCGCTCGGCGCTTGTTTGCCAAGGTGTCGCGCTACCTCGCAGTGCTTACCAGTGCAAGTCTCGTCCTTGGCTTTGTTGCTATCACTGGGCTGAGCCCAAGTATGACGCGCGCTGGCCTTGTGGCTGGGCTCAGCATTTGGGCTTGGGCCTATGGCCGTGCGTTTCACCCCATTACACTGCTAGCAGTAGCAAGTGCTGCTACAGTACTATGGAACCCAAGCTATGTTTGGGGAGATATTGGCTGGCAGCTAAGCTTTACGTCCTTCGCTGGAGTGATGATCCTTGCACCGCTGTTGCAGCGCTATTTCTTCGGGCCAGTAGAGCCATCGATCGGTCGCCAAGTCTTGGGTGAGACAGTCTCTGCACAACTTGCTACACTACCGATTAGCCTCGCAGTATTTGGACAATTATCGCTCGTGGCGCTGCCAGCCAATCTACTCATTGTGCCGTGGGTGCCGCTGGCGATGCTTCTCACATGCATTGCTGGGGTTGGGGCGCTTGTGTGGCCAGCAGCAGCGACAGTGTTTGGCGCACCAGCGCAATGGCTGCTCGATGCAATGCTGTGGGTTGTCCAGCAATGTGCCGCCTTTCCTTGGGCACAGCTCGATTTCGCGTTGCCATGGTGGGGTGTGGCGCTGTGGTATAGTGTGCTCATTGGCCTCTGCTGGTGGCTCTGGCGAGCAACTGGCTACTCGCTGCGCGATGCCTCGCTCGTAGAATAACAACTACCCAATATGCTACAATGAGTTGAAAGATAGAACAATTAAGGAGAACCTATGTCTGGACACAGTAAATGGGCCACAACCCATCGCCAAAAGGCCGTGGTTGATGCAAAGCGCGGCGCAGCCTTTACCAAGCTTGGCAATATGATTGCCATTGCAGCTCGTGGTGGCACCGATCCAACAACCAACTCAAGCCTCGCATTAGCCATCGAGAAGGCTCGGGCAGCCAACATGCCCAACGCTAACATCCAGCGAGCAATTGATCGCATCAACGATAAAAATGCTGCCGCACTCGAAGAGGCAGTCTATGAGGGCTACGGCCCAGGCGGTGTTGGCATCATTATCGAGACAGCAACCGATAACAAGAATCGCACCTATCCAGAGGTCCGCACTGCTCTCACCAAGAATGGTGGCACCATGGCAGATAGTGGTAGTGTGATGTTTCAGTTTGCGCGCAAGGGCGTGATCCGCGTAGCAGTCAGTGGTGAAGAAGCGCTCCTTACTGTGCTTGATGCTGGGGCTGAGGATGCAACAGAAGAAGATGGCGGTCTCACCGTCTACACCGACAAAAAGGAGCTTGCCAAAGTTCGCGAAGCTTTGCTCGCAGCTGGCATGACTGTTGAAGATGCAGAGCTCCAGTATGTGCCTAACAACACCGTTGCCATTGAGGACGACGAAACCGCCCGCAAGCTTACCAAAATTATCGACGCACTTGAAGCACTCGATGATGTGACAAATGTCGCAACGAACGCGGCATAATACCTACTAGAGTTATACGCGAATCACAACACTAAAATGACCCTTTATTATGAGGGTCGTTTTGCTAAGCACATCAACGTATATTTATTGGTAAAACCAAGCTCATCGAGTGACACGCGCAAGAAGTATCTATCACTTTTTCTTATGTGGTTTTGCGCCCTTTGCGCGAGCCACGAGCGTATCAACAAGTGCACATGCAAACCCCATCGTTACAACCGCTGCATGAGACCCATCCAGCGCTGCTACAACCATCTTGCTTGTCTCATCAACTGGTGGTACGAGACTACTCAGCGCACCAAACAGTACATACGTCGCCACAACACCAAAGATCAGTGAGCCACCAATACGCCACCAGCGCTGGCTCACCACTGAGCCACAGCACACCAATATCACAGCCGGTAGCACCGTCAGCACAATCGTCACCACTGCAAGCAAAGCAGATCGGTCAATGCCTATACCAACCCCAGCAGCATACGGCACGACATCTGCCGCCCACAGCTGTGTCATTACCATACCAACCGCCAGGCCTATTACTGGTAGCCCAAAATGCCGCTTCGCTACATATACCAAACCAGCCAAAACTACAGCCATGCCAACAAGCAATCCAAGCAACATCATGCCATCATTATACCATGACACCGACTCAACATAAGCGTTATAAGAAACGCCAATACGTTTGGGTAGCTACGCCCCAACGCGATCCTTCTTGTGCTGCCGCTTTGCATTGCGCTCAATATATTCAATGATCGGTTTGGCTACATTGCGCCGCGTAATTTTCTCTATCCCAAAGCCTGGACTCGCATTGACCTCAAGCACTAGTGGCCCACGACTCGAGCGCATAAAGTCAACACCCGCTACTGTCAGACCCATTGCCTTAGCCGCCCGCAAACACATACGACGCTCGGTATCCGTCAAGCGGATCGGCGTTCCTTCGCCTCCCTTATGGAGGTTGGAGCGAAAGTCGTCATCTAGGCTCTGGCGCTTCATACTCGCTACTACACGACTCCCCACCACAAAGGCACGGATATCCACCCCAGCCGACTCACGAATAAACTCTTGCAAAAGGATATTTGTCCCATCCTCATTGGTGAGGTACAACGCCTGAAGCACTGACTTTGCCGCCTTCTTCGTCTCCGCCAGCACCACACCATTGCCATGCGTACCACGAGCGAGCTTGATGATAACTGGCGTACCACCAAGTTCGTTAAGGAGATCGTCTATATCGGCTGAGTTGCGGCTAAACACCGTCTTAGGGATAGCTACTCCACCTCGGGCTAGTAGCTGTGTCGAACGCAGTTTATCGCGCGCCCGGGTAATCGCAATCGAGCGATTAACAAAAAGCGTGCGTGGGTACGCCATTTCTAGCTGGCGCGCCACTGCTGTGCCATAGCGAGTCATATAGCTTGCAATGCGCGGAATTATTGCATCATACTGATCGATTGCTTCACCATCATACATCACCGTTGGGTTCTTCTCATCAATCGTCACATAGCATTTGCGGTATTTAATCACTCTCACACTATGCCCACGCCTCTCTGCCTCTTCCTTGAGGCGAAGCGTTGAGTAGTTCACATTGCCATTACTGAGTATTGCGATTTTCACTCCATACCTCGTACTATTATTTTATCGATTTTGCTTATTATATGCTCTCTGTCTCTATTGTAGTCCATTTTTGCGTAGTTCTTGACGATTACTACTTTCAGCCTTTTTATCAATATCGCCCTCTGCAACATGAACGATGAATTTATTACGCAAAATATTTCTTCCAATCAGCATCGGGTAGATCTGCCCCGATCTGTCTGCTAGTGTAACTTTTGCTTTCACTCGCCTTCCTGCTAAACTTACATTAATGACAACCTGATACCGCAGTTCCTCATAACCATTCGAACTCCGAACAGAGCGCATGGAATACTCAGAAAAATGCAACTCCTCACCAGTATACACTGGGGAGCCTTCACCAAATAGTTTGCAATAGAGGCCTGTCTTATCAACCCGAATATCGCTTGCCCATATAGACGAGACTGTTGCCCCTGTATCTATCCGAGCTTTAAATTTTTCGTTAACAAGATCAGGCAAAGCAACCTTTTCAACTCGGCCAATCATAACTATCTTTTTGCCGATAGGATGCGCCGTTTTTTCAATAGCATGAAATAGTTTTCGTACAACGTTCCGAGGTTTGCCTTCTGTTGGAAATTGGTGCATTCGTATCCCTGGAGACGCCTTCACTCTTACGACATAGCTATCATTTCCATCGCCACTAATATTATCCGTTACAATATCAATACCAGCAATACCAAAAAAACACGCTGATGCTGCTTGAATTGCTATAGTTTTGAGTTCATCAGACACATAACTCGTGACATCAACTGCTTCACCTCCTCTGCTCAGATTCAATGTATCTAAAACCTCAACAGCACGACCTTTCTCGGGAACTTGTTGCAAAAAGTAAGTACCTTTATGTCTCGACACATCTTCAATGTTTATTTTTGCTACTAAACTAGCGTGTCTGTTGTCATACTTTGAGCAATTATTATTTTTTCTACTTATCAAGGTTCGTATTGTTGACACTCCATCTCCAACAACATATGGTGGTCGACGACATGCTACTGCAATGACTTTTTTATTTAACACTAAGAAGCGATATTCTTGCCCAAAAACCATTTGCTGAACAATTATATCAGGTTGTCCGCCACTATTCTGATATACATGGTGTATTGCACGAAGCAAACCTTCTTCATCACCAGCGTTAACAAGAACATTATTGCTGTAGTTTGCTGTAGCAGATTTGACAACAAGAAGCTCATAAGCCTCTAACATTTTTCGAAGTGTATCGTCAATTACCACGTCTTCGGGTCTATTTATTTTTAATGGATATGTATCTGGTATTTGTATATGCGATTGGTGTAATATGTTATTCGTCCAGATCTTGTCCTCATTCACCTGAACTGCATATGAAGGGTTTAGTGCAGTATTAAGATTATAAAAATAAAACTCTTTGCCGTCCTTTTCACAGCGCACCACATGTGATGTTGCTAAACGACCTGGAACTGTTGTGACCTGGTACCCTTTTCGGAGCGCCTCCTTCATTAGTAATCGAGAAGTAATGCCATACCGTGACAGGTCTGCTTTTTTGATATTATTATTGCTTTCTTGCTCCATATTCATAGCGATACATTTCTACTTCGAACTATTTTCAATTATATCAATAATATTTCTTGATTCTCTCATAAGCACACCCTCCTCATCCATAACACGAAAATTAGTAAATATAGACGCTAATCGAGACCCTGGCGCAATAGACCTCTCGCTCCTTGTATAATCCTGTACAAAAACCTGTTTCGCGCAGGAAGACCTATCAAATGACATTATATCGTCTATGGATTGCATCTTTTCATTATATAATCCCGACCGAGGGCTGTCAGCAACACCTGTCTCAATGTCTCGTTGATGGAGAACCATCAGCGCGCAATCATTATAGTCATTACTGTATGAGCTGTCTTCAATAGTATAATCAGCATTCGTTAGTTCTAAGATATGAAGAAGATAGAAGGGGATATGCTTCTTTGCATTATAGCTCATTGTAAGAAGCGGTGTAGCACCCGTAATGCGTGCATTAACTTCGATAGTATACACTTCATCATCCGTCACCAAAGAATCAACACCAAAAATACCACGATACCCTCTGTCGTATAATTCCTGGCCTATGACGCGCGCATTTTTCGTTAGTTGACTACTCTGCCATGTGTGTTGATCATCTGCTAATATTTCAATACCACAAAACTTCTCAGTACCAGGAATGCTTGTATTTGATAAATTCGGGTCTGCAATAATCTGTCGCTGCACTGGCCCTATGAAGACCCCGTAGCGCGTTACAACGCCCTGTACCGACCAATCACGGCCATCAGCAATATAGTCTGATACAACTACCTCACCAACCAAACCATTGCTATTTTGCATCGTGTTTATTGCAGAACAAAATGACTCAAAGCTATCGACAATAAACGACCCCTTCCCTCCACCAAGTGCAGCATCTTGCAAAACAATCTTACTGCGTCCATTACAGAGTCTAGAAAAATATTCCTCATCCAATAACATTTCTCGCCAAGGGTATATTTTATGTGGTGGAATATTGCAAAGACGCTCTGCAAAAATACGCCGAAACCACGATTTATTCTCAAACTTCTGAGCCAACGCGTACATATCGTTGCTAGGCAAAAATTGCAAACTGCTTTGTTTTAATCGCTCAGGAATTACGAAAGGTTTATACGTAAAAATATGATACTCGGGCAAATGAGTTATTATCATATCTTGGAATATCGGGTCTTGCAAAAGAGCCTGTGTAGTTAATTCATCCGCATAAGGTTTCTCGCACTGATCGCGCACATAAGCGAGAGTATTCACGTGCTGTACATTCTGGCTATGCATATTCCAGCCAGCTAGTGAAGCAATTTTGTAATTATCAAACCACTGCTCAGGTCCAATTCTTGCCCATGGTTGTATACTAACGCCTGCTATCTTTAAACTTTTATCGTATTGAACTTTCATTGCTCGTATTTAGTCTAAGTACTATGTGATTCAAGTATGACTCTCTGGTGCTTCTTCGAAGTATTAATTTTACCAGCTAGTAATAAACTCAGCTGCAAATCATCACCACAAATTTTCTCTAGATATTCCCAGACCTCTTTCGACCCATTGTAATAGCAGAGATCCTTAAAGAGTGGCAAGTCATCAGTACCCCGGTAGATACGCATCGTTGTGTTTGCTGCCCATTGCTTAGCTTTGTCAATCTGTGCTTGTGTTGGTATTTGATCAGGCTTGAGGCTCTCGAGAAGTTTGAGGCGCCACTTCACATCATAAGCGCCTTTGAAGTCCTTGTTGTCAAAATAGGCAAGTCCAGCAGTAATATAGTGATCTATACCAGCTTCTTGATATTCTCCTTCAAGGGCATGCTCCATTGCTTTCCCAAGCCCTTCTTGCGTATCATTAAAACCAGCTAAGCCTTGTGCGAGCGGCTCAAGGTTTGTCGAACCACCAGTCATTCGCGTTAAGACATGCACACCTATTTCGTGCACAACTAGCCGTTTTACTTCATTAACAGACATAGCTTCTCGGTCTTGGGGTATTCTAATATGTCTTGTATCCGGATCAACATTGATTGATTTTGCCTCTGTCACCTCGACCTTCCAATCCATATCTTTCTCGACATCTCTCGTCTCGGTATTGTCCCAGTCTGTTACAGCTTGTGCATCCTGAATATCACCTGTCTGTCTACCTTCTTCAACCTCTTTGGATGACGCAAGGAATTCCTCAGTCAAGATATTCCGAAAGATATCTTGAAGGTGTGTCGGCTGGATTTTTATAACCGTCTCATCGTGTGATTCTGTTTGAAGTTCTGATTTATGCACTTCTACATAGCTATCAACATGTCGAAGCATATTGTCATACAATCCATGAACAACTCCGTTCATCCATCTCATGGTCTCAGTAGATGGACAAAATCGATCTTGTACACGTGTACCATCTAGTACATTTTCTGGAAGAAGATTCCGAAGCTCCTGAAAGATTATCTCGGCACTTTGACTACGCTTTTTATGAAAGATGTTGGCAATTTTTTCGCCGAGTAATGACTCATATGTTGTCTTATCTGGCTCACCATAGAGCGTAATATTTATCTCCATAAAACGCTGTGCTGCTACTTCTCTTGCTATTGGGTCTGTTGCTGCTTTATAATCCCTCATCGCTACTATCAAGTTCGCCTCTTGCTTGCGAGCCTCAATCGCCTGGAGATAGACTGTCCTCTCTGGCTCTGACATAGACTCAGCCATAGACATCAGCGTTTCTGCAGTATCTTGCATGGTTGTATAATCTTCATTGGAATACTTCTCAATGACCGGATACTTTTGCTGAAAAGATGTGGTACTACCTATAATCAGACTATTAATTGCCGCTTCTTTGCTTTCTTGATCGGGAACAAGTGATTCAATAACTTTCGGTGATCGCTCAACAAGCTCCCGATACTCTCCTCGGAACACTTCAGGATCTATATCGACAGAGCTATTCTGGATACGCTGAGCTTCTTCCACCTGTATATCATGAGATGGAAGTGGTCTATCCTCGAGAGTATAGCTCGTCATCATAGTGAGGATATTTTAGCAATAAACCACCGTATAAATCAAGACTCTTTCTCTTATATTTGCAGAGCACTGTGGACAAAACCACGTTACGCCATCAAATCTAAAATAATTTAGTAAAGCTACATTATCCGGCGAGCAAGTTAGAACTAAACTTCTCATCACAAGGGATTTGGTTGTACACTAGTACCTATCTAGGGTTACAGCCCAAATATCCCCTTCCGCCCTAACGTGTCATTAAACTCGCGGAGGATTTCCTTCTGGCGGCGGTTTAGTTTGGTTGGGGTGTCGACCACCACTGTCACGATATGAGGCCCACGCTTATCGCTTCGCATGTGTGGCACGCCATGGCCAGATAGTTTGAAGTCTGTGCCCGATTGCGTACCAGCTGGCACCTTCATCGTAATCGTCCCGTCGACTGTCTTGACGTCGAGCTCAGCACCGAGCGCTGCATCCGCCATGCCAATATGCTCCTCACTCAGGATTACGTCACCTTCACGACTGAACGTCTTGTGTGGATTGACCCGTACCTGCACGTAGAGATCGCCCTTGCTGCCACCACCGACAGCTTCGCCACGACCACGGAGGCGAATCGTCGAGCCGTTATCGATACCAGCGGGGATCTTGACTGTAATCGTCTGCTCGCGGCGCTGCACACCACTCCCCTGGCAGACTGTACAAGCCTTCTCTGGTATTTGCCCACGACCTTGGCAGGTCTCGCACGTTACGGCCTGCTGAATGGGACCAAACATTGTATTCATTGTCCGCACACGCTGGCCAGTGCCTTTACAATCTGGGCAGCTCTTAAGGCTCGAGCCTGGCTC
>CALHVV010000019.1 GCA_938036915.1 uncultured Candidatus Saccharibacteria bacterium
TGCTGGCCTTGGCTCGTATGTGGCGGGCTTTCTTGTATCCTTTGCTGTGCATGGTGTGGAGGCGCAAGCCAGTGATGTTGCTCGTCTTGCCTGGCCAGCTCGGTCTATTATGGCATGTGCCGAGCTGCCAGCGGTGAGCAGCCTCTTGCCATATGTGCCAATTGTGGTGTTGCTAGCTTACTGTGGCATTGCAGCTCGTGATGGTATGCGCTATAGACAGAGGTCTCATACCAAAAAGTCAGGCAGCCAGGACAATCTGCAAGCAAAGAAAGTGGAGTCAGTGGAGGGAAGAATATGATGAATGAGAATCAACCAACACCTCCCGTAGATACAAACCAACACCGAGGCATGCTCCCAAGCCGTAGTGCTCAACTAACAGAGCCTCAGTGGTACGCTAAGACATCGTCGGTACTGCTGATCGTTGGTGCTATCTTGAGTGTTTTGACGTGGATTACTGAGGCTATACAGTCGTTTATCCAGGCTCGTGCACACTATGCACTGATTGAAAACGGTTATGTTGCGGGTGGTCATGTTCATTTTCCGATACTCACACCTCTCGCTGCAGTAGTTATGGTGGCTATTTGGGTTGGTGCGCATACGGATAATAAGTATCAAGGAAGAAGGAATACTCTTGCAATTGGCATTGGCACATTTGTTGCACTGCTATTCTCGATTATTGAATCGCTTTTTTGGTCTTCGCTAAGTAATTGGGCATACACTACTGGAGGTTACTATCCCTTGATCAGAGATATAATGGAAACCGTCCAAGATGGTATCGGGCTTACGGTCCTCGTCGTCTTTGCTCTATTGATCGCATACATCGTGTGTTACATCAATGAGCGAAGACGAGAGAGTCTGTTTCAACAACAAGTAGTAAAAGGAGAAATGAATGAGTAAAAACCAAGGAAAAATCATCCAGATCATGGGTGTGGTGGTGGATGTGGAGTTCGACCGCGAGGTGGAGCTGCCAGCTATTTACGACGCTCTGCACGTCGAGCGTGATGGCCAGACGCTGACACTTGAAGTGGCGCAGCACCTTGACGAGCAAACAGTGCGGACCATTAGTCTGCAATCGACCGACGGCCTCAAGCGTGGCCAGTCAGTGGTTGCAACTGGTGCGCCGATCCGCGTGCCTGTAGGTGAAGCAACGCAGGGGCGGATGTTTAATGTGGTGGGCGAGCCTATTGACGGCGAGCCAGTAGCCGATGATGCGCAGCGTGCGCCCATCCATGCCGAGCCCCCTGCCCTCACCGAGCAGTCCAACAAGACCGAGATCCTTGAGACCGGCATCAAGGTGATCGACCTCATTGCGCCACTCACCAAGGGTGGTAAGGCGGGGCTCTTTGCTGGTGCTGGTGTGGGTAAGACCGTGCTCATCCAGGAGCTAATCAACAACATCGCCAAGTTCCACAGTGGTAACTCTGTCTTTGCTGGTGTGGGTGAGCGCACCCGTGAGGGCAACGACCTCTACCACGAGATGAAGGATGCTGGCGTGCTGGATAAGACGTCGCTTGTCTTTGGCCAGATGAACGAACCACCGGGGGCACGTTTGCGGGTGGCACTGGCTGGCCTAGCAATGGCCGAAGCCTTCCGTGATGAAGGTAAAGATGTGCTGCTCTTCGTCGATAATATCTTCCGCTTTACGCAGGCTGGTGCTGAGGTGTCTGCTCTGCTCGGCCGTTTGCCAAGTGCGGTGGGCTACCAGCCAAACCTGCAACAGGAGATGGGTGCGTTGCAAGAGCGTATTACCAGTACTAAGAAGGGCTCGATTACCTCTGTTCAGGCGGTGTATGTGCCAGCCGACGACCTGACCGACCCAGCGCCGGCTACAACCTTTGCCCACCTTGATGCGACCATCGTGATGAACCGTGCCCTAACGGAGATTGGTATCTACCCGGCAGTGGACGTGCTCGACTCGAGCTCTAACTCGCTCGACCCAGAGGTGGTTGGCGAGGAACACTACCAAGTGGCCCGCGAAGTGCAGCGCGTCTTGCAGCAATACAAGGAGCTGCAGGACATCATCGCCATCTTGGGCATGGAAGAGCTGAGCGACGATCAGAAGCAGATCGTTGCCCGGGCACGCCGCTTGCAGCGCTTCTTGGCGCAGCCATTCCACGTTGCCGAGCAATTTACCGGCAACCCTGGCAGCTACTTCAAGCTCGCTGACACCATCCGCGATGCCAAGGATATCCTGAGTGGTAAGTATGACGACAAGCCAGAGAACTGGTTCTACATGTCGCCAGTGCCACTGAGCGAGAAGCAAGACTAGCACTCTCTGCACATTCTTGCACGGCAGCAGCCAACCGAGATATTCCCTCCGTGTTGGCTGCTGTTTTCTTTGCCTATCCTCCCCTCATTTCCTTTCCTCCCTCCTCCCAACTATAGTACAAATCGATTTGTACTATAGTTACCCTGTTTTTCTCTGTTAGTGTGGGTTCTTTTTCTCTTCTTTTTATATATTTATATATATAATAGGAGAGAAATCGATATGGTTGGATATATAGGTATATAGATGTATAGGGAGATATAGGTAAAGATAGATAAATAAAGAAATATAAATATAAAGATAAAGGAAATAGAGAGAAAGAGAAAGAGAGTAAATAAAGATAGATAGATTAAATAAATAGAAATATAGAAAGATAAAGAGATAGATAAATAGATATAGAGATAAGTATAGAAATAGATAGAGATATAGATAAAGAGAGATGGGTATAAATATATCGATACATAGAGAATAGATATAGTATCAAGATATATTGGTATGTATAGAAATATGCTTATTGCAGCGCATATACTGAGTGCAGTATGAGAAAGGAGTAAAGCGCTCAGCTTCAAATAGGCACACTTTGACTTACCCGATCAAATATGGCACACTTGAGGGTGGTGGGGCGACCAGCGCTCCCAGACTGCATGGAAAGGAGATGACCATGCACAATAGGAAGAACGCATGGGACGATCGTTCCATGCAAAGAGAAGCCAGAAAGGCGCGCACGGTTGCGCCATTCTGGATGATTGGAGTAGCCTCCTGGGCGGGTGTACCGCTCGGGAGTTACCTGTTGCTGTTCCACTTCGGTGGAACGGCATTTCGTGCTCACGAGCTGCCCTGGCTCGTGATGTATATCACGTGGCTTCTCTTCGGAGGGGTCATCGTGGTAGGCCAACGCCTGCCGAAGGCGCTGGGGCTGCTGCTGATTGCGGCGGCCGCCGTTGGAGGGATTTTTGTCTCCCTCCTTGCCTGGGGGCTTTCTATTTAGCTTCGCAGGTCGCCCCTTACCCACTAAGGGCGGGTTGAGCAGCACCCATGTGGCCTGCTGCTCCCCGCCCTTTTCTCTTGCTTGGAGTAAAATCACCTCGTCTTCTACCTCGCTTTTTCTCTGCTACTCTGCTATAGTAGGGCTATGGATTTAGAACTTGTGACACTGACTGGTAGCAAGCTACACGAGACTGTGTATGAGGTAATGCTACCGACGCCGGATGGCCAGATTGCGGTCTTCCCAGGGCACGAACCACTGGTAACCCTGGCAGTGCCAGGCGTTGTGGCGGTGCGTCGCGCCAAGGACGACAGTGACGACCAGCTGGAGTACTTTGCCATCTCTGGTGGGGTGGTCGAGATTAGCCAGACAAAGGTACGTATCTTGGTCGACGAAGCCGAGCATGGCGACGATATTATTGAGGCCGAGAGCAAAGCCGCCCTTGAGCGCGCTCTCAAGCAGCGCGACAACGCCAGTACTCAGGTAGAGCTCGAGAAGGCCCACCAGCTGGTCGACCGCCATGCCGTGCGCCTCAAGGTGGCTGGCCTGCGCCGACGCCACAACAAGCACCGCGTATAATATTAGGGTAACAGAGACAACTGTAGAGAGACGGCAGTATAATGACGGAATTTTATCCTCCCCATCCATCATCACCAGAGGGAGCATATGATGATCGAGATAATAAGAAGACGACAAGTGATTGCTATGAGCAGCCAGTTGTGTCTTACCAATTAGGTAACGAGTATGGCCTTGGCAAGCTTAATACGCCAGAGTGCCCCCATGCGGCAGAATTTATCCAAGAACTTAGTGAACACTACGTGCCAGCAGTGCAGAACATCATTGGCGCGTGCATGGATGGCCGACCCGGTAGCACAGCGGAAGCAGTGCCAAATGGCGCAGGTGGTGGCTTGCTCTACCTAGTGACGGATCGGCTGGTGTACGGTGATAGTGATTCTATTGATGAAGCGAATACCCGCGTTCTGGGGCAGATTGGCCAGATACCCGCGACAGTGCACGTCCGTCGGGATGACCATGCTCATGGCGAAGACGCTGGCTGCGCAGCAGCCGACAAGGTGGGTGCGATCTTTACCATCATTGCTCAGTATGGTGAGCAATTGCGCAGCCTAGCCACTGAGCTTGGTCTTGGTAGCGATAGTAGCGACGAAGCCCACCAGCAGATTATTCGCCATGCAACAGATGAGTCCAAGCTTGTTATGGCTAGTGGCAACGATCTTGTGGCAATGGTCGACGCGCAGCTAGCAAAGAGTGCTGAGCCCACTGGTGCTCACACCGATATGTTGCACGGTAGCCACCATGAGGCAGCGGTGGTGATGAATCAGCGCGCTGGGACGACGCTCGACCGCTATGCCTTGGCGCGGGAATTCGACCGCGCATCCGAGCATCACCAGGCTTTCAATATTGATACATGGGCCTTTGCACCCTCAGCCGAAGCACTCTACCCAGGCGATCCAACTGCTCAGCAGTACGCTACCACTGCCATGCTTTACTATAACCTCGCTGCTATCATGGCGTTGTGTGGCCCACGCATGACGGTGACGGTGCTTGCGTAATGTTGTAAGTTTACCAAGTGGTGGGGATTGAGCCTAAACCCTAAAGCTTCCCTACAGCTATGAACGTGAGAGTGGTGGGTGATTAGAGATTGAGGCTATTAAACGAAATATTTTGCAGCAAGAGGCGTATTGCTGCTTCTTTTTGCGCTACGCGATAGTGATTATGAGTTACTTTTTCCTGCTTTATAGATAAAGAATATCCAAAGTATAGCCGCCCTGCCTGTGCAGATGCAAAACTAGCGCTCTCGTTCGTCCTCATGACGATATAATTTGAGGATATCACCCTCCTTTACCATAGCACAAACACCATCTACTCAGATGTGCGCATAGTCTCATGCCACTGGTGGATGACGTGCCGCGCTTCATCCGTACTGGTGGTGTGCATCAGCTGGTCGCGCAGTTCCTTGGCGCCGTCGAAGTCGCGAATGTAGATCTTGTAGAAGCGTTTGAGCGTCTCGTATGGCCGGCCTAGCTGTGGCTGCCAGTGATCGAAGAGGTCGAGGTGGTAGCGAAGGAGGGCAAAGTTGCGCTGCGCCAGAGAGCCACTGCCCTGCGCTATACTATCGGCACGCGGTGCAAAGCAAAATGGATCGGCAAACACCCCACGGCCAATCATCACCCCATTGACGCCCGGGTGGGTTGCTACCAGTGCCATGCCATGCGCCCGATCGCGAATATCACCATTGATAGTGAGCAGCGTCTGCGGCGCAATCGCATCGCGCAGCGCCACGATATCATCAATCAGCTCATAGTGCGCCGCTACCTTGCTCATCTCCTTCTTGGTACGCAAGTGGATAGTCAGATTGACGATATCTTGCTGGAGCAGCGTCGTGAGCCACGCCCGCCACTCATTCACAGTGCTGTAGCCAAGGCGGGTCTTGACGCTGACTGGCAAGCCAGCCGTCGTGGCCGCGGCAATAGCAGCTACTGCAACGTCTGGATTGCGAATCAGCGCCGCTCCCCCACTCTTGATGGCGCTCTTAGCAGGGCAGCCCATATTGATATCGATCCCTGCAAAGCCCAGGCGCGCGCAGTGCTGAGCAAACTGCTCCATATCGCCCGGCTCGCCACCCCAAATCTGTGCCACCAGGGGGTATTCGTCGTCCATCTTAATGAGCCGCCCCGCGATTGCCCTGTCGCCAGCGTGCACCCAGCCCGTCGCATTGGCAAACTCAGTAAAGAACACATCGGGCGCACCAGCCCGCTCCACCACGTGGCGAAACACCACATCTGTCACCGCCTCCATTGGTGCCAAAACAAAAAACGGCTGCGGTAAATCATTCCAAAACGACGTCATATCAAGCTATTATAACACAATTGATCAGGGGAGAGCCCCCACGCCCGCATGCGTAGAATAGGCGCGAGCGTGGGGGATGGGTGTGAGCATGATCTATTATAGATCACCCCCTTTCTGGGGTCGGCTCCTCCAAGGCATTTTCTTGGAGGGTATACTTACTCACAGCTGGGATGGCAGGAGTCGAACCTGCTACGAGAGCCCTCGTATGCTTGTCTCCATCGACAAGCAAACCTCTCGTACCCCTCAACCAAACGGGGCATCCCAGGTCGGTCTCCATTGACCGACTACTCCTTACAAAAACTCAAGCCGGAGCAGTGCCGGCGAGTTCTTTGTAAGGGTAGAGATAATTGTAATCTACCTAGTGAGAATTGTCAAGTAGTGAGCGCCTCTGAATTTTACAGCTATACCACGGTTATGTACTAAAAAAGGAAGAAGCTCCTGTCTCAACGCATGATGCGGATGCAGGAGCTCGGGAGAGACTACAAGCGGTTCTGCTCGTTCTGGCGGGTGGCCAGGGCGGCGAGTGAATCTCACGAGTCTCACGTGTTTTAAAGAAGTCTCCGTGGCAGGTGCACGGTGCGCAATGAAGACGCGCAGCATGAGACTTCTCGATCATCGCCTCCAAGTGGCGACGATACCACCTACCCCCTCTTGATGCCCGACAAGGGGTAGCCTGCGGCGGTTGCTATGGCAGTGCTCTACGCGAAAAAAGCGGAGCATTTGCCATATGGCGGAGATAGCAGGAATCGAACCTGCACCTCTATGTGAGTTAACACACAAAGGGAAATGGAGCCATTCATCTCCAGTGACGGATAGGTGCACGACCTTATTCTGTCGTGACTGTACCTACTCTCTCGGTTCCGCACGTGGAACCGACCGTCGTCCTGTGTCTGCTACCGACCGTTTGGTCGGCCACAGGCACAGACATAACCTGTGCCATTACATGTAGCACAGGATGACTTAAAGGAAAAAGGAGATCCTTTTTCCTTCTTGCTGCCCCTGCAGGAGGGGCAGGTCTTTATGCGGGTGTAGCCATCACGGGCACAGGTCTTGCAGGACATGAGGTATTCACCTCCTCTCTGCCGAAGTCTCGGCAGGATTGTCGGTGAACCCTTTTTCAAGGACGCTCTCGTGCTGAGCGTCTCGAGTTTTGGCATATCTGATGCCAAAACGGGGTCCACTCAGCTGAGCTGTTATTATATATACCAATATACAGCGAGCCTGTCAATCAATATGCGCATGTCTTGCAGAGATTCTCGTTTTGTTCTTACGTTCTGTTTCATTCTATGTACTATTTGCAACAAATGACAGACGACGTAGATTTATTGCACTCAGAAAGTCTTACGCTCACGCTGTAGGAATTAGGTAAAAATAAGCAGAGATAAACCCATTCGTCAGCGCGAGAGCTAAGAATGCCGTATATACTACACCAAAATGTCCTGACCAGAGTAGTAAAAAAAGCTTGCCCATGCCATCTGCTTAGCTATTAGCCACTCCATTCTCTCCTGCAGCGCGTTGCAGCAAGGGTGTATAGCGAATACGTTGCCTATTGCGTCACAAGTGCTCGCGCTTAGCCGCTATTCCTGCTCTTCTATACGCCGCCGCAGATCCTCCTCAAAGGCGAGGATACCTTTGTAAGTGGCTGGGTAGTGGCTAGTATCAGGCAGCTGGAGCTGAGTAATGCAGCGCCACACGGCGGTGATGAGCTGGGCAAACTCATCCAGCTCGGCCTGAGAAAAGCTAGTGCTAAGCTGGTGAATAGCACCCGTATCCTTATCCGGCTCGACGAACTGCAGCGTGGCTCCAGCAAAGTCGTAGCGAGCATAGTCGCGCGAGTGGCGCACGAGAAGCTCGTAGAACATCAGCTGCTGGCGGTATTTGTGCAGCTTGATCTTCTCGGCATCGGTGCGACCCTGCCAACTGCGGGCGGGCTTGCCCGTCTTGTAGTCTGTAACGGCGATGGTATTGGCAGTGTGGTCGATATCGACAAGGTCGAGCGTGCCAGTAAGGCGAGCATCACCGAGCACGACTCCTTGGCCGGCAAAGCTCAGCTCGGTCTTTTGCTCAGGGTGGAAGGTCTGCGCCTTGGCCTGCAAGAAGGCGCTCAGTGAATCAAGCCCTTTGCGGCTAAAGTACGCGAAGTCCTCTGGCCCCAGTGGCTGGCGATTAAGCTCTTGCTCAAAGTCGCCGAGGATATCTTCGGCCGGCCGCACCTTGCCTGTAGCAGTAAGATGGGTGTGCGCACGCTGCAACACGTGGTGGATGGCATTGCCATAGATGGCATGCGGGCTCGGTGCCTGCGGAAAGCGCAGCAAGTAGTTGGTTAAGAAGGTCGTGGGCCCACCCCGCGACACATCTAAGAAGGCAGTAAGATGGGTACTAGAGAGCTTATATTGCTCGAGCATAGGCTGGAGAAGCTGCTGCAAATCGGGCTCGGGCGTGCCAACTGGCGCAAGACGGCGCTGCCAATCGGTGGTGAGCTGGGTGGTGAGGCTTGGTACATCATTGGGCATGTCGACAGTAGTTGCAGTAAGGTTGACGCCGTCGAGGAAGCTGGCTGGTAGCGTTGCTTTGCCAGTATCATCTTGGGTGCTGTAGCTGATAGTTAGGTGGTCGCGCGCCCGCGTCATGGCGACAAAAAAGAGGCGGAGGCGCTCGTCGTACGTATTGCCGGCGGGGGCAATGGCGAGGTTATCTGGGTAGGTGATGAGCGACACGGGTGAGCGTACACGCCGTCCCCAAGTGCTATCAACCGCGCCAATGATATAGACATGGCCAAACTCTAGTCCCTTGGCCTTGTGTGCTGTCATGAGGTTAATGCGGCCAGTATGCGCCTCGGTACGCTGGCGGATAGTGGTGATCGGCGTCTTAAACTGCCGGTGCATACCGAGGAGATCGAGCATATCGGCAAGCCGGAGCGTCTCATCATCACCGCGATATTCCTGGGCGCGGCTGCGCAGAGTCCGCAAGGCCTCAAGGCAGGCAAGATATGCGTCGGGCTGCTCGGCAAGCTTCTCGCGCGAGAAATAATAATCGTACAGTGGTGAGCGGTAATGTACGGTGGGCATAGCAGCGGCCGCTTCGGTAGAGAGGCTAATTGGCTGGTCGAATTGGGCCATCTGCTGCGTCATATAGTCGGTAATCGCGCTGGCTATGGCGGCCTGAGTCTTTTGGCTATCAGCTGGCTGCGGGACACCAAGCAAATCATCGAGCACCATCTCAAGCGGCTGATGCTGCGCCTGCCACGCCATATGGATGAGCCACACCATCAGGGGTTGGAAGGTCGGGCTCGCCATCATTGTCTCGCCCCACGTTTGGTGGTTGCGCCACGCCTGGAGGCTGAGCTGCCAAATATCCTGGCTGGCAAAACCAAAGGCCGGGTGCGCCACCAGCTCTGAGAGCAAGCTATCGGCCATAGGAAACTCCCCTGCTGCTATGGCCTCGATTGCCCGCGCGAGCAGCTCGAGCACCTGAATGACAGGATTATCAAGAATATTGTCGCGCCGCTCGTAATTGATGGCAATACCTGCCGCCTGAAGGTGTGGCACCAGCGCCACCAGCTCGCGGTGGCGCCGAGCCAGGACGGCAATCTCCTCGGGCGGCGTGCCACTGTCGATCTGCTGGCGGATCTGCTGCGCCAGCCATTGGCGCTCGGCTAGGCTGGTGGGCAGCTCGGCCAGACTGACGGCAGTCTGGGCTGGCTGGTGATGGGCCGTGAGCGTCTTATCGAGCTCGGGAAGCACCGCCTCTAACCGGTCGCTCCCCTGAGTAATAACAGCCCGGGCTGGTGTGAGAATGGCGCGACTCGAGCGGTAGTTATCCGTCAAGACGATCAGCTGCACATCACGGTAATGGCTGCGGAAGCGATGAATATTGCTCACATCTGCCCCCTGGAAGCTGTAGATTGCTTGGTCGTCATCCCCCACTGCCATAATATTGGGGCGACCCTCGTGGACTGGACTACTCGTCAGCGAAAAGAGAATACGCAGCTGCGCGAGGTTGGTATCTTGGAATTCATCCACCATGATGTATTGGTACTGCTCCTCGAGGTTAGCGCGCAGCTCAGGCTGGGCATCGAGCGCCTGAGCAAGCTGGAGAATCATATCATCGTAGTCATATAGACCAGCCGCGCTCAGCTCAGTAAGATATGCATCATAGACCTCAGCAAGGGCGCGCAGCTTACCCAGGCGCTTGCGATCTTTTAAGACATAGCTTCCAGTAGCATCCTTCTCGCACCAGTGGTTGCGCCAGGCGGTGAGTGGTGTGGTCTTGCCGCTATCAAGCGTCTCGTCGATCGCTCGAGCCAGGCTCAGTGAAAAGCTATCGGCTAGTGGTGGAATGGTGGGCGGCAACG
>CALHVV010000020.1 GCA_938036915.1 uncultured Candidatus Saccharibacteria bacterium
GTGAGAAACGCGCGTTGCTCTGCGGTAGTGGCACTGCAAGGTTCTGTCCATCGCCTGTCCAGTCGATTAGCTCGCCGCCATAACGTTGCACGGCAGTGATTGCTTGGCTACCAAACCAAACGAGGAATGAGCGCAGTTTTCCATTATCACGCGTCATCTCCCTGGTTGAATGCGACACATCCCACGTGGCGAGTATTGCATTCGGTGTGGTGGGTGATTTGAGGGCTAGCATGTCGGCGACTGACTGAGTGGGGTATGATGATCTCGCCAATGCTTGCAGCGCCGTAATGCCAACGCCGAGTGCAGCTTTGGTTCTGTCATATCGCCATAGTGTTTCCAACTCGTCCAGTTGACGTTTTGTCGGCGCACGGTCTTTGGTAAAAGCAGCTTGCAAAACGGTGTGTTGGTCAGGTAGCGGCAAGTTGAGAACGCGATGATCAGGATTCATCGCACTCTCAGTCAGGGTAATGTCGTCTTGGTTGCCTTCAATGACACGTCCAGCAACTGACGACCCATCAACGCGGTGCCCTATGATATGCGTTTTTTGAAAATCAAATCGGCCGTCAGCCGGAGCTTGCGGTGAGCACGCAGTAGCGATTGCCCCAATTGAATCAGGATTACATTCATCATGCACAAAGACAGTCGCTGCGTCTGGCTGAATCTCAGTCATGTGTACGTGTTGCAGAAAATCACCGACTGTTTGCGCGAGTGCTTGCTGGTAGCTATGCGCTGCTTTGGTGTGCGAAGTTTCGTGATGCATTAGTTATATTATGCCACATATTGAGGAAATGAGGTATGGCCAAAGGA
The DNA here is from genome assembly GCA_938036915.1 of uncultured Candidatus Saccharibacteria bacterium. GTDB lineage: Bacteria > Patescibacteriota > Saccharimonadia > Saccharimonadales > Saccharimonadaceae > Saccharimonas. Next base: position 808 of record CALHVV010000020.1, read on the forward strand.
CGTCTGGCCAAAGGACGCCTAGCTCACGACTGCTTCTTCATATACCTCGCAGTTTCCTCCCAGAGTGGGTTATCCTTGTATGGTACGCCATCGTGCGCCCAATACCACCAAAAGTATCCACCAACGTAGCGTGGAGTGTACCGCGGCATGGCATAATAATGCCGAAACAACTGTAGTTTATGCGTCATCGGGGTATGCTCGCTGGGTGTGCCGCACTCGCCAATGCCAAGCTTGGCCTCTGGGAAGAGCGTCTCAAGCTCAGCAAAGATCTGCCGCCAGTTGGGCTGGTAGCCATCGTTGTCATCGTCGTAGTAGCTGACGAGGACATAATCGACGCCTTGCCTTAGATCATCGGGTAGGTATGTCTGTAGCCAATCTTTCATGCTCAGCGTGCTTCCGTTTGGCGGGAAGTAGTAGGGCACAAGCGCCGCCGCGGCATTCTTATCCTTAATGTATCGGTAAGCACTGGTCACCTTCGCGGCAGTAAGGTGTGGGTCTTCTTGGATCCATTCTTGGCCATTCATTTCATTGCCAACCTCCCATATCGCGACGTAGTGAGATAAATACTGGTAAGACTCAGCAAAGCGCTGCTGGTAGCGCTCGGTGCTGTAGCTGTGCATATCAGAAGAATCAACGGGCTGGGCCATGATATCGGCCACGCGATGAATCGCCTTGAATAGCTCACGGTAACGCTGCGGTGATCTATCCTTAGACATAACGATCCGCACCGTTGGCCGAGCAGGCAAACGCTGAAGAGCCTCCACGATATCAGCAAGCCGTCTCGTGCCCTCCCAGCTGTCGTCGATTGTCAGGCCATAGAGCATATGTGATGATGCATGATGAGAAGGTGAATGGTTCGCGCTGCCTTGCGAGGTAGAGTGTGACGCTGGCGCTAGCACGCGCAGCAGCACATACATCAGCACACAAAGTAATATAGCAAAACCAGCAATATGAACGTACTTTGGCATATAATAAGCTCCTTACAAGGTAGTATATCAAGGCACAGTTTTATATCAAACCAGGCGAATTTCGAAATTCGCCTGGTTTACCCTGTTTTTTCTCTGTTACGGCGGACTCTTTTTCTCTTCTTTTATATATTTATATATAATAGGAGAGAAATCGATATGGATATATGGATATATAAGTATGGATATAGATAGAAATAGAAAGATAAATAAATAAATAAATAAAGATAAAGATAGAGATAGATGAATAGAGATAAGTAGAGAAATATAGATATGGATATATAGATATGGATAGAGAAATAGATAGAGAAATATGAGAGAAAGAGAGATGCGTTATAAAGATAGAAGAGGTAGCCAAGTGTGTATGATGCCCTACAGGCAGCACATCTCCGATAAACGAATTAGGGATGATACGCACAGGGTAAGAACATACTATCATGATTATGTCACATCAGTAATAAAGTGGTATAATCATACGCATGAAGAAGCATATGATATATAACCATATTCCTGATTTTTGTCTCTTCGGCTTCGGCTTTATTGCCTTTGCGGTGGCATGGCTGTGGCCAGGGACAGTAGTAATTGCCAGCGAGTGGTGGCTGGTAGGTATTGCCTGTATTGTCGTGGCCGTGCTGACAATATATGCAACAATGCGTGCGCTGCGCCGAGCTGCAACCTCAACCAACCCGCTTGATGAGCCAAGCGAGCTGCTCACCACGGGGCCGTTTAATTTCTCGCGCAATCCACTTTATCTTGCATATATCTTGGCGGTACTTGGTTGCGCGTTGGTGAGCGGCTCATGGCTGGCGCTGCTGTGCCCAGTGGTGTGCTTTGGCGTGCTAAACTGGCTCATTATTCCAATCGAAGAGCGCGCCCTCCATCACGTCTTTGACGAGCGTTACGAGTGGTACTGCCGACGGGTGCGGCGCTGGCTTGTAGTGCCTATGGCGTGCAAGCACATGGAACCTATGCGCTTTATGACAATACGGCGAGCGGCTCGGCCATATATTTTTGCGGCGATATCTGGCATTGTTGTGGCAGGAACGGCTTTTGCCCCACATTGGCTTCTGCAGCTACCAGTATTTTTTGCATTAGCATTGCTATTTATAGCAGTGCGACGACTGTCGGGCATCCATCTTTATGGCGTTGGTGCTTGTTTCTTGCTGGCATGGCTCTTACCAACGACCTATTGGTATTACTACTTTATGTCGCCCGGCGTGGCATTTGGTGCAAGTGTTGGATGGGCGCTTTTGCAGGCCAACCTGTTTTGGATTATAGCTCTGCGTCGGTATATTCGGACATACGGTGCTGTAGTGCTCTTTGTTATTGCATGGTGCACATTGACGTATATACGAACTCATGCACCAGTGGTAGAGGATTGGTGGATTCCCCATCTTGGCTATAGCGTGTGGCGTAATGACAGTATCACTATGTGGAGTGTCTATGGCGGCGAAGTAGTGCTCGAAGCGATTGTATTACTCTGTGGCGCGAGTATAGCGTGGCTAATAGTGCATGCTCGTATGAACGTATGGATACGTATGAGCTGCGGGCTTGTTGTACTCGTGGCGATAGCAAATAGTATTGCTGTGCATATGCCAGCCAAGCCACTCCCTCCAGTGATTGCACTCCAAAAGATGACACGTGGCGGCGTTGATATACCCGCTACTAAGGCTGATGTGGATGACCTCATACATCTGACAAAGCGCGCAATTGCACAGTACCAATATCCTCATGCGACAATCGTCTGGCCAGAAAATTCTATCCCACCTGCACTGCACACAACAATTGCAGCCTTTGCACAAAGAGAATCGATCAACATCGTCTACCACACAACAGAAAAAGACGATACAAGAATATACAAAAAAGTCGCACTGGTAGATCAGTCTGGTCGCAGTATACTAACAAATTACAAAGCGCATCTTGCGCCAGATGAATCAATTGGTACAGCGCGTTATTCACGCGTAATTGCTACGCATAATGCTACGAAAGTTACGGCATATGTTTGCTATGACATACACTACCCAGATATTGTTGAGCGGCTCAAGGGGAGTGACGTTGCCTATATTCCACTGAGTGATCCTGAGTATGGCTATCTGCAAAAGCAATTTCACGCAGCAGACAGTGTTATTCGTGCCAGGCAGGCGCAAACAGCCGTTGTTTTGGCGGGTACAGATGGGCCAACCATGATTATTAATAGCAACGGTATCATCGTTGATCGCTTGATAGGGAATACTACTGGATTCGTTGGATATAGCAAATAAGAGCAGGTGCTTTGCGCGGCGTACAATAGCTTGAAGTGAGCCACGTATTTTCTTACTAGGTAAACAGGGATAAGGCATGCCGTGTTGGCGGTAAGGTGCTCATAATAATCTATAGTGTGATGAGAGATACGTATGCCATCTCCAACAACCTACTGCTATACTAGATACCATGAATGTTATTGCACTTGCATTTGGCCTTGGCGTGGCTGGGTTTGATGTGTTTGGCGCAGTGCTGGTTGTGCTGCTAGTGGCAAGCAAACTACCCAAGCAAAGAATCGCTGCGTTTGCACTCATCGTCTTAGTAGGAACAGTCACCGCTGGCGTAGCAGCATCGCTCCTACTTGGCGGTAGTGCCGAGCTATTTGCCCAGGCACTTCATCGTATACCAGCTTGTGTGTGGGTAGGCGCAGAAGGTGCGGCAAGTGTGGGACTGCTTGGCTGGGCGGCGGCTCGCTTGTATAAGCATATAAAATCGGATAAGGAACTAAAGGAGTCGCAGGATAGCTGGGCCTTGCAATGGCTGAGGCGTAGCATTGTGCTTGGTGGCATCATCTATGCGGCCAGCGCCTTTACTGACCCATCATTCCTCGCAGTGATTGCTGTGGCGAGCCGTGAGCAGTCACTGCTTGTCGTTATCATAGCGCACGTGGTGTGGTTGCTTGTCAGTCAGGGGTTATTCTTTTGCCTTGTCATCGCGATTATGTGCGATAGACACCAGCCTCTCATAAACTGGTTCGAGCGGGTGAGATCCCAGTACAGCACGCTGATTCGCTCGAGTATTACAGTGGTCATCATACTGTGTGGGCTTATTCTGCTTGCAGATATGGCGACCTTCTTGCTGAGTGGTCACTGGCTACTACCTGAGTAGCGAGTAACACCCGTGATACAATAGAGGTGCTTGGCTGCGCATTATTTTCGGCACATAATATATGAAATCTCCATACACCCCTCAGCAAAATGGCATCATGCAAGCGGCTGCTCGTCGTGTGCGGTATGACGAAATACCACCACAGGTAGCGCACGCTCGCTACGTGTACTGTCTATGGGAGCTAAAGACAACGCAGCCACTGGCGCACAACTTCTACTACACAATTTTGCCCGATGCGTGCATTGATATTGTTTTTGATTTAGGTGACTGCAGCGCCTCTATTATGACGCCGCGCCAAACCGCCTGGCGGATAGTACTGGGCCGGCGATTTCATTATGTGGGAATACGTTTACACCCTGGTGTGTATCACGGTGATGTCGATGCAGTTGTTGGCATGGCGATACCTATTAAGCGGCTTGCTGGCTGGGCTGTCACAGATATTATTGCTTCATTGCGACAACATAGCTTTACTCAGCAGCAAGACATCCTCGCAACTTGCATTCAACGAATGATTGACTGTGGCCTGGTGCAGGAAGATGACTTTATCATGCAGGTCATTGCTCGGCTTGATGGCCAGCATACGATTACCCAGATTGCTCAGCAGTTGGGCTGCTCCGAGCGGCATCTGCGGCGGATTGTTCGCCAGCGAACTGGTTTTTCACCTCGAGCACTGCGGACAATTGTCCAGTTTCAGCGGAGCTTTACAGAAGATTGGCGAGAGCTCTATGCCGACCAGTCGCACTATATCCATCGTTTTCAGTGTATTACGCAGTACACACCACAGCACTACCACAAGACATACCAAGCATAATGTCCGAAATATACAATACGAGAGAGTGCCACCACGCTACTATAATGACATAACCATTAACATAAAGGAGCGCATATGCACGCACTATATCCTGTGACAATTACCACAAAGATAACGGAATGTAAGGAGTTTTATTGTCGGCTCTTTGGCTTTGAGGTTGTATTCGAAGCCGATTGGTATGTGCAACTCTTGCATACGCATAGTGGTGTAGAGATCGGCCTGATGCAGCCACACCTTGCCAATCAGCCACAAGATCTCCAAGCGTCCTTTGGTGGCCATGGCATCATTTACTCACTTGAGGTCGCTGATGCTGCCAGTGAATATGAGCGGATTAAGGACTGTGATGTTGCAATCACCCATCCACTCACCACCGAGGCATGGGGCCAGACTCACTTTTGTGTGCGTGACCCAAGCGGTGTAACGGTCGATATCGTTCAGCACGCAGGAGAGAGTAATGAGTGATGCACACCTATACCATTGATGGGCGGGTACAGCAATTTCCGCAAGCAGGTGGCTGGTATTATGTCGCAGTGCCGCAGAGGTATACAGAGATACTCCAACCACTAACGGTGCGTGGCCTGATTGCGGTTCATGCGGTGGTAGGAGAGGTGTCGTGGGATACCTCGCTACTGCCAATGGGTGATGGCACCCACTTCATTCCGCTGCCTGCTAAGGTGCGGCGAACAAACCAGCTCGATGTGGGGAGCTGCGTCAACCTCACGTTTACGATTCGTCGCCCAGCAACATGACACTCGCCGTGCATCCTTGTATAATAGCACTATGCACACGCTCCACCACACCACAGCAAAACCAATGCGCTACGCACTGCTCCTCCGGGGCATTAATGTTGGCGGCAAGCATACGGTGAGTATGGATCGCCTGAAGGCGGACTTGATGGAGCTGGGCTTTCGCAGCGTCGTCTCGTATATCAATAGCGGCAATCTGTTTTTTGATAGCAGCGAGCCGGAGGGGGCGATCCAGCGCACATTGGCGCATTACTTTGACACGACCTATGACTTCCCAGTACCGTTTATTATTATCAGTGCTGCCACGCTCCAGCAAGAGGTGGCTCAACTACCGAGCTGGTGGCAAGATGACACGGCCTATCGGCGGGATGCGCTGTTCTACTTGCCAGAGGCGGATAAGACGGCGGTTGAAGCAGAGGCAGCCACCTGGGCAAATAGCCGCGAGCAGCTCTATTTTGGGCGCACCGCGTTCTTCTACTGCAATCACGATCAAGCCGATTATCTCACATCAAACTATCATAAAAAGCTGCTCAAAGCCCGGTTTTATAAGCAGCTCACGATCCGTAATGGCAAAACCTTCCAGAAGATAATCGAACTAACGGTGGGGGACTGATGAATATTTATGCTTGCCATACTTGAGCTGCCTGCATAACCTGGCTATACTAAAGATATGATAAACGCGCAATCACAGCCACTTCTCTACGAGCACATTTGTGCCGACCCAATGAATGCTCATTTTGCGGCACAGGGTTGGCCGCCAGTTTACAGTGCCTCGGCCAGCTCGCGTATCATCATTGTTGGCCAGGCACCAGGTCGCATTGCTCAGGAGACAGGAGTGCCGTGGAATGATGCCAGCGGCCGCCTCTTGCGGCAGTGGCTTGGCGTGAGCGATGAGCAGTTTTACAACCCCGATCTCTTTGCGCTCATCCCAATGGATTTTTACTACCCCGGCAAGGGCGCACACGGCGACTTACCGCCACGCAAAGAGTTTGCTGAGAAATGGCACCCAAAGCTCCGTGCCCAGATGCCAGCAGTGCGCCTGACAATTCTGGTTGGTGCCTATGCGCAAAAGTACTATCTTGCCCGCCAGGCAGAGAAGAACTTAACAGAAACGGTAGCGCATTTTGCGCACTATTTGCCAGAGTATTTTCCACTAGTGCACCCATCGCCGCTGACTGCTCGCTGGCGAGCGCATAACCCATGGTTTGAGGCAGAGGTTATTCCGGTGCTGCGGCAGAAGGTTTACCAAGCTTTAGAATAGTTACGAAAGTGTGTGAGCACTACCGAGGAATGGCTCAGCTGTATTTCGTATCCGTATAGAACGCACCATGAATATTATTCGAACAAGATAAAAACTAATACAACAGAGTGTACAAATAGTATGCAAAACACTTCTCGCTTCCACAAAAGTATGGTATAACCAAGTGTATGAGACGATCCCCAGAAACAACCCTAGACAATTCATATTTCACATTAGTTGCAGCAGATTTTCATAATCGGATGGAAGACGTGGGGGATGCTCCCTATACTGTGGTTGGTGGGCTCGGTTTACACGCAGTCACTCATGCTGAGGAGATCGATTGGGATGATCATGTGGTGCGGATTGGTAATATCTACCTGCCGCGGCGGCGTGAGAATAATGGCACGGTACGGGATCTCGACACATTAGTGCATACGACAGATACAGTAGCAGCATATCGAGATGAGATGAAAGATGCGCTGGGTGGGCTGCTTGTCCCTTCGGTATTTGGCCTTAGGCCATATGGCACTCCACTGATGAATACACTCAAAGGTTTGAGCCACTTCACTGGTGATCGCTATCTCAAAGAGGGTAACGGGGGCGAAAAGGAACTTTACTGGCGTCTTGCTGGCAGCGAAACGAAGATTCCACTAAAAAGCCTTGATCCTTGGCGTGTCGAACAAGACGGCCAAACAGTTTGTACTATCCTTGGTCCGGTTGCTCAGCTTGGTGCGTATCATAACCGATCGATTACTGGTGTGCGCAAAAAGGACGAAAGGAAACTAACAGGGCTCGAGAACGTTGTCATGCCAAACGGCAAGATCAGCGATATCCCAAAGGAATATCGCGAGCAATATTTTGCCTTTCTTGAGCAAGCAGAGAAGGTCAAGCAGGCGCGGCAAAAACTTGGTTTGACTGCGCTTAAAGCACATCTTTTGGCAGATCTTGAAACGAGAGACTGGGCCGTTAAGCTTGCTCAAGGTGAGCACGATGGTTTGTTCCGGCTATTTACCGGCAAGCAGTAGCTTCGCGCTATAATAGAAAGTATGAACGCCGCCCTCCATGCCAAGCTCAAAACACTACCTCGCAGCCCGGGGGTATACTTTCATAAGTCGGCGAGCGGGGAGGTGATTTATGTCGGCAAGGCGGCAGTGCTGCGCAACCGAGTGCGGCAGTATTTTCAGGATTCGCGCGGACGGGATAATAAGACCATGGCGCTGGTAGCGGAGATCCACGATACGGATTGGATCGAAACCGAAAGCGAAGTAGACGCCCTCTTTCTGGAAAGTGAGATGATCAAGCGCTACATGCCGCGCTACAATGTGCTGCTGCGTGATGATAAATCGCAGACCTTCGTGCGGATCGACATGAAGAGCCAGTGGCCAGTGGTGAGCTTGACGCGCAACCCAGCGGATGATGGCGCTGACTACTACGGCCCCTTCTACAATGGCTTTGCGCTTAAAAAAGCCCTGCGCCACCTGCGGCCAATTTTCCCATACCTAACGCGCGAGCGCCGGCCCGGGCAATCAAAGCTGGACGAAGATTTAGGCCTGAGCCCCAAAATCAGCGACGGCTCGCTAGTATACAAAGCCAACCTACGTACGCTCGTTAGCTACATCAAAGGCAACCGCAAAGCCATCGCTGCCGAGCTGGAGCGCGATATGAAGACGGCCGCGGGGCTACACGAATTTGAGCGGGCCGCCCAGCTGCGCAACAAGCTGCGCGCTATGCAGGAGCTGCAGCGCCGGGTGATGTTTGGCGATAAGGAATTTTTGGCTATCAGTAAGGACCGGGCCTTAGCGGACTTGACCACGCTGCTGGGCCTAGCCAGCGAGCCAACCCGCATTGAAGGCTACGATATCAGCCACATGAGCGGCCGCCAGGTGGTGGCGAGCATGGTGGTGTTTCGCAATGGCGTCAGTGATCGGGCCGAGTACCGCAAGTTTAAAGTGAGCGAAAAAAACGACGACACTGGTAATATGCACGATGTCATCTTTCGCCGCCTCAGTGAGCGCAATATCAAGAGCTGGGGCAGGCCGAGTCTGCTCCTGATTGACGGTGGCAAAGGCCAGCTGGCAGCAGCAATTGCGGCTCGTGATGCGCGTGGGGTACGTGTGCCGATCATCAGCATTGCCAAGCGGGAGGAAGAAATCCTGGTACACAAAACTGGCTCGCAGGTGGGGCTGGCGTATATTCACCAGCTGCAAGTCGAGCGCCCGAGCGGTATCACCGTCTACGAGGATGGCGATGTCTATATGATCAACCTCCACCCGGGGCAGCGCAACGCTGGTGCGCACTCCAAGAATTTGCGGGGTAGTGCCGCGGTGTATGAGCCAGAGGCGCCCCACCCTGCCTCTGCCGTGCAGGAACAACCAGCCAGCAGTACTAGCCAGGTAGCTACCACGCCGCTTGCAGCTAGTGACATTACCAAGCTCTTCCAGCGGATTCGTGACGAGTCGCACCGCTTTGCCGTCAGCTACCACACGGCGTTGCAGCGCAAAGCCGGGGTCAAAAGTGCGCTCGATGGCATCCCTGGCGTTGGCCCCAAAACCAAGCAAAAGCTCCTGCGGCAGTTTGGCAGTGTACGCGGTATCATGCGCGCCAGCCAAGCAGAGCTAGCAACGGTGGTGGGGGAGACGCGCGCAGCGCAGATTCGGCAGGGGCTGCAGTAGATGAGACATACCCAACTAATGGCACAGTCAGTGATTCTACATCCCTCTTACGCGTAGCCGCACGCCAATCCAGAACTTATGTACCAGTACCAGAAGGGGAATCTCTCTAGATGGTTACTCACGTCGCGTTGTAGCGATGCGTGCTAACTCACTTTGCTTAAGCGGCACACTGTGTTCGAGAAGAAACTGAGTCATAACAATGTAACGTGCAACCTCTTCCTGAGATTCGACAAGACGAGCCTCTTGTACTGTCGATGAATGCTCGTCATAGAGCAAAGCAACCACTTTTTCCCCGTCGAATACAAGATAGTCAGAAATGCCAGTTTTTGAGATAACGTCTGAAATTTCAGACCACGGTACGACAAGAATCTGTTCACCCATCTCCTCGTCGGCAATGTACGCATGGTATTCAAAGCGGAGAAGGTAACGAGAGATTGGATACTTGACAACGCGGATACGTGTCATACTGACATTGTATTGCTTGGAATGTTCATATACCCATTGGGACTTCACATCCTTTGTAATGCGTCGTTTGGCATCGTCATAGTCACCCCCGTATGAATGATTCATAGGCTTTTGACCCTGTCTCATCATATTCTTGGAGAAACTCAACTTTAACCCAGTGCGAGCGGAGTTGGCGAAATAATTCACCAAACTCCGTGAAACCACCGCCGTCGATTGTCATGCTTTGATAGTTTTGAGGAGGGTAGTTGAGATTACTAAGATGCTGCATAGTTAGTCATAAACACCGCTATTATACTGCATGGCGCACAACCCGAATAGCCTTTGCCGGGTCCTTATACACGTGAATTGTCGATACCGTCGGCAGCGTGGCATGCTCTCCCTCAGTTTGGGCGAGGATAGTAGCTGGCTCACAGAAGTTGAGTGTGATGTCAGTGATTCTTTCGGCTGGTGTGTGGCCCGTTATGGCGCTACAGGCAAAGGGAATGTTTTTCCAGACAGACGAGAAGTCGGCTTGATGGTAGCCAAAAAAGTCGGTCTGTGGGTAGTCGATCGACGAGCGAATCACGCGCCCCATACATTGGCTGTTGATCATCATCACATCGGTTAGACCAGTCTGTTCTATGGTAGAGAGGTTGGTCGTGAAGGGGGGTAAGTAGGTATCGTGTGCACGCAGGTAGGTAGTGGCAACTTGCCCCATGCTGCGCACAAGCTTGGTGCGGGGTGGTGTGTGGCGCATGCGTTCGCGTGATGCCGCGTCAGCGAAGCCGCTGGCAATCAGAGCAGTCAGGCCGAGTGTCATATAGCCAGGGGCGTATCGCCATGGCTCACCATTTACCTCAATAGAGAGCGGCTGGTGAGTGATGATGCTATGGCTAGCCTGCAACAGTGGTAAAGGATCGCGCTGGCCTCTTGCGAGATCGTTACAATTGCCATAGCCAATAAAGCTATACACCGCGTTATTAAGCTCTGCCCTCAGCCCTGCATTTACTACCTGCGTACTCGTGCCATCACCTGCCGCACTGATGATATGAGCGTCATGCGGCAGGTGATCAGCAAGATCCTTGATGTTGTCCTCCGCCTGTGAAAAGCGCGTCGTTATGGTATCGTAGGCGATACCCGCTGCATCAAGCCGATCAAACACCCCAGCCTGCACCTCGCTATGGCGTGTGCTATAAGGGTTTTACGATCATGCATAATAAAAAATAAAAAACACCCCATGCAACGTGTGGTGTTCCTCCTCATGGTGCGGGTAGAGGGAGTCG
>CALHVV010000021.1 GCA_938036915.1 uncultured Candidatus Saccharibacteria bacterium
GATTTGCGGAATAACAAAGACCATCAAGCCAAAAAATGCGGCAATGGTGATAACGATGAGCACGGTGGGGTATGTCATGGCGCTTTTGATTTTTTTGCGCATACTGGCGTTTTTTTCTTGTTGCATGGCCAGGCGTTTGAGGATGTCATCGAGAATACCAGCCGCCTCACCCGCGCGCACCATGTTAATAAAAACGGTATTAAAGGTCTCTGGGTGTTTTTCGAGTGCGTCGGCGAGTGCCATGCCGCCCTCGACATCGCGTAGCAGGTCGCCCGTCACTATTTGGAGGGCTTTGCTGCTGGTATGGTCGTGCAGCGAGCCCATGGCGCGCAGCAGCGGCACACCAGCCGACACCATGGCGCTGAGCTGACGGGTAAACATCACCAAGTCTTCACTCTTGACTTTGTTGCCACCAAAGAGAGTAAAGCTGGCGCGCTTTGGCTTGACTTCTTCAGCACTAATTGGTCGCAGGCCTTGACGGCTCAGGCTAGCTAGGGCACTGGCACGATCGGGAGCGTCGATCGTTCCATTGATGGAGTCGTTTTTGTTTGTGATGGCGATGTAGCGAAATTGTGGCATGTTATTCCTTTGTGACGCGGAGCACTTCTTCTACAGTGGTGTTGCCGCGGATTGCTTTTATTAATCCATCGGTGAGCATAGTGGTCATCCCCTCGGCGACGGCTTGGTCTTGGATTTCGTTGCTGGTATTGCCGCCGATAATCATCTTTTGGATTTCGCGCGAAGTGCCGAGGACTTCGTAGATACCCACCCGGCCCTTAAAGCCGGTGTGATTACACTCATCGCAGCCGTTTGGGTTTGGCTGCCAGAGGGCGGCGATGGTGGTGTCCGTCGTGCCCCAGGGTGTCTCACCACCGACCTTTTGGACGATCGCCTGGGCCTCAAGCTGGTGGATGTAATAGAAATTTTGACCCGGCGCAAGGTGGAAAAGGCGGGTTATTTCTGCAACCTCTGTTTGGTCGGGCACGTAACTCTGGCGGCAGTTCATACAGAGGCGACGTACCAGGCGCTGGCCCACCACGGCCTTAACGGTACTGGCGATCAGAAAGGGCTCGATCCCCATATCGAGCAGGCGTGGCAAGCAGGTGGCGGCGTTATTGGTGTGGAGTGTACTAAATACCAAGTGACCCGTTAGGGCAGCTTGGACACCAAGGTTAGCTGTTTCGCCGTCGCGGATCTCACCCACCATAATGATGTTTGGATCTTGGCGGAGCAGAGCGCGCAAGCCACTGGCGAAAGTCATGCCAGCCTTGCTATTGGTTTGGGTTTGGTTGACGCCGGGGATCTTGTACTCCACCGGATCTTCAATGGTTGAGATATTGACCTCGGGCGTGTTAAGCATCGACAGGACAGAGAAGAGTGAGGTAGACTTGCCGCTCCCCGTTGGACCCGTCACGAGGATCATCCCATTGGGCTCGGTCAGTGCTTGATTAATAACAGCCAGCGAATGACCCCAGTAGCCGAGCTGTTCGAGCGTCACTGCTTGGTTCGATTCGTCGAGGATACGCATCACCACTTTCTCGCCATCAGCGATGGGCAGCGTGCTAACACGCAGGGCATACTGCTTACCTGCAACTTTGATCTTAAAGCGGCCGTCTTGTGGTACGCGGCGTTCGTCTATCTTGAGGTTGGAGAGGATCTTAATACGACTTATGAGCGCACCAAGCACATTCTTGGGTAGGCGGTTTACTTCTTTAAGGACGCCATCAATCCGGTAACGTACTTGCACGAATTGCTCGCGGGGCTCGATGTGGATATCGCTGGCGTTGCTGCGGATGGCATATTCCAGTAACAGATTAACCGTCTGGGCGATTGGAGAGTCCTCCGCTACCTCTGCTTCGGTCACTTTTTGGTTCGAGCCATCATCCTCGCGCTGGATGTCAATCACCTCCTTGAGCTCCTGCGTCACATCGCCGCGGTATCCCTCAAGACACTCTAAGATGTTACTGCGCGGCGCAATGTAGACACGGGTGTTGGTGCCAATTTCCTTCTCGATAAAGTTGACGGCTTGCACATCGTCTGGGTCGTCCATCGCGAGGTGAATGAGCCCATCAGGGTCGATCTTGAATATGACGGCATTATACTGGCGCGCGATTCGCTCAGGGATGCGCATGAGGATATCGGAGGGGATATCTCGCGGATCGGGCTCGATGTAAGGGATGTCAGCGTAGGTAGCGTAGAGCTTGGTGAGAGCACGCTCGTCGATAAGGTTATTTTGCAAGACAATATCTTGCAGCCGCAAATTAGACGACGCAGCCTCACTCACTAGTGGTTGGAGCTGCTGACTGGTCGCAGCGCCACTGCGCTCGAGAAGTTTGACGATAGTAGAATCAGATATATGCATAGTACTTACGCTTATTGTAGCTCATTATGCTTATGCTGACTAGAGGATAGAGCGATATTCGTATCAACGGAGGTAAGGCTGTGCTATACTAGAGCCAGTATGCGTGTTATCTGTCAATCACTTGCCGATACGGTGCAGCTTGGGCAACGCCTCGGCCAGGCGTTACGCGGTGGTGAGGTGATTGTGCTGGTGGGAGATATTGGCGCAGGCAAGACGACGCTTGTTAAGGGGGTCGCGCATGGCCTCGCCATTACCGATGATATCCAGAGCCCAACCTTTACGATTAGTCGGCTGTATCACGGGCGCGATGATATCCAGCTTGCGCATTATGATTTTTATCGTTTAGGCGATGCAGGGGTGATGCAGCTTGAATTGGCTGAGGCGATTGTTGAGCCTCGCACAGTGACTATCATCGAGTGGGCTCAGGCTGTGGCAGAGGTCGTCCCACCCGATCACCTGACGATCACCATTACCGCACAGAGCGAGACGGTTCGTCAGCTGGAGATTGAAGCTGGTGGCACCGTGTCGACCCAGCTCCTCCAGGAGGTCTCGGCATGATTATTTTGTGGAATAGCGCGGGGATGGTCGTGGAGCTAACATTGGTAGATGACACTGGTACTCAGACGAGCTATGAGTGGCTAGCTGGCCGCACTCTGGCGCGCGATATGCTGGCTTATCTGCGTGATCGCTTGGCTGAACATGGTAAGACACTAACGGACATGACTGGCATTGGGGCGCTGTCTGGGCCGGGGAGCTTTACGGGGCTGCGGATTGGCCTGACGGTGCTTAATACACTTGCGCACGAGCAGCATATCCCGATCGTTGGCGCGGTGGGTGATGATTGGCGCGCTGCCTGCCTTAAGCGGTTAGCACATGGCGAGGATGATAACATTGTCTTACCTCAGTACGGCGCAGCTGCACACATCACCCAGCCAAAGAAGTAGCGAGTACGAAGCATAAGGGTAATAAATCGTTACCTCTGTAAATAGACAGACATCGATATTGCCAGTTGCGCAAATTAGCCAAAACGCGATACAATATATTAGTCTGTAGATAGTTTTAATGTTTGATAATACCGGTGTGGGCTGACGTAAGTCTGATGTAATAAAAACAACACATATCCGGAGAAAGGAATACCATGATAGAAGTACTCTTCGCGGCGATTGGCGTGGCGCTTGGTTTTGGTGGCAAGTACGCCTACGATCGTCAGCAGACTACCAATGGTCAACGGACAATTGACAAAGAATTGGCTCAAGCCAAGCAGCAAGCAGGTGATATCGTCCTCAAGGCCAAGGACGAGGCGCTGCGGATCGAGAATGAGCGCCGCCGCGCGATGCAAAAGACAGAGAATCGCTTGCTCGAGCGCGAGGCAAGCCTCGATCGCAAACTCGACGAGCTTGATCGCCGCAGTGAGAAGCTCCGCAAGAGTGAGACAGAGGTCGATGAGCTCAAGAATGAGATCCGTGAGATTCGGGGCCGGCAGCAGGCCAAGCTCGAGAAAATCGCTGGCCTCACCAAGCAAGATGCCGCCAGCAAGCTGATGCATATGACCGAGCGTGATATTCGCCAAGACCTGACTGGCCTGGTGGATAAATTGCAGCGCGAAGCAATGGATGATGCTGAGGAGAAGGCTCAGATGATCCTCGTGACAGCGATGGAGCGCATGAGTAGCGAAGTGACGGCCGAGCGCACAGTGACTGCCATTAAGCTGCCTGACGACGATATGAAGGGTCGCATCATCGGCAAAGAAGGGCGCAATATCCAAGCTCTGCAGCGAGCTACCGGTGTTGACATCTTAGTGGACGACACGCCAGGGATGATTGTCCTTAGTAGCTTTGATCCAGTGCGTCGCCAAGTGGCACGCCTGAGCCTCGAGATGCTGATGAAAGACGGACGGATCCACCCTGGTCGCATCGAAGAGGTCGTGGCCAAGGCAAATAAGCAAATTGACAAAGAAGTCGTGCGGGCTGGTGAAGATGCGGCGCGTGAGATTGGCGTAGCTGGTATTCCAAAGGAGCTGCTCCACCTTGTGGGTGAGCTGAAGTTCCGGACGAGTTACGGCCAAAATGTCTTGAAGCACAGTACTGAAATGGCCCAAATTGCCGGGTTAATCGCAGCAGAGATTGGGGCAGATGTACGCACTGTGAAGATCGCTACACTACTTCACGATATGGGTAAGGCAGTGACGCACAAAATGGAAGGCAAGCACCACCACATTGGAGCAGAATTGGCCCGCAAGGCAGGCTTGAGCGAGGCAATTTGTCACGCCATTGAAGCTCATCATGATGATATTGAAGCCACAACGCCTGAGGCGATCGTTGTGCGGGTGTGCGATGCAGCCAGTGCTGCTCGGCCTGGCGCGCGCAACATGAGCGCCGAGAACTTCGTTGAGCGCATGCGCGACCTCGAGAATGTTGCCACTAGCTTCCGTGGCATCGACAAAGCCTACGCAATTAGTGCTGGCCGCGAAGTACGTGTCATCGTCCGGCCAGAGGTGGTGGATGACCTCAGTGCCATCAAACTCGCGCGTGATATCGCTACTAAGATTGAGAGTACTATGCAATACCCTGGTACGATTAAGGTTAACGTAATCCGCGAGACACGGGCGATCGAGTTCGCCAAATAGGGGTGTACCTATCTCTTGCAAACAATAAACCGGTCAAGCAAATTGGCCGGTTTTTGTTTTGTAGATGCTATCGTATGGGATAAGAATGCCCACATAACCAAGCGAGCAATAAACCCTTGTTTGCAGTATTGCATGCTTGATGAGCCTTCTCGCCTAAAGAAGTAAACATCCCAGTTCCCAGATTGAACATTAGTTTTAGCAGATATTTTTGTGTATTCTTTGTATGAAATGGTAGGAATATGAACAGATGCAAATAAAATGAGAGTTTTAGATGTAAGCCCAATACCACGAAAGAATTGATATGAACAAAAACTGCGTTTTACAGTGGAGATGAAGCGAGTAGGATATAACACTACGCGGTTACGCTACAGTAAACGGTAAAGAAGAGGAGAGTGTAGCGTTTGAGATAGGTAAAACACCAAGGCTTACGATGCAACCTCGCCTTGCTTCTCGGCAACGATGACGACTCGGCCAGTCTTGGCACCGCCTAAGTCGCAGCTGTAGAGTGTGAGGCGGGCGTCTTCTGTTGGGGCTTCGATCTCAACACTGGTTGGTTTGACATCAAACTTCTTGGTAATTTTGTAGTTGTAGCGTTTGCCTTGGTAGTCGGCGAGAATTTGGTCGCCTAGGGCAAGCTTGTCGATATGAAAGAATGGTGATTTTTCTACTGTGCCGCCAGGCGTTGGCTGGATACTAAAGCGATGGGCTGCCACGACGAAGTTGCCGCCCTTCTCAGGGTTGCCGTAGTCTGGGTAGCGCCACCACGCACCACGGTCGAGGGCGAGTTTGCCATTAGTACCGTACGGAATATTAACGCCGATCTTGGGGATGATAATACGATTGTCTTTGGCTTCAGGCTTGGCGAGTGTCGCTACAGTGATCGGCTTCGTAAAGTGCGGTGCAATGATCGGTGATGTAGTGAGCAGGAGTAGATACCCTCCCACCAACAAAAAGAGGACTGCGATAGTACCGAATATCCAGTTTGGTATCGAAATGCGTGGCATGCGCATACGCGAACGACGCGGTGCAGATGGCTGCCGCTTTGCTTTATTCATTGCTAGCATAATAACTCCTCATCTCTGTCTATTATACGGCACGAGCAGCAGCACGCCAATAGCATGACCGTCATAGTATTGGTAGATGGACTCCATTGGGTAGCTCTACTCTAGAATAGAGTGGATAGAAAACTCTTGTACTTCATCTACAATTTCATTCGATAGAGTATATAGATCAATCACTAATCTAACTCTGGTGTTGATAGTTAAATAATGGTATCGCTTATGGCAATATCAAGAAATAACTCGCGAGCAGAGAAGTCAGCATTGAAAAGGCTAGTGTTGAGGTGTGGTATAAAAAGCTACCCACCCAAAGTAGGGTGGGTAGCATATAAGTAGTGCTGTTGTGGTGAGGCAGATTACTGCTGCTTGAACGGCTGCGCGAGCGTGAGGCTCTCGTCTGCTTCGGCAATGCGGAGTAGCTCGTTGTACTTCGCTACGCGGTC
>CALHVV010000022.1 GCA_938036915.1 uncultured Candidatus Saccharibacteria bacterium
CTTGCCCTCGAACACGGCTACGCCAGCTCGCAGGCGCTGGCCAAAGCCTTCCGCGCCCACTTCGGCATCACCGCCAGCGAACTCCGCACTTGCCAGGATTTCGCCAGCTACCGCCGCGCCCTGCAAAACAGCAAAATCGGACACGGCCTGCGCAAAAACGGACACGCGGCGGCCAGTACCGCTGCTTACACTGCGCGCGAACCCAAACAGGAGAGCAACATGACAACCTTGCATACCGAACAGTTCGCCCCGCGCACCCTGGCTTACATCCGCGTCACCGGTGCCTACGGCGTCGGCTACGAAGAAGCGACCGGGCGCCTCTACCAATGGGCAGGCGCACACGGTCTGGCGGACGGCGAATGTATCTTCATCTACCTCGACCACCCCGAAGTCACCCCGGTCGAACACTGTCGCACCGACATCTGCCTGAGCGTGCCGCCGGATACCGTCGTTAGCGGCGGCATCGAAAAACAAACCCTGCCGGGCGGCAGCTACGCGGTCATCCGCCGCACCGTGACCCAACCCGCGCAATACGCCCAATACTGGCAGAAGCTGATGACAGCGGTCGTGGACGCCAAACTGGAAGTGGATGACCGCCCCTGCTTCGAGTATTACCACAGCTTCAAACCGCAGCCCTATGCGGCTGATGTCAGCTTCTACGTCGCAGTCACACTGTAAACCCGTACGGGGCGGTGCAAGCCGCCCCGTTTATTTGCGGCGACGCGTATCATGAGGCGACTTCCCATTGAAATCCCGCTCATGACCCAAGACCTCCACCCGCAAGCCCCCGCTCTCGCCCAGTGGCAGCACGCCCTCAGCGAAAAACCGGCACTGGCCGCCGCAGATGAAACCGTCCGCGCCGCCCTCGCCGCCACCAGGCCGCATGGCCAGTTCACCGACTGGCTGGCCGCCGTCCATGCCCTGCCGCACGATCCGGCAACCACCATCGAACTCAACACCGCTGCCGTCCGCGCCAGCAGCGCCACCGCCCCCGTGAGCGATACAAGATCAACATCGTGCAGCGTCGTCATCCGCACCAGCACGAAGAGTGCGCCCAGTGCCATCAAGCCATAGTTAAGCGGGTCAGGCAGGAGCTGCCACTTGGCATCATACGCCGCGAGGATCATCAGCACCAAGGCCACCACCACCCACACAGCAAAGAGTAGGCTACTGGCTGGCAATGCCCATGGCCATACCAGATACGACAGTGCCAAGCCAACCCCCAGCACCAGCTCCATCACCAGCTCGAACCAACCAATGAACTGCTGGCAATAGCGGCAGCGCCCACCAGTCGACAGCCAGCTTACTACTGGGAGTAGATCATACCACGCTAGCACATGCCCACAGTGCAGGCAGCGCGAGCGATCGTCTCGCACTGTACCTTGCAAGAGGACGCGTAGTTGGCGCCATTCGTGTTTGTCGTAGGGGTGGCCGGTTTGCTTATCAGTCCGTAGTTGCCGCGCACGCACCCGCCACACTTGCGCACCCGCAAAGCTACCCAGCACTACGCCGAGAAGGAGCAGTGCGCCTGCTATCAAGATCATCATACCTCACTAGTATAGCAAAGATATGCAAGAACGTGCTACATCATCACGCGTTACCGAAGGCTCATGCAGACATACTATCCGGCCAAAATATACGGCAGGTTCTCACACCCACTTGGCTACTGGTCTTCGCAGATTTTCTTGTTCAGCAAGCATGTTGTGTGAGCCTCGGGATTTATCTGTACCTTGCATATACAAATCTCATTTTCTTAATGCCACCCCACCTCCCCACCACTTCTTCTAATGGTGTGAGAGTCTGTGAAGGCTCAGGGCTTACGTCGTTAAAAAATAGGTTAGCATAGGAACGTGACGTTTTGGGATAGAGCTATGCTCGCGCGGTATTACCTCTGACTGCTGAATCGTACTTGTGACGAAAATGTTCCGGCCAGATAGAACCAAGAGCTTTTCCGCCTGTTTGGTTGCTGGCCTTCTAGAATATTTTCTTACACAAGCACAGCTCAGCAATTCGTGTACTCCATACATAAAAAGAGGCTGACACCCTTTGGTACCAGCCATCTTCTTATATATGCTTGCCTACTATGACTCGAGGCAGTATGCCACGCCGTTGCCACCCGCTTCGAGCTTGGTGACGACGACGAATTGCTTCGATGTGCCCTTCTTGAGGGTAGCACCATCAGCGTTGGTGGCGTCACAGCGCACACCCTTGACGACGATCGCGCTCTCGGTAGAAGGCGTTACGGTGCCATTGCCCGCATTATCTTGGACGGAGATGCTCTCTTTGTCGAGGTTCGAGAGGTCGCCCAGGTAGCCCTTGAGACCCTTACTGTCGGGGAACTTCCCGCGGTTGTTTGATGTGTATTGCGTCACAGCAGCAGCGATGTTTTGCACATCATTCTTGCGTGCTGTGTCGCGCTGGCCCCGCTGCAAGGCAGGTAGCGCCACAAAGACCATCAAGAATATCAAGGCGGCAATCGCCAGCACCAGCATCACCTCGATGATGGTAAACCCTTCTTGTTTCGCTTGGTGTTGTTTCATACTTCTCCTTTGTACCAATGTACGAATATGCTTACGTTACTGCTATCATAGCGTAGAATGGCAGCGTTGTCTAGGTTTTGTTCGCACGAGATGATGAGCCTGTGTGGAGAGGTGTAAAACGGTGCTATATGACTGGTATTTTTGGCATAATTGCTATAGAAAATGTACCAAGAATGGCCTGCCCCGCGTATTTCCTGCTGAGAACCATAGGCACTTATTGATAGATCTATCTCACGCTTTCCTCCTCTACACTTCTTCTGAAATACCAAAGAGTCGACACTTCTAGCAAAGTATCGACCTCCCAATGCCAAGGCTAAAAACCGGTCATAATGACCGGTTTTCACACGCCATCGGACGAAATACTCTCTACTTCTGCGGCACGTCGATGTATTCTTGCACTTTGCCGTCGCTTTTGAGCTGGGCCACTTGCTTGGTGAGCTCGGTGAGGGGGATGTAGAGATAGGTGAAGCGGATTTTGCTGTCGTTCTTTTCGTTGACTTTGACGAAGTAGTAGCCACTGTCTGTTGTGCTCTTGATAGCACCAGAGGGTTTGCCAGGCTCGAGCTTGGCGATCTCGCTCACTGCGAGGCCGTTGTAGCTACTAGCAAGGTTAATCAAGCCAGAATCCCCCACCTGCGGTTTACTCCGGCCACTGCCACCAAGCTGGGTCGCGATTTTGGCAAACTCGCCATTGCTGCTCGCTACCAGCCCGGCGGCTTTGCGCTGCAGCTCATCGGCCGTCTTATCAACCGCAAAGGCCACTCGAGCCCGCACAATGCTGCGCCGCACTGCTTGGCGATAATCCGATGGCGACCAGTTGTACATCATGCGCGATGACGCATCGTACGTCTCTTGGCTAATCTTGCCATTGGCGGTGTTGCGCTGTTGCTCGATGACAGTATCAATATCTTGGTCGCTCACGGTGATATTGTGCTGGCGTGCCAACTTGGCGGCGTAGGTATCAACCAGCGCCCGGTTGAGCGACTCACGCTTGATGTGCTTGAGCTGCTCGCGGCCATCATCACTGTCGATGCGGATCTCATCGTACTTGCCTAGATAATACTTAGATCCCCGATACTGCACTAGGTAGTCGCTATAGCGCACGAGCTCACCATCAATACTGGCTACTGGCACAGGAAAGATCTGCGTCATGCGGTAGAGGAGGTTGTTGGAACTCTGGGCAATGTAGAGCTGCTGCCACGCCACTGCCGCCAGCAGCAAAGCCGCCACTAGCGCCACAATGATCGTATTGATAATCACCCGCCGGCGCGACGTCTGGACGGGATGTTTGAACTTGCGCCCACCAGCCAATATCTCTTCGCGGTGTGCCGCCACCGTCTCGTTGGTGATGCGCTCGAACTTCTTGGGAGTGTTGGGGTTGGCTGTGCCCGCCTCTGTTTTGGCGGATTTACCTGCTTTCTTACCCCTTCGCTGTGGCTTGAGCGCTGTGAGGCGATCTTTCAGGCCAGTGGCTGGGGCGACCGATGTAGCTTGGGTGCCATAACGGCTGCGTTTGGGTTTTTTGCTTTGTAATTTCATGGTGATACTCCTGCTGCTTGTGCTGCGCGCTCCGCCTCGCTGACGGCATCTTGCAGCTGATTGTAGATCTGCTCGGGATGATCGACATTGCGGATGATGAGATCGCCCACAAATGTTTGGATCACAATCGTACCAAAATGAAACACCTCACCCGAGAATCCTGGTATATTATAGCTGATATTTTGGATTTTTGCCAAGCTCAGCTCCACCACATCGGTACCAAAAAATCCTTTTTGCGTCACCTGGCGGATGCGCTGGTCGGTCACAATGTAGTAGGTGTAGCGCCACATCAAAAAATGATAGCAAAAGCCAATAAGCCCGAGCCCGAGCCCCACCACTGGCAAGAGAAACAGCTCCAATGTGTCTTGCCAGATCAGCGGTGGAATAGCCCCCACCGCCAGCGGCACCAATAGCATATAAAAACCCTTGCGCATGGCAATAATATGCCGCCGAAAGACAAACAGCAGCTCCTCACCATCGCGCTGCCCATTAAATGCCTTGGTCTGTGCCATTATTCCCTACCTTTTTGTGTGATGATTGTTATGCTTTTCTTGCTGTCCATTGTAGCACGAACTTGACACTACCCCACAACCCCTGCGTATAATGAGGTCATGCATACTATGCGGAGCATTTGTATATGGTGACGGCTGGGCGATTTATTCATAAGCGCCGCACCACTGCTGGTGCCGGAGCACCACCAGTGCCACCGCCACACCACCCACCAGCTGCGCCACCAGTGCCGAAGGTACCAACGCCAGCGGCTGTCGACCCCACCGAGCCAATCGCAGCACCTGACTGGCAGCGTCGCCTTGGCCATGGCATCGTGCGAGCGCTCTGCATACTTGCGGCAGGAGCACTTGGCTGGCTATGCTACCTCTGTTGGACAAGTGGTGGCACGCGCGCCATGCCAGCCGACTTTATGGCTTGGGTTGTCTCATTCGCCCTCTTCTCCTCCGCCACTATGTTCGTTGGTGCTGCCTGCAGCCGCTGGGAAGATATGTCCGACTGGGTACGATGGGCAGCTGAGGTAGTCGGTGGGTTTGGGAGACAATAAAAAGCCCCACGTTTCTTCGCTTCGTAGTTCTGCGCTTACCATCACAAGATACTCAAGCAAAACAAAAAACTCGCCGTTACCTTGGCGAGTTTTTGCTAGAGCAAGTCAGCACACTCTAGCACGCCATAATATTGCATGACTAATTTATATAAATCTTGGTACCCCGGATAGGAGTCGAACCTACAACCTTCTCCTTAGGACGGAGCCGCTCTATCCAGTTGAGCTACCAGGGCATGGGTATAGTATAGCATGTTACAGCACGCTATGTGTGATATACTTTATGCAACGAGAGAAAGTTATGATACCTTTTGTATTTATGGATGAATCTGGCAATAAGCAAGAAGACAGGTTTTTTGTATGTGGCTTTTTAGAAATCCAGAACCCACACTTATTTATTAGCAAGCTACAACGCATTCGAGATCAGATATTTAATACTATACAGGTGCAACGCGAAGAAAGATCAAGGCAATATCTTCTAGAAAATGACTTACAAGGGTTATTTTCGCTCGCACGCAAGCAATCATCTTTTGAGCTAAAATTCAATAAAATCACTCTCCATACAATCAAATTATACGACGATTTTATTAAAGCTCTCGCAATAAAAACAGAGTTTCGCTTTAAGGCAATAGTTATCGATAGACGCGATCCAGAATACTGTCATGACGGATCTCTTGAGGGTATGTATAGGCGCATTATGCATATGTACTTTGATCATATACAAACAACCCCTTGTGTCTTTGTACCGGATCAATTTGACCCTCAATTCGATTGGGCAACAGTAATTAATCGACCTCAAAAGATATTAGGTGTCTTGCCAGCGACATCACATGAATTTCTACCATTGCAAACTGTTGATTTACTGACTGGCATTATTAGACTAGGCCTCGAAATACAGTCTGGAGAAAAACAAAAACTTGGGCGAAATGACACTACACGAAAGCAAATGATAAAGACTTTTGAACAATATTTTTCTATTGAAATCAAACCTGTTGCAGATAGTCCCAAAAAGCCTATCGGAATATGGACGATTGATTTTAGTAAATCGAAAAAGCCGAGGCATGAACACTAATCCAACCCCGGCTATATTGCATTTTTATCGTAACATATGCTACCTATATATTCAACCTTTTTTGTGCACTACGTCAGCTGCCCTACCAAGCTATATATCGGGAAGAGGATGGCTGCCACCATGCCGCCAGCCACGATGGCGAGGACGACCATGAGCACAGGCTCGATGGCGGTGGAGATGTTGCGGATTTCTTCGTCTAGCTCGTCTTCGTAGACTTGGGCGGTCTTGCCCATCATTTCGTCGATCTTGCCCGATTGCTCACCAATCTTGATCATCTGCGGCACCATTGGCAAGATATAATCCTCGCGGCTCAGCGAGACAGACAGTGCTCGCCCACCCTTGACCTTCTCGGCAGTCCGGCGGATAGAAGCCTCGATAATCGTATTATTGACCCCTGTCGCGGTAATGTCGAGCATGTCGAGCATCGGCACACCAGTGGCAAGCAGCGTCTGGCCGGTGCGAGTAAAGCGCGCCATATAGAGCTTGCGAAACATACTACCGACGAAGGGCATATTGAGCTTAAGCGTGTCGAAAGTGCGTGTGCCGGGGCCTGTCTTGGCGTATTGGCGGGTGAAGTAGACAGCACCCACCAGCAAAATCAGCTCCGCCCACCAGAAGCTTGCAGTAAACTTCGCCACGGCGATCAGCGCCGCAGTGAGGAATGGCAGTGTCTTGTGCATATCGCTATATAGCTTCTCCACCTGTGGCACCACCACGAGCAACATAAAGAGCATCACTCCCATGATCACCGCCAAGACGATGGCTGGGTACGTCATGGCACCGCGAATCTTGCTCACCATGGCGGCATCCTTTTCTTGCTGGGAGGCAACCCGCTTGAGCGCTTGGTCGAGCGTACCAGAGG
The DNA here is from genome assembly GCA_938036915.1 of uncultured Candidatus Saccharibacteria bacterium. Lineage (GTDB taxonomy): Bacteria > Patescibacteriota > Saccharimonadia > Saccharimonadales > Saccharimonadaceae > Saccharimonas. The sequence continues at coordinate 7,065 of CALHVV010000022.1, forward strand.
CCTCACCTGCAGTCACGAGCGAGAGGTAGATTTTGTCGAAGATCTCGGGATGTTTACCAAAGGAGTCCGATAGCTGCCGACCACCCTCAACATCGGCAATGATCTCTTGGATAATCTCTTGCAGCTTCTTGTTCTCCGTCTGCTCCAGCACCGTACGAAGGCTCTGCGACAGAGGTAGCCCCGCACCAATCAGCGTCGCGAGCTGGCGCGTAAAGACCACTTTGTCTTTGGTGGTCACACGGCGCGTCAGGCTGCCAAAGAGCCCACCGCTCTCATCGACTTCTTTGATATCGAGAGGAACGAAGCCTTGCTCAGTCAAAACGCGTGCCGCTGCCATCTCAGACTCGGCCTGGACGATAGATTTGATGATGGTGTCGGTCGCTTTGTCGCGTGCTTCGTAGTTGAACTTTCGCATTGATTATCCTCTCATTAAGCGCTCGAATTCGGTAAGGTCAACCGCAAACTCGCGGGCGCTATCATATGTCACGGTGCCACTCTGGACCAGACTCACTAGTGTTCGATCCATCGTCTGCATACCTTGGTCTGCTCCAGTCTGGATGATGGCATCAAGCTGGTGACTCTTACCCTCGCGGATGACGTTACGCACCGCTGGGTTGGCTACCAAGACCTCAGCGGCCACCACTCGCCCACCACCGATGGCTGGCACGAGGCGCTGGCTACAGATTGCCATCAAGATATTGGCCAGCTGAGCCCGAATCTGTGGCTGCTGGTGCGGCGGGAAGACGTCGATCATGCGGTCGATACTCTGTGCTGCACTATTAGTGTGCAAGGTGGCAAACACCAAGTGGCCTGTCTCGGCAATGGTGATAGCAGCACTAATCGTCTCAAGATCGCGCATCTCACCAATCAGCACAACGTCTGGGTCTTGGCGCAGGCTAGAGCGCAGCGCAGCGCTAAAGGAGTAGGTATCATAGTGCACTTCGCGCTGCACGACCACCGAGCGCTTACTCTTGTGAGTGAACTCAATCGGGTCTTCAATGGTGATGATGTGGTGCGACTTCTCAGTGTTGATCTTATCAATCAAAGCAGCTAGCGTGGTAGACTTACCACTACCAGTTGGCCCCGTCACCAGCACCAGGCCGCGCGGGAAGTCAGCAAAGGTCATGACGACGGGCGGCATGCCGAGCTCGGTCACAGACTTGATTTCATTCGGGATCAAGCGCAGCGCGGCCGCCAAGTTGCCCCGCTCATGAAAGGCATTCACCCGGAAGCGCCCAAGATTACCAAAGGCAAAGCTAAAGTCAAACTCTTTGTCCTTCATCAGCACCTGCTGCTGGTCTTGGTCGAGAATGGCAAAGACGAGCCGCTCCACCTGCGCTTCGTCCAGTGGGCCAAAGCCCGCCACAGGAGTCAGCGCACCATCAATGCGCAGCATGGGGGGTAACCCCACCTGAATGTGCAAGTCTGAGGCGCGGCGGCGCACCACATCCTCGAGCAGGACTTCTATGCGTAATTCTCTATTTTCCATGGTTGTTGTTGGTTCCTTTCTTATGCTATGTCTGATGTGACACGGTTGACTTCCTCCAGGGTGGTAATTCCTTGCAGCGCCTTGAGGTAGCCATCTTGGCGCATCGTGATCATCCCTTGCTCGATGGCTTTCTTCTGGATCTCGGTACTCGACGCTCGGGCGGTAATGAGCTGCTGGATCTCCTCTGTCACTTCCATCACCTCAAAGAGCCCAGCTCGGCCACTGTAGCCCCGTGGCGTGTTGGCGGTATCGCGCCCCCGCACCAGGCGGTAGGACTTTTGGCCAGCTAGCGGCAAGTCGGTATAGCCAAGATCGGCCGAGATTTTGGCTGCCTCTGCCTTGGTCTTGGGTAAGAGATGCCCTACGGTACTGAGGATCATCTCTGTCTCGAGCGGGTTAGACCAATAATTCTCGTGCTGGGGCCCAATGCGGCGTACCAGACGCTGGCCAATGATGGTATTAACGGTGCTAGCGATAAGGAATGGCTCGATATGCATATCGAGCAAGCGCGGCAACACCCCCGCTGCTGAGTTGGTGTGAAGCGTGCTAAAGACAAGGTGGCCCGTCAGTGCTGCCTGAACGGCGAGGTTGGCCGTCTCGTTGTCGCGGATCTCCCCCACCATCACCACATCAGGGTCTTGACGGAGAATACTGCGCAGACCATTGGCAAAGGTGAGGCCAACGTCACTATTGACCTGGATTTGGTTAACCCCCTCCATTTTGTACTCCACCGGGTCTTCGAGTGTGACGATGTTGATGGTATCGTCCTTAATTTCTTTGATCAGTGCATAGAGGCTGGTCGACTTACCGCTACCAGTCGGGCCACTGGTGAGAATCATCCCATTGGGACGGTGGATCCCCTGGCGAATGAGCCGGAGGGCGCGCCCAGCATAGCCCATCTGCTCGAGCTCGAAGGATGTGCCAGTCTTATCCAGCAAACGGATCACTACCTGCTCACCCCACACCACTGGGCTAATAGCAATACGGAGGTCAACTTCCTTATCTGCCACCTTGACGGCAAATTGCCCATCCTGTGGAATACGGTGCTCATCGATCTTCAGTTCAGATAAGATCTTGATCCGGCTCACCAGTGCTGGCTCGATGCTCTTGGGTAGTTGCATAACTTCGCGCAGCACGCCATCGACGCGGCAGCGGATCTTGAGCGACTTCTCGAGCGGCTCAATGTGGATATCGCTCGCACGGCTCTTTACGGCATATTCGAGAATAGTGCTGAGAGCGCGGCTAATTGGTGAGTCTTGGACGATTGTCTTGATATCACCCCGAGCTTCAGCGGCTGCCTCGGCCTGCGATACTTGAGCTGCCACGTTCACGCTACTGAGGTCGGTGCGGTACTGCTCGAGCACATGACGCACCCCAGCCTCCGACGCCATAAAGACCTTGAGTGGGCGCTGGACGCGGTTAGCAAGGTAATCGACCGCCTGGACGTTGTTGGCATCAATCATCGCCACCGCCAAGCGGTTCTGCACCTCGGCCAGTGGCACCGCCATGAAGCGCTCGGCAATATCCGATGGCAAAAGCGTGAGGATGTCTTGGTCGACAATTGTATTGGTGAGATTGACATACGGCACACCAGACACATGGGCAATCGCCCGAGTCAGCAGCTCGTTATCGATCGCTGACTCATCAGTTAGCACAGTCAATAGTGGTCGGCCACTTTCGCGTGCCAGCTTAGTAGCATCATCAAGGCGCTGGCGCGTGATCAGCCCTTCGTCGACGAGGAGTGTAGTGAGTTTTTCTTGCATATCACTTGTCATCAGTGCCACACGCTACCTCTGTTATTTCTGCTGCGATTGCCCAATGATCGTCTCGACCGCTGGGTTGATCGCCTCCTTGTTAAACACTGCACTGTCTGGTTCATCAATCGTATCCGAGAGCTTCTCGACTGTCTCTACCTTGGTGCCACGCTGCGGCATTTGCAAGAATGGGATACTACTGGCCACAAAAAACGCCACCACCACTGATATACTAGCGATCAAGATAATCATTGCGATGTCGGTCTTCTTCATGGTTTGATGTCCTTTTTCTTTAGCTCGATGGTTTTGGCTGGCGAGTAGTAGGCATGAGCCGAGATCTTCATGGCGACTTTGCTGTCGGTCCGCTCAATAGTCATGCGGTCGATCTCAATCACGCGGATGGAGCGCTCGAAGCGCTGCAAAAGCTCGCGCAGAGCGTTGGGGTTACTGGCCGATACCTCCATGGTGAAGTGAATGGACTGCAAGTTGCCATTGCTGGCGGCTGCACCAGTGCTGCCAGACGACTCACTGTCATCCGTTTGGTCGATGTTAAGCGAATCGAGTGACACGCCTGCCACGCCATTGACCAGCTTAGACTGGAGCGATGCACCCAGCGCCAGAGCATTGTCCTCCGCTGGCAGAGCATCAAGCACCACCTGAAGCGCCTTCTCATCGTTATTGATGCGGCTGGCATTGAGGTGTGAGTTGGTCTCGAGCACCTTCAGCTCGCCGCGTAGCTTCTCGACTGCGTCGTTGTTGTTCTTGAGTACGGCAGCGGTATTATTTTTCTCGCCAAGCACCCGCTCTTTAAAGATAATTTGCTGCACCAAAAACCACGATATCACCAGCGCGAAACCCACAATTACTGAGGCTCCAGCCACCCAGAGGAACATCACTCGGCTGGATTGCTCGATCTGTTGGCGCTTGTGGATGGCGGCGTCTTTCTTACTCATTTAATTCTTCTCCTTGTTGGTCGCCTTGGGCGTAAAGAGGCTATCGGGCACATGCAAGCGCGAGTCGGTCACATTAGTACTACCAGTTGGGGCTTCGATGCGCAGATTCTTGGAGCTATGAGCGAGAAGTTCCTTGGGGTAGGTAAAGGTCAGCTTGAAGCGCAGCACCTTAGCCCCACTGGCGTCCTCGCCATAGCTGGTATCACTCACCGTCACATCGTCAGCCAGCTTGACGGTCTGGACACGGTTATCGCCATCAGTGTAGCTCAGCTTGGTGTTGAGGATCATTTTCTTGAGCTTGTCTGTCGCCTCAAAGCTGTTGGTCGCTGACCCCTCAATGGAGAGCTTCGTCTCGGATGGGTCGAGGCTAACGGTCGACATCTTCACATCATTGGGCGCAGCAGGATTGATGGCACTGAGCACATCGAAAATCCGCGAGTCGATACTTTTATCCTTGTGCATCGAGGAGAGCTGGGCTAGTTGGTTTTGGATGGTGACGATCTGATTGGCATCTTTGACACTACTAATCTTGCCGTACTGGTCTTTAATCTCGTTGTCGGTCAGCCACTCGCGAGCGCTCTGCGTACCAACATACACCACCAGCAGCGCCACCGCTGCGCCAGCGATGATGCTCACGAGAATGGAGAGCGATATCACACCATTGCGCATGCGCTGGGCATGCAGGTATTCGCGCTTGACATCAGGGATGAGGTTGATCTCTATCATGCGTCGTTCCTCCGTTTTGCGAGGCCCACGGCTGTGGCAAACTCTGGTGCGACGTTAGCCAATTGCTCTTGGCTCGTCTGCGGCATATGGATACCCTGCCAGGGGTTACCCGGGGCGGTCGGAACCTCTACCTTGGCCGCAACATACTCGCTGAGATGTGGAATCATCTCGCCAAAGCCCGTCAGTGTAATGCTCGACACCTGGGCACTGGCGTAGCGCGTCTGGAAGAATTTGATCGATTTAATAAGCTCGCTGGCAAAGTTATCCAGCGCACCCTCAATAGCACGCACCACCTGCCCATCGAGCTTATCCTCCGCCAGACCAAACTTGAGGATAAACTGCCGGGCTTGGTCTTCCTGGACGCTGAGGTTTTGTACTGCCGACTTGACGAAGCTACTCACACCAGACGGAATAGTCCGGACGAGGCGCGGTGCCCCACCGTAGATAATGGCGAGGTCGGTCGAGAGTTCACCAATGTCGATCAGCATCACTGCGGCGCCATTTGCTGCTTGCTGCGGCGGCGCAAAGGCCCGCACCATGGCAATTGGGTCGGGCTCGATAGCAATCACATTCAGCCCCAGGCCCTCGATAAACTCCAGCTGATCCTCACTATACCCCTTAGACACACTGCTAATCAGCACCTCTTGCTGGTCGCTTGCGTGGAGCGATGGCCCCAGCAGCACCCAGTCTACCTTGGCGTCATCCGCCATCGGCACATATTGGTCTATCTGGTATTTCATCGTGGCGCGCAGCTCGGCATCGGAAACTTGCGGCACATCGACCACTGTTGTAAAGGTCTTGTTGGATGGCAGGCCAATCGCAACATTCTTCGTCTTGATACCACTCTGGCCCACGGCAGTCATAATAACTTCGCCCAGGCGACGGCGCGACTCTGGTGCATCGCTGCTAGTAATACGGCGGTCAACGGGCGCATAGCCATGTGCTACGAGCTCCCACTCGTCGCCAGCTGGTGCTAGCTGCAAAACCCGCACGGCATTGGTACCGATATCGAGTGCAAAGAAATCGCCCGACCCTTTTTGAAACTTCATACTCATCTATTATACATAAGCGACATTGGTTTAGGCAAGGGGGTTGGTGGAGGAAAATACGCCAAACTTGCATTGCAAAAATGCAAAGAAAGATAAAGAGCTCTTAAATATGACTACACCTGGGCTAAAACCGCGGTGCGGCTTCTGTTGTGGTGGCGGTGGTGATGGGCAGGTCGTTGTTTTTATTGTAACGCGAGCCCCACATAAAGACGTCGGCGCGTTGGTTGAGCACCTCAGCAGCTTCGGCGAGGTTATCCTTCTCAGCACCAAAGGTGCGGCGCAGTTGGAGCTGGCGCGCCATGATGGTACCGTTGATAGTGAGCTTTTCTTTGCAGGTCTCGGCGGTGAGGCCATTGAAATACGCACCAACGTGACGGATCTCGTCGCAGGTAGAGATGACTCCCCCGCTGCCACCGGTTGGCTGAGCAATCAGCCAGGCATTCACTTCTTTAACATTATGTCGAACAACGATATTCTTAGCCTTGATGACGAGCTGCGAAAGCTTGGTGGCGTCATCAACAGTGGTCGCGCCGTACTTCAGGTCGCCATCGATCGTCACCGTGCCGCCTGCTTCCACCACCAGCGTGCTGCTGCCGGGCAGCGTGCCGTGGATGGTGGCATCGCCATTGACGGTGCGCACATTGTGGCCAGCAAAGCTTCCGACATCAATCGATGTACCAGCCGCTGTACCCCGGCCAAAGCTTGGCACCTTCACATTGGTTGGTGGTGCCCAGCGGCCAGCTGGTGTAGCGGTATTAGCAAAGGCAAGGCTATCCTTCGAGCGGTCATAATCACCACCATACCCCCGCCGGCCAGACAATACACCACCAGTAGCTGATAGGATTTTGCCGCCATTTTGCGGTGCCATCATGCCATACTCAGCCCAGCTACCATACATATTGCCATCTTTGGTTGTCTTGAGAGTAACGATCTGTGCATCGCCATTACCACTGGCCGCGCCAATGCCGTTGCCGACGCGCAAGTCGCCACCCCAGATCTGCACCCATGGTAGCTTCGTCACCGTTACACAGGCGGGCGAGGAAATACGACGCTCGTTGCCATCGGTGTGTTTATAATTATAATCTTTGATAGCAACGATGCGGCAGATCATATCCCCTACCTTGGCATCGGCCGCGTTGATATCTTTGGTGTCATTCAGGCGCGTGTGGCTCTCAAGATATTTTTTGTTCTCGCGGAAGGTGGGCTCGTTGGTGCAGTCGATCGGCTGCTTGCCGCGCAGCCAGGTGCAGGCTGTGTCGCTGCCGCTGTAGCTACCCAGGGCATAGGGATAGCCCACTGCCGCCCCACGATCGAAGATGCTGCTCAAGCTGCCAAGGAACTGCTGGCGGTGCTGCCCCCGCACGATGAACTGATAAGCCGCGGCTTCGCTCTCGGTGCGGTCTTTGTCGAGGCTTGCACCAGTGTTGTGGATGGATTCGTCAATCCGGCTGGGCGCAATATTCCCACCCTCCAGCGTGGCAAGCTTCTTGCCATCAATTGTGGCCGATGGATAGAGCTCAAAGTCTGAGTGCACACTAGCACACGCCGGGTCGCTGCGCCGCCACGCTGGGTCGCCAGCAATGCCAGGTGACCACGATATCCGTTGACAGAGTGTGCGGCCAACGTCGCTCGTTTGGATACGGTAGCTGGTAAAGCGGTCAGTCATGCCGCCACTCGGATACACCGTATAAAAGAGCTGTCCAGACTGGCCCGTCACATTGCGCGCTAGGCTATGCCCACCACTGTAATTATTGGCAAAGCCAGTACCATCCATCCCCACGGACACGGTTGCACTGTTGGGGCCATTGTTGCGGAGATCATGCGCCCAGTAGATTTGTTCACCCGGAAAGGCTCGGACGGATTTTTGCATATTTTGCGTACCAGGCCACTGCTTACCCACATAGCTTTGGCCGTTGATCGTCCAAGGTGGGATGCGCCGCGTGATCGTCACCTTCACATCACTCGTACCACAGGCAATATTCTCGCTGGCGGCAAGGGTATGCCCGCCATCAGTCGAGATACAGCTATACAGGCCAATCCCCACCGTACGCGACTGCCCCACCGGGATATCAAACTGGCCAATGTCGAGTTGCGCTCGCACTTCACCCCCCTGGCTGGTGTATTGGTTTTGGCCACTGACGCGCCCACGGTACATCACGCTCGACTGGACGTTCTTGATACGGCTATTGCGGTTGTAGTTCCAATTCATGTTGCGGTCGAGGTGCATCGAGCTAATGTCGAAGGGACCCGAGCGGTTACCCGAGTAACCCGAGCCACGAATGACAATATCGACGAGGCCTGTCTGATTGTGGTCAATCGATATACCCGACTTATAATAATTCCGCTCGCCAGGCTGCGAAAACCACACTACTGCACAGGGACTGCCACTGCGGCAGAGCTCGGGCAGCTTCGCCTCTACCTCATTGTTAGGCCGAGCTACCACCAGCCCGCCCAGCGCCGCACTCACCCCCACAGCGCACAGTAGCCCCAGCAGGCCAGCACGCACCAGTGATTGGCGGCAAAAGTGTACAAATGTCATGCTTATGATTATAGCAAAGTTACGGCGATTGTGCACTGTGTTCATGACGCAAGGCAGAGACATCGCCATATATCCTTATATAGCTCATAAATATCGTTAGCTCTCCCTCCTCACCACTTCATCCGATGGCGTGTGAAAACAGATTGTCATAATCTGTTTTTAGTCCTGGCATCAAGAGGTCGACATCCAGCGAATGTCGACCTTTATAGCGTTCCGGAAGAGGAGTGTGAGGAGGGTAAGCGTGAGATGGCGCAGAGCTTATCTTGTAATGAAGCAAAATAGCACACCAACGACGAAAGAGCCTTTAATTTATAATTAAATAAAGCACAATGCACCCACCTTCCTCGCATTTCCCTCTTCTCTCCTGCCGATTTCTCCCTTGCGCTGCTATACTATATATATGAGTCTATCTATTGGTATCGTTGGCCTGCCTAATGTTGGCAAGTCGACCCTTTTCAACGCCCTCACCAACAATGATATTTTGGCAGCCAATTACCCCTTTGCCACCATCGAGCCCAACACTGGCATCGTGCCTGTGCCCGATGAGCGCCTGAGCGTACTAGCTGATATGTACCACGCCGAGAAGGTTGTGCCGGCCACGGTGACCTTTGTCGATATCGCCGGGCTAGTAGCTGGTGCTGCCAGTGGCGAGGGGTTGGGCAATAAGTTCCTCGCTCATATTCGCCAGTGCGATGCGATCGTCCACATTGTCCGCGCCTTTGCAAATGACGACATCGTCCATGTCGATACCACCGTCGACCCGCAGCGCGATATCGACATTATTAACACCGAGCTCATGCTGGCAGACATCCAGACTATCGAGACTCGCCTCACCCGCCTCAGCAAAGAAGCTAAGGCTGATCCAAAGGCACGCAGTACCCTTGAGTATCTGCAGCAGCTGCGTGACGATCTTGCCGCCGGTACCCCTGTTCATCTGAACAAAAATATTATTCATGAGGCAATCGCCGACCTCCACCTCCTCACTGCCAAGCCAGTCATCTACGTCTTTAATGTCGACGAAGCCACCCTTGCCAACGCTGAGGCCAAAGCCCGCTTAGCGGCGCTAGCTCGTGGCAGTACAGCGCTCTTCATTTGCGCCACGCTAGAGGATGAGCTCAAGGGACTCGACGCAAAGGATGCGCTAGAACTACTGGCGAGCTATGATGTGCCTGAGGCTGGCCTGACACAACTCATCCGGGCAGCGTACGATACGCTCGGCCTACAGAGCTACCTCACCGCTGGACCAAAGGAAGTGCACGCGTGGACGATCCACCAAGGCTGGACGGCACCACAAGCGGCCGGGGTCATCCACACCGACTTCGAGCGAGGCTTCATTGCGGCGCAGGTGGTGGATTATGACGACCTCGTGGCAGCAGGCTCGGAGGCCAAAGCGCGTGAAGCAGGCAAAATCCGCACTGAAGGCAAAGCCTATGTCATGCAGCCAGGCGATGTGGTAGAATTTCGATTTAATGTAAGCAAGTAATCCTAGCTAGGAAACATGAGCAAACTCGCCATGAGCTTGTGGCGAGTTTTTGCATGGACTATTACTATAATCTTCTCAGAAGGTATAGCAAAGAGTACACTGGTAGTATATGTATCATTATATGCGGCGCATTGCCATACCAGTCATACTCGAGGTTATTTTCATCATCTCGTGTTTTGTCCTGCCGCGGCACCTATATGTTTATAGCAATACAGCATTTTTCGTGGCGCTGCTTGGCTACATCATCGCGACAAAAAGTGTGAGTATGTACCAGTGGTATCGTGCGCTCGCTGGTGGGTGGCACTTTTGGCGGCAGGTAGTAATCACGCTGGTTTGCGCAGCAGGAGCATTTGGTGCGACGAGCCTGCTCGAGCAAGCCTTCCCTCACCTCGCCACAGGTGCCATTACAATGCCAGTCAAAACGGCAGGCGAATTGCTACTTTTTGCGCTCTCAACCATCGTTCTCCCCGCCATCGTAGAGGAGACAATTTTTCGCAAGCAAATGATCTGCCTAGCCAGTCGCACAGCGATCATCTGCACCACTTTGCTGAGTGCTATATTGTTTGCAGCAGAGCACTTCGTCGCACCGTGGGGTGTGCTGCTGGGCATGGTGTGGGCACTGCCATTTAGCCTAGCATACATCACGACGCGCAATATACATGTGCCAATGACGGCGCATGCCATCGCGAGCGTGCTCATCAATGGGCCGACGGTGGTGATGGCGCTATTTGTTGTGCTGTAATGTGTTACTTGGATTTATATTTACTATATTATTCGCACTATCCTATTCTCTGCTTTTTCAGAATCTGGCATAGGCAATTATTGAGTGCGATACGAAGCGGTATGCAAGGTCTTTGTTTATTATATATAACGATTCATACGGGCAGGTGGTATACAAAAGCCTAGATCGTATCCATTCGAAGCACTCGCTGTCCTCACCGCTTCATTCGTTGGAGTGTGAAACTAGTTTTTCTCAATCTAAGAGTGTGGCCGGAGGTAGCCAGCCTTTATGTTACTCTGCTGGAGAGAATAGCAAGAGGAGCTGCCAACGATGCTTGTTCTCAATGAGACGTTAGCGCTTTGTGCTTTTTTGCAATCGGTAAAATCGCTCCTGGTTGCCATGCGCACCCTTGACGCTGCTGTCGGCTTTGTCGATGATCACACACTGGGTGCGCACCCACTGCTCGAAGTCGCGCAGGATGGCGCGGCGCACGCTGTCATTTTTGACGATGCCACTGCGCGTAAGCTGCGCGCGCTGCGCCTCAAACTGCGGCTTGACCATTGCGATGATGCTGGTGCGCGAACTGCTAATGTGCACTAGGTGCGGCAAAATTTTGCGCAGGCTAATGAACGATACATCAATGACAATAATGTCTGGTGTGGTGGCCGGCACAAAATTGCGAATGTCAGTTTTTTCGTGCAGCTCGATGCGCGGGTCGCCACGCAGGCTGGAGTGGAGCTGCTCCGTCCCCACGTCCACCGCATACACCATGCGCGCACCATGTTGCAATGCATAGTCAGTAAAGCCGCCAGTGCTGCTACCAACATCAAGCACAATAGTATTATCAAATGAAATATTGAGCCGCTGCGCCACGCTGGCTAATTTAAGCCCCGCCCGCGACACATAGCGCTCGTGCGCCACCAGTTTTATCTGCGTCGACTCATCCACAAACATGCCTGGCTTGTGCGCCACCGCACCATCCACCAATACCTTGCCAAGGCGAATCCAATTTTCGGCCGCCGAGCGTGTTGCTGCGTGGCCACGCGCCACCATTGCTTTGTCTAGTCGTTGTTTTTGCATGTTCTTATTATACTGCACGCGCGAGCGGATAGTTAGTTGGTGTAAGCCGATTGGCCTGCTGCATTTTTACACAATGCATGAGACTATAGAGCATGATAATGATGAGATTGAATGAGACTGCTGCGCGCGGATATACTGCTTGCTTCCGTCATGTTTCAAATTTTGATGATAGAGAAAATCCGCTTTTTCTTTGCGCGCTATAGCAGCTTTTATATTAATAACTCACTCAAACTATCGCGCACTGCAGCATGCTATTCTTCATTCGCACACGTTGCCGAAAGCGAGCAGGATATTCAAGACACAAGACAACTCAGCCAGACATATAGTATACATAACAAAAATTAAGTGAGCATCGTGATAGCGAAATATCTTGCTCGTATGGCTGTGCCACATCACCAACGAGCTGCGCATTCATTCTCCCGCAAAAGCGCTATACATAGCAAAACACGATGCCACTGCGGCAGATGCTTCGCATAGCAAGTCCACTTGTCTGAATAAAAGATTGGTTTTTGACAGCATCACATTTTTGCAAGCCAAGCGTGAGTATTTGTATATGCCACATGGTATATTTCGCATCCTCGCAGCACATAGATACGCCAGGATGTATCGCGCGATATTTTGCATTTATGCGTGTTTTATAAAATTTGCATAAGCCATCTGCAAGCAATTCTAGCTGCGATAACAAGCAACCCATTTTTGCATAAATCTACAAACAATGATTATTTTTATCATCAACCATTCGTGCGTGCAGTCTATACTTCGCAGCAACATATCGCCTTGCTATGTTTCGCCCAACCTGCAAAAAATCAAAAATGAAACACACTCCAGCCAGCCACAACAAACGTGCACGAAAAAGCAAAATCAAAAATACTCAAACCCAAAAAATAGACGCGGCGCACAATGATCACATTTTTTATCTCACAGCAACAGCCCATGCGTCATTTCGCCATCTGCAATTTTTTGCAGTAGCACGCGAAAGCAAAGCACATAGCTTCGCAGCTACACAACAAAAAAGTGTGTTCATTATTTATATTATGCTTATGTTTACTCTGGTACATTTTGTATTATGCCCTATTGCCATAAGCGTTATTATATTGCTAAAGGTAAATGCGTGTCGTAACGAAAATTTGTTCATTTATGCTTATGGTTATTGTGTTTATCCTGGGTGTAAGCATATGTGTGCGTGCTCCATGCTGCACGAGACAATCGTTGCGCTTATAACATCGTTGTTATACTCACTATACCCCTCCAGCTATCGTGGTGTTGTTTGTACATCACGATAGCTACGCCTTTGTGTTGTGCACATATCATCGTTTTGCCTAATCGCTGTGCTTCCTACGACGCTCATATTCCGAACGTTCGCCAGGTATTCTCTGTTTCTATTCTGTATTTTTTACAATGCTTTGTATATTTTGGCATTATCCTCGTCACAGAAAGCTTTGTTGCATTCTCTACAATAATAGTTTGATCCTATCGAGCTTGACAGCAAACCTTATGTGTTAGTTATTACAACATCATTTACGTCCTCTTTCTTCCCCTATTACTCAGCAAAAATACAGAGTGTCCGCAAGCTCACGCTCAAAATTGGCCAAAAATCGTTGCTACTCTGCGTTGTTTTTATCACATCTGTAGGATGCTCCAGCTTAAGCATCACACGGCACAAAAAATACACCGCTTTTCGCGGTGTATATGTGTTATCCCAATTCCCCTCACTTTTGCATGTCAACGCGATGAGAGCGGCTCTCATGAGCTCTCAGGGCACTATTTCTTGCGCTCGCGGTACTCTCCGCTTGCAGTGTCGACAGAAATAACGTCACCCGTCTTAATAAAGGCTGGAACCTTGACGACAAGGCCCGTCTCCAGCGTCGCATCCTTAAGCACGCTACTGGTTGTGTCACCTTTTACAACATCTTCGGTATAGGTCACCTGGAGGTAGAGGTTTTTTGGTAGCTCGACATTGATCACTTTACCATCGAAGAACTGCAAGCTTAGTGTATCCCCTTCCTTTAAGTAATCCTTGGCGCTGTCGACGAGGTCCGCAGCGAGTTCAAACTGCTCAAAGCTGGTTGGCTCCATAAAATAGAACGTATCACCATCATTATAGAGGTACTGCACGCTCTGCGTTGACACTTCAGCGGGCTCAATCTTGTCTTGCCCCTTAAAGGTCTTGGGCAGCACGCTCCCATCGATCAAGTTCTTCAGCCGCACATTCACAATAGAGCCACCCCGGCCCATTACCTTCTGATTATAGTCCACAACCCGATACGGCTTGCCATCGAGCTGCACAATCACGCCTTTTTTGAGGTCAGTTGGTTGGTACATCACCTATCTCCTGTTTAGTAGTTGCTGCTTCGTTCGAAACATCCGCCAGCGCAGTCACAGAGGTACTGCGCTGAAAAAGTTCCTAACCTTGCGCCACAAATGGCAGCAACGCCAAGTGACGAGCCCGCTTCACCGCTACGGCGAGCTGTCGCTGTTGTTTATCCGACAACCCTGTGCGGCTGCGTGGCTCAATCTGCCCATAAATATTGATGAACTTTTGCAATGTCTTTGCATCTTTGTAGTCAAAATAGACTGGTGTGTCCTTGCGCATGCGCTTGGCCATTATTTGTTCTCCTTTAGTATGTTGTTAAAATGGTATTTCTGATAGGTCAATCGGCTTGTCGTCAATGTCTTCGATGACAACATCCTGGCTGCTACCACTGTTAGCTGGCGTTGCAGCTGGTGTTGTACTTCCGTCAGCACGTCCACCACCAACGAAGGTAAAGTCCTCTACTGTCACTTCTACAACAGAGCGCTTGTTGCCATCCTTATCGTCATAGCTACGCTGGTCGAGGCGACCACTGACGAGCAGCGGGCTGCCCTTCTTCACATATTGCGCGATGGTCTCACCTGTTCGCCCCCAGGCCACACAGTTGATGAAGCTGGTTTGGTCTTGGTTTTGGCCATTTTGGTTGCGCCACGTGCGAGTGACCGCTAGTGTAAAATTCGCAACGTTCTGCCCACTTGCTGTGGTGCGCACCTCTATATCGCGCGTCAAATTGCCCATCAAAATAACTTTGCTAAATCCTCGAGCCATACATCCTCCTCGATTCTTTACTGTGGTTATGAGTTTTTGTGGTAATTTTTACTCTTCTGTCTGGCGGCTAGCTTCGCGCGCTTTGGCCTCGGCCATCAGCTTGCGGCCCTTCTCGTCCACCTTGACGAGCAAGTAGCGGATCACATCATCAGAAATATTCAGCGCATTGCTGATCTTTAGTGGTGCATCGGCAGGCAGCGCCACCTCAAAGTAGACATATATCGCAAAGTCTTCCTTCTTAATACTATACTGCAGCTTTTTCTTGCCCCAGTTGTCTTCGCTGGTAATAGAACCACCAGCGCCGAGCACCAGCTCACGCACTTTAGCAAGTGGTACCTCAAGGTTTGATTCTAGATCTGGCCGAATCAAAACTGTTAGTTCATATTGTTTCATATGTAAACCTCCTTTGGAATCCATATGGATGTTTATCCGGACGATAAACTTAGGTTAATAACGCATTATATTATACGCGAGACAGCATGCAAAGTCTAGCGAAGTACAGGGGTGTGGAGGTGTTGTACTTTTTAGTTTTTCTATTTTCTGAATGGTCACGTGCCCTGTGTAATTATAAGTTGTTAGTTACCTCATTCGCCGCATGATTGCGCCCTGTCTTGCAAGCACTTATCCATCCCGCCTTAAGCCAAGAAGTAGCATGATGCGATCATATACTCCATCCATTTTTTACAAAAAAGATAATTACATTACGGTGCTAAAATTCGCTTGCTTCGCCCAATCACTGTCCTTAATATATTATGCTCATATATTATATATAAGCTCAGCAAAGCACCCTTTGAACGCTATCGCGTCTAGAAAATAATACTCGTTATATGTCAAAATGTGAAAAAATGAACCACCCGTACTTGTCGTGTATATATCACTTTATCTTTCGCTCTTTTAGCTCTTTCAATGCTGCGATGTATCTGCAAAAATTATCGAGCAAGTTTTCGCTTGTGCTTATTTGGCTATCGCTTCTGCCTTAAGCGAAGTATCGTTTTGCTATCTCCTCGCGCCTTTTTGTCAGAGCCACCTATGGCACTCCATGGAGCCATTATGTCGATCTCATTTTTGCACACTACTTATATAGAGCCAGCTGCCCCACCTCCATACATCGCATACTATTAGATCGTGTGTATTTAATAGCCATGACCACTATACACTGCTTATGTTTATCGCATACTCACCCGCACTCAACACACAATTAGACGCCTACGCTCAAAAATATGAAAATAGCACCATGCTAACCCACTCGCTGGATCGTACACATCAAGCTCCATCCATTTTTTAACTTCGCTCTAGTCCATCGAGCTAGCTCTATACACCTTATGCTTTAATATAATGGTTATGCCTATCTCACTATCAACCATCATTTCCTTGCATTATGCAACCAATCATGAAAATTTGTGACTGTATCATATTGGCGTGGCGCAGACGCAAATCCAACCACCACCATTAACTCACAAAGCACCATCTAGGCCATAAAGTTACTCGCACTTACCGCATATTTTGGCTCACCAATGCCTACTATTTCTAACCCTCATCGCACCCATCTATTTTGTTATGAACAATTTTACTACCAAGCCTATCGTTGAATGTTTTTCTACTATTTTCACACACTCAGCTCATCTCAAACGTGTGCCACCATGCCTCATGATGCAGAAAATTTTCGTCACATACTCCATCGTTGCATCACACCATGGCAAAAAATACCATTTTTGTTTACAAACCAATCAACCACCACACTACATAGTTCGCATGTCATGCACGCCTCATCAAAATCATTACATTCTTTTGGCACGCACGAACCATCATCGCTTCTTGGCATTATATTTTTGCACCACTTTGCCAGGCTGAGTTTTATTATTCTCAAATTTTTATTATGAATATCATTATATTATGTTCATGAGATTTAGCGTGGTAATCCTTTACTTAATTTGCTTCTCATATCACATCTAGGTCTCTTGTGTTTGCACGCGCCACACAGATTTTAGCCAAAACAAGACAGTCATTTACTCAAGCGAACTCACTCCCTACTTTATCTCACAACCTCACATTCATTTTTGTAGATTTCCCTAATCAAAAATGTGAAAATATTGCACTGCTACTACACGCACTTCATTTTTATCACACATACTGTACATCGCACCTCCATCTTTCTACCTAGCTATATCATTTTTTGCATGCTCATTCACAAATTTGCACATAGGTGTACACACTGCCATCATACTCATCTTATATCTACTACCAGACAATCCATTCTTGCATCATTCATCACTCGCATAGTAGCAAAAAATATTGTGCACGCGTATTATGTTGCAAAGTTGTGAACGTTTTTGCTAGGCATTACTAATTTTTTATCAATAACAAATAGCCCATCAGCGTTTTTATTACAGCGTCGCAATGCGCCATTATTTTTGTCACGTATATAGTATCCGCTTGCTACTCTGGCCATTAAAAAATCATTTTTTCGCAGTCGTGCACTTCTATTATTTTTTCTGTATGCGAAAATATCGCAATATACGCACCGCACACCAATTAGAACGGGCAAAAAATAATATTCTACTACAGAATAATTATTGATAATGCAGCGCTCACTCATATTTTTGCAAATCATTTTGCAAAAATGTCTCAGCTACTACAAAAAACTGCTTGTCGCTCTGTATTATACTTTGCTGTTGTCTCATTTTTTACTTTTTGTATTTCAATTCATACCGCACTCATGGTTCGCCTATTTTGCGCCCACTCGTACTCTCATCAATGCAGCAGCAAAAAATTGCATGAACGATTTTGCATATTGTTCATGCTCTCTTGCTGTTTCCTTTTCCATAGCATGCACGTCATCATATACAAAAAGATATATTTGATAAAGCACTGGCCTCACTTTGTGTACAAAATACTCATCACCATGCCCTATGTATAGTACATTATCATATCTATGCTTTTTTAAATTTACCATCCACTGCTCTGAATATATTCTTGTTATATTCAGACATTTTCTTGCTCGTTCTCAAGCAATTTATAATACACAAAGAGAATCCATATAGCACACAAACACCCCTATAGCATAAAAATTACATCATTTTCTTACTACAATGCGCACATTACACCAGCCAATACACACTACTCAAAAGTTCAACGGCATAGGACACACCCCTCGTTTATTCTTTGCAATCACCATAGATTTTTTGCACAGAAAAACCAGTGCTCTATATGCACTGGTTTTATTAGTAGATGAGTAACTGTGGGCAGTCTGCAACTACTATGCAGCCAACCCAAATTGATTAGCTCCAACATAGCTCATACTGTCGAACACTGGGACAAGAACCTTCACCTCATTATCGCCAAACTCACCAGGTATGATTTGGTCTGTATCTGTCACGTAGCATGGTTTGCGAATTAAGAAACCAAACAAATGGCGCTGTGGGTCGTCTGGATGTGTGCAAAAAGCTGCTCCTTCAAAGTTGCCATATATTTGCTCATCCGGCCCAAGCGGAATAACAAGCTGGCTATCCACATCACGACGCACATCGTCTAAAGAAATCGCCGCCTCGGAATTGAGCGACGATGCGTATGGAGAATATTGGACATCGCTGTCCTTTGGACTCTTGACGTATTCTTGGCTACCAAATATAACCACTCCATCAACATTGAACTGAACCTTCTCCCCAATAGCAGGGCCACCTTCAACATCACGTAGCTTTGCCAACTCGTGCATTATCGCTTTTTCTGCACTCTTATCAATCGTGCCATCTCGCGTCGCCTCAAAAAATGCCTTTCGCAATGCTTCTTGCACGTGCTTCATCCAGCCACTCTCTGGAGAATATTTGCTTGGGGCTTCGAAGCCACTACGCTTGTAATATGCTTCTTCGCCTATACATAGTCCATCACCTTCAGGATCTGTAAGGTTTTCTTTTGGCATAGGATATTCTTCAACTGCTAATGCTACCGTCTCAAATGTACCCATTCCTTTGTTGTTTAGTTCAAATTTATTACTTTTACTCATAGTTTTTTATACTCCGCACTATGATTTTGGTTAACGGCATTGGCTCCTTTCTGCCGATTCCTCCCTGCTGCGTGCTTTGTGGCGCGTGGCAGCGTGGTAGTAAGTAATCGTATCAACTTGCATTATAGCACAAAACCAGCGCCTGCAAAGCTATTTTTGGCCTTATTTTCGTATTATTTTCCCCATATGTACCCCTGTCGTACCAGTGGTGGCTATTTGGACGATAATTATATATTTTTCGCAAGCATTTTGGTCTTGATTACACGTTTTTCTCCTTACGAGTAGCACCCCTACTCTCTACTCTCTACTCTACTCTCTACTCTACTCTCCTCTGCTCTGTCACTGCATGTGTGTAGAGCAAATATCAGATGATGATACTACGCCACTCCAGCACTGAAATAACTCTTATGGTAATGAAGAGGTAGCCACTAGCAAAGCTGCCCAGCCCTAAGGCGCTGTATGCAGATTTGTGTGGTCTTTGCTAGACGGCCTCTCATGCCCCACCAAAGGCCAATCAACATGCATAGCATACCCCTGTTATGCCAGGCTCTGCGGCAAACCACAGCACACCATCCACTATCACAGTCAGTCACTATGCAGCCATAGCAAAACCGCCCAAGGCAATCTACCTCGGGCGGTTTTGTACATTGCGCTGCAGAACTTAACCGCGAGCAAAGTGGGAAAAGGAGCGGTTGGCCTCGGCCATTTTGTGGGTGTCTTCCTT